>JBIOIA010000119.1:0-7829 GCA_044449445.1 Gemmatimonadales bacterium
CGCGAAGCCGCGCGGCGTGCGCTTCAGCATCGCCTCGTCGTCCAGTCCTCCGAACCGGCGCACCAGTGCGGGGTCGGCCACGATGCGCGTGAATTGCTTCGGGTCGTCCGCGATCGCGTCGCGCAACTTGAGCAGCGCCTCGCGCGGCGGCATCCACATCCCGCCGCCGAGGAACGAATTGCCCGGAGCGATCTGAAAGTAGAACCCCGCGCCGCCGCCGGCCGCCTCGCGCCCCACTGCGCGTGAACCGTCCCGATGGTAGAACCAGCACGAGGCGTGGGTCTTGTACGGCGACTTGTCGTTCGAGAACCGGATGTCGCGGTAGATCCGGAACATCGAGCGCCGTGTGTCGCCGATGATCTCGGGCGAGAACCGCGCCAGCCGCACGTCCATCTCCTCGATCAGCTCCAGCATCGGCCCTTTCACGACGGCCTCGTACCCGGCTCGGTGCGCCTCGAACCACGGCCTGTCGTTGTGCGACTTGAGGCCGCGCAGGAAGGTCAGCGTTGCGGCGGAGAAGGGCATGAAATAACCTACCTTCGAACATGAAACATGCCATTCTGGGCGCCGGCGGCGTGGGCGGGTTCGTCGGCGCGGTGCTCGGCAAGGCCGGCACAGAGGTCACGCTACTGCTGCGCCAGGAGTCGTTCGCCGCCCATCCCGACTCGCTCGAGCTGACGAGCCCGCTCGGTAACGCCACGACGCGCGTGACGCGCGCGACGAGGCTCGATCACGCCGTGGACGTCCTGTGGGTCACCACCAAGGCCACGCAGCTCGAGTCGGCGCTGCGTGCGGTGCCGGATCCGAAGCTGGCCCGCGTCGTGGTCCCGCTGCTCAACGGCATCGATCACGTCGAGCTGCTGCGCACCCGGCTCAAGGGCACGGAGGTCGTGCCGGGCACCATCGCCGGCGAGATGGAACGCGTGGCGCCGGGCCGGATCGTGCACCGCTCGCAATTCGCGCGATTCGGCTTCGCCGGCCAGGGCAGGGACGTGCTCGAGCGGCCCGCGCATACGCTGGAGCGGTTAGGGTGCACGGTGTCCTGGGTGGTGGACGAGGCGACACTGCTGTGGCGGAAGCTCGTGATGCTCGCGCCGTTCGCGCTCACGACGTCGGCCGCGGGGAAGCCGATCGGCGAAGTGCGGGACGATCCGAAATGGCTCGAGCGGCTAGTGGGCACGGCGGAGGAGGCCTGCGCGATCGCGCTGGCGGACGGCGCGGGCGTGGACGCGGCCCAGGTGACCGAGTCGCTGAAGAATTTTCCGGCAGGGATGAAGAGCTCGATGCAGAAGGACATCGCCGCGAAGCGGCCGCCCGAGCTGGACGCGATCGCCGGCCCGATCATCCGCGGCGGCGCGCGTCACGGCATCGACGTGCCCTACACCAAGGGGCTCGTCGCCGAGCTGGCGAAGCGCGTGGCGTAGTAGACGACCGCTGGCGGGATGTTCAGAAGCACGGTCGCCGTACGAAGGGCGTCAAAGCGGGCCTTGATCGCCTCCTGGTGGTGCGTGGAATGCTGGAACTGCACGTACATGCCGCCGCTGCCTAACGCCGCGAACGCCGACCCGATCAGGTTCTCCGAGCGCGCCTTGCCCAGGTTCGCCAGCGGCACCCCGGAGATGACGTAGTCGGCCGACGCAATACCGCGCTTCTTCATGTCCGGAATCAGGTCCTCGGCCGAGCCGTTGATCAGCTCGACGCGCTCGCCGACGCCGGCTTCGTCGAGGTTGATCCGCGCCTGCCGCGCCAGGTCGGGCTGGACCTCCCACGCCACGATGCGCGCCTCGGGGCAGCGCGCCGCGAGCCGAAGCGTGAGCGCGCCGATGCCCGCGCCCAGCTCCATCACCGTCCCTCTGTAACCGGTCGGCACGGGTGCGATCATCTTCTTGATCAGGAATCGCTGCGAGGGGACGAGGCCGCCGGTCTGGCGCTGGCGGACGAGCGCGGCCCAGACGAAGTGGGGTACGCCGCGAAGCGGTTGGGTCACCCGATCAATCTATCCGTTCGTCGCCTGCAGCGCCCGCTCGGCGTAGCGCTCGCCCGCCGCGACGCCCCGGGGGAAGGCGGCCTCGATCCGTTCCTTGTCCCCGGCGCTCAGCTTCACGTTCAGCGCCCCGATGTTCTCCTCGAGCCTGGCCCGGCTCTTGGTGCCCGGGATCGGCACCACGCCTGTGCCCTGCGCCAGCAGCCACGCCAGGGCGAGCTGGGCGCTCGTGCAGCGTTTCTCGCGCGCGATCTCCTCGATCCGCGCCACCAGGTCCAGGTTCTTCCGGAAGTTCTCGCCCTGAAAACGAGGATGCGTGTGCCGCACGTCGTCCTTCGCCATGTCCTCGATCTTCCTGATCCGACCCGAGAGAAACCCGCGGCCGAGCGGGCTGTAGGGCACGAACCCGATGCCTAGCTTGCGGCACATGGGCAGGTTCTCGTCTTCCACGTCGCGGGTCCACAGCGACCACTCGCTCTGGAGCGCGCTGATGGGATGCACCTTGTGCGCGCGCTCGATGGTCGCGGCCCTGGCTTCCGACAGTCCGAGCCAGCGCACCTTGCCCGCCGTCACCAGGTCGCTCATCGCGCCGATGGTGTCCTCGATGGGGACGGTGCGGTCCACGCGGTGCTGGTAGTAGAGGTCGATGTGCGTGACGCCGAGTCGCGTCAGCGACGCGTCGCACGCCGAGCGCACGTAGTCGGGCTTGCCGCTCACGCCCTGCCAGCTGCCGTCCTTGCCCCGCAGGTTGCCGAACTTGGTCGCGAGCACGACGCGGTCCCGCCGATCCCGGATCGCGCGGCCGACCAGGACTTCGTTCGTGTGCGGCCCGTACACGTCGGCGGTGTCGAGAAACGTGACGCCCAGCTCGATGGCGCGATGAATCGTCGCCGTCGCCTCGACCTCATCGCGCGGGCCGTACATGTCCGACATTCCCATGCAGCCCAGGCCGAGAGCCGAGACGGTCAGTCCCTGGTTGCCGAGCTTGCGCTGTTCCATACGAGAGACCTCGCTTGTCATCGCCCGCTGTCTGATGGTAAGCTAGCATCCATGCCCGACCTCAACATCGCCCTCGCTTCGAACCTCGCCGCCGCCCGCGACTTCGCGGACGCCACCGACCGGCTCGGCGCCGTCTGGACGACGCCGCGCGCCCACGGCAAGTGGTCGCCGGCGCAACTGCTCGACCACATCATCCAGACCCACGTGGCGTCGGGCAAGATCATCAAGGGAGAACCGGTCGGCCTGCCGAACGTGCCGAGGCTGTTCAGGCCGCTGCTGCGGCGGTTCGTGCTGCGCGGGATCCTGGACTCGGGCCGGTTCGGTCGCCCATCCACGACGTTCGCGCCCTTCGAGCCCAAAGTGATCTCCGCCAACCCCGCCGAGGGGCGCGAGCGGCTCATGGATGCGGTGCGGGCCTTCGAGGCCGACGTGCGGTCGGTGACTCCGATCGGGGACTTCACATTCACCCATCCATCGTTCGGGAAGCTGGCCGTCAGCGACTATGTCCGATTCCAGGAAGTCCATACCCGGCACCACATGAAGCAGCTGCCGGCCCCTCCCGGCTGACCCGGCCGAAACCCCGCGACCCAACCTTTCGTACGTGACCGGTGTCGTAAGGCTAACCGAACGCCGGGTCAAACATGGTCGCCGCCGCCCTGCTCCTGAGTCTCCTCGCGAGTCTCCAGGGCCCCGAAACAACGAGACACGACAGCCAGCCGCCGACGCACGTGCCTCGGGCGGTGGCGACGCGCGCCACCCAGGCGCCGGTGATCGACGGCCGGGACGACGATCCGATCTGGCAGCAGGCCACGCCGATCACCGACTTCAGGGAATGGCAGCCGACCGAGGGCAAGGCGCCGCGCTTCGCCACCGAGGCGAAGGTGGCCTACGACGCCGCGAACCTGTACGTGTTCGTGCGCGCCTTCGATCCGCACCCCGACAGCATCATGACGTTGCTGTCGCGGCGTGACTACTTCGGGCCGACCGACCGGATCTGGCTGTTCATCGACTCGTATCACGACCGGCGCAACGGCTACGAGTTCGGCGTCAACCCGTCGGGGGTGAAGCTCGACGCGCAGGTCTTCAACGACGGCACCGAGGACTTCGCCTGGGACGCGGTATGGGACGTCGCGACCCGCATCGACTCGCTCGGCTGGACGGCGGAGTTCCGGATCCCGCTCTCGCAGATGCGCTACGGCCGGCAGAGCGCGCACACGTTCGGCTTCACGATCGATCGCGACATCTATCGCTACAGCGAGCGCGTGTCGTGGCCGATGCTCAGCCAGGCGCGGGCCGGGATGGTGTCGCAGCTCGGCGAGATGGCCGGGTTCGACGGCCTCGAGGCGCCGCGAAGGCTGGAGGCCGCGCCCTACGTGGTCACCAAGAACGTGTCGCACTTCGGCGCGACCAGCATCGACCGCGAGCAGGACGTCAGCGTCGGCGGCGACGTCAAGTACCGCGTCGCGTCCAACCTGACGCTGGACGCGACGATCAACCCGGACTTCGGCCAGGTGGAGGCCGACCCGGCGGTCCTCAACCTCACCGCGTTCGAGACCTTCTTCCCCGAGCAGCGGCCCTTCTTCGTCGCCGGCAGCGGACTGTTCCGGTTCGACGTGAACTGCTCCCAGGTGAACTGCTGGAGCGAGGGCCTGTTCTACAGCCGGCGCATCGGCCGCGCGCCAGAGCTGGCGGGGACGTACAACGACACCACGTCGGACGCGTTCACGCGGATCCTGGGCGCCGGCAAGCTGACGGGCCGGACCCCCGGCGGCCTCAGCTTCGCGGCGCTCGACGCCGTGACGGAGCAGGTGACCGGCACCGGCGGCGCGACGATCGAGCCGGCCACCAACTACGGCCTGGTTCGGCTGCGCCAGGACCTGCGCGGCGGCGAGACGACGGTCGGCGGCCTGCTGACGGCGGTGAACCGCGACGTCGATTCCTGGAGCTCGCCCTACCTGCGCCGCAGCGCGTACGTGGGCGCCTTCGAGTTCCGGCACCGGTTCCTGGATCAGAAGTTCGAGCTGGCCGGCGCGCTCGACTACAGCCACGTGGAGGGCACGCCCGCGGCGATCGCGGCGACCCAGCAGAGCTCGGCCCACTACTACCAGCAGCCCGACGCGGGCCTGCCGTACGACACACTGCGCACCTCGCTCAGCGGTGACGCCGAGGAGATCGCAATAGGCAAGGTGAGCGGCCAGCACGTCATGTTCCAGACCGCCTACTCGCGCCGCTCGCCCGGTTTCGAGATCAACGACCTGGGCTACCTGCGCCGCGCCGACCAGCAGTCGTGGTCCACCTGGGCGGGCTATTTCGACCGTCGCAAGACCCGCTTCTATCAGCGACTCCAGATCAACAACAACTGGTGGCAGTACTGGTCGGCGAGCGGGCTCCCCCAGGAACGCGCGTACAACATGAACACGCACATCACGCTCCTGAATGCCTGGGGGCTGAATGTCGGCGGCACCGTCGGCCAGCTCGGCGAGACCTACTGCGACCGCTGCTCGCGGGGCGGCCCGGCAGTGCGGCAGGACCCGTACTTCGCGCCGTGGTGGGGCATCACGGGGGACGACCGGAAGTCGATCATCCCGTATCTGTGGTGGAACTACTCGCGCAGTGACGGAGGGCGCTCGACCTCGCTCAACTGGAACCCCGAGCTGGACTTCAAGATGTCCCGGCGGTTCACGTCGGCGGTGTCGTTCAACTGGACGAAGAACCGGAACGACACACAGTGGTTCAACAACTACACGGCCCAGGGCGTCACGCACTACACGTTCGCGTACCTCGATCAGCAGACGCTCGGCGTCACGGGCCGGTTCGACTACACGATCACGCCGACCACGACGCTCCAGGTCTACCTTCAGCCGTTCGTGTCGAAGGGCACGTACAGCAACGTGCGCGAGCTTTCGGCGACGCCGCGCGCGGCGGATTTCAACGCCCGCTACCAGCCGTACGGGGACACGTCGGTGACCAACAATCCCGGCGGGTTCAACTTCAAGGAATTCCGCTCGAACGTGGTGTTCCGCTGGGAGTACCGGCCGGGCTCGGCGCTGTTCGTGGTGTGGAGCCAGGGGCGCCAGGGATCACAGTCGCTGGAGGGGACGCGGGGCTTCGGTGGCGACTTCAGCGACCTGTTCGGGCTGAGGCCGGACAACAGCTTCCTGGTGAAGTTCTCCTACTGGATCAACCGCTGATCCGCCCCGCGGGCGTGTCGAGGATCTCGCGCACGCGGGCCAGCAGGTCGGCGATCGTCCACGGCTTGGCCAGCATCGAAATGCCTGCCTGATCGGGCACGCGCGCCTGCACGTCGGGCGCCGCGTAGCCGGACGTGAACAGCACCTTGGGCGCACGACCCGTCTCGCGCAGCTTGCTCACCAGCTGCGGGCCGCTCACCCGCGGCATCACCACGTCGCTGATGATCAGGTCCGGCGGGTTCTCCGCGTTGACGTGCATCCAGTTCAGCGCTTCAAATCCGTCCGAAGCCGTCGCGACCGTGTAGCCGCTCGTCTCCAGCACTCGCCGGGCCGACTGGCGCAGCGTCGCGTCGTCTTCGACCACCAGGATCGTCTCGCCCCGGCCCGGCTTCGTCGGCGGCTCGCTCACGCGCGCGGCCTGTGCTGCCGCCACGGCCTCCGGGAAGAAGATGCGCACCGTCGTGCCGCGCCCCTGTTCGCTCTCGACGCTCACGTATCCCTCGTGCTGCTTCACGAGCCCGTAGACCATCGCCATGCCGAGCCCGGTGCCCTGGCCGACGGCCTTGGTGGTGAAGAACGGTTCGAACACGCGGCGGATCGTTTCCTGGTCCATGCCGTGCCCGTTGTCCATGACCGACACCGTCACGTAGTTGCCGGCCTCGCCGAATCCCCAGGTTCGCACCTGGGCCGGGCTCACCGTCGCCCGGTCGATCTCGAGCACCAGCCGCCCGCCCGAGGGCATCGCGTCGCGCGCGTTGGTCACGAGGTTCATCAGCATCTGCTCGACGGCGGCCGGGTCGGCCCGCACGATCGCGCGCTTGGCGCGCACCTGGAGCACGACCTCGACGTCCTCGGGCACCACGCGGCGCGCGAGCCGGATGAAATCGGCCAGCAGCGCCTCGATCTGCACGGTGTCCAGCACGACGGGCTGCTGGCGGCTGAAGGCGAGCAGCTTCTTCACGAGGTCGGCCCCGCGCGACGCGGCGGCGCGGATGATGTCGATGTCGTCGCGGTGCGGCGTCTTCGCCGGCAGCTCGGCGGCGAGCAGGTCGCTCGTGGCGAGCACGGCGGTCAGCAGGTTGTTGAAGTCGTGCGCCATTCCGCCCGCGAGCCGGCCGACGGCCTCCATCTTCTGCGCCTGGCGCAGCTGGTCCTGGAGCCGCCGCTCGTCGGTCACGTCGAGCACCGTGCCCACCATCCGGCGCGGCCTGTCGTGCTCGTCCTTGACCAGCGAGGACTGCTCGCGCACGAAGCGCTCGGTGCCGTCCGGCCGGATGATCCGGTGCTCGACCAGGTAGGGCGCGCCGCCCTCCAGGCTCTTCGCGACCGCCTCCTGGATGCGGGCCCGGTCGTCGGGATGCACGTGCGAGAAAAACAGGTCGTTCGTGACCGGGACCGTTTGCGGCTCGAAGCCGAAGATCCGGTAGGTCTCGTCGGACCACCACAATGGGTTGCGGCTGATGTCCGCCAGGTCGGCGAGGTCGAGCTCCCAGCTGCCGAGGTGCGCGATCGCCTGCGAGTGCTGGAGCCGCTGGCCGCTCTCGCGCAGCGCCTCCTCGGTGCGCTTGCGCTCGATCGCCATCGCGACCTGGGCGGAGACGAACTGGAGGATCTCGAGCTCGTCCTTGGTGTAGCGTACGCCCTCGGTGTACGAC
>JBIOIA010000120.1:0-7714 GCA_044449445.1 Gemmatimonadales bacterium
GCCTTGCCCTTGTCGGGCGAGGCGGCTTCACGCTCGACGGTGTCGATCAACCCTTGGGGGATGACCACCCCTGGCACCTCGCCCCCGGCCAGGATCCGGGCCGTGGTTCGGTTGAGGACGATGACGCTCGCCATAAGCGTGACCGGGACGTCGCGGTCGGCGACCCAGCGCGTCAGCTCGAGTCGCCGGGCGGCGATGACCGCGACGCCGGTGGTCGCGCCGATGACCGCGAGCGCGAGTCCGAGCAGCACGGCGAGGACGCTCATTCCGGTCTCGCGTCCTCGCCGGGCGGCTCGGGCGGCGCGAGCCGCTCGAACCGCAATCGCTCGATGGAGCGCCTGGCGACCTTCTCCACGGTGACGCGGCAGCCCGCGATGTCCACCGTCTCTCCCGGCGCGGGCACGTGGCCGAGCGCCGCGTAGACGAACCCGCCGGCCGTGGACACTCCCTGGTGCTCGCGCGGCACGCCGCGCGCGTCGGCGAGCCGGTCGAGCGGCGCGCGGCCGTCCACCTGGAACACGCCGGGGGTGGTCTCGACCACCGAGGGACCCAGCGCCTCGTCGTATTCGTCGCGGATCTCGCCGACGATCTCCTCGAGCACGTCCTCGAGCGACACGATGCCGGCGGTGCCGCCGAACTCGTCCACCACGATGGCGAGGTGGCCGGGGCCGCGCTGGAAGTCGCGCAGCTGGCGGTCGAGCGTCTTGACCTCGGGCACGATGTCCACCGCACGCACGAGCGCCTGCCAGCCCGCGGGGGCGCCGGCGCCGAAACGCGCGGGGATCAGGTCCTTCGTGTACAGCACGCCGACGATGTGATCGAGATCCTCGTCGAACACCGGCAGCCGCGCGTGCTCGGCGGCGGCGACCTGGCGGATCACTTCCTCGAACGAGGCGTGCGCGTCCACGGCGAGAACGTCCACGCGCGGCGTCATCACCTCGCTGACCATCGTGTCGGCCAGCGCGAACACGCCCAGCATCATCTCGCGCTGGGCCAGCTCGCGCACCCGGGCGCCCGCCGGCGCGATGCCGAACAGCCGCGCGAAGGAGCGGTCGAGTATCCCGGCCGCGACGAACAGCGGCGCGGGAACCGTGAGCGTGGCGACGGCGAGCTGCACGGCCTGACGGCCGAGCACCCCGCCCTTCCACAGGCCCACGGCTCGCGGCAGGAGGTCGGCGGCGAGCACGGTCGCGGCGACGAGCAGGATGAGCCAGCCCAGCGCCTCGAGCAGCGGTGCGTCCCACCAGTGCACCGCTCCCGAGAGCGCAACGGCGCACAAGGCGAGCAGCGTGATGCGTCCGATCGCGAGGCCACGGCGCAATCGTTCGGGCTTTTCGGCATAGACCGGAGGCAGCGCCTCGACGCCCAGCGCGGGGTTGGCGGCGAGCGAGCCCTCGGCGAGCGCCAGCAGCGCGGCCCACAGCGCGGCGGGCAACACGAACACCAGCGGCACGACGCGCGTCATCGCGCCAGTTTCCCGTGCGCGCGCACGTGCCGCTCCTGGCGCCGCCACATCGCGCTCGCGAGGCGGCCCCGGGCGCTGCCGGGATGCTCGTAGCCGAGCGCGTGGAGGACGCCGTGGACCACGAGCCGGCGCAGCTCGTCCTTGATCGTGGTCCCGGCGCGGGCCGCCTCGCGCGCCGCGACGGCCGGGCAGATGTACACGTCGCCGACGAGCGGCGGACCTGTGAGCGCGAAGGCGATGACGTCGGTCGGGCGATCGCGCCTGAAGTGCGAGCGGTTCAGCGCACGAATGCGCGCGGGGGAGACGAACGTGATGGACAACGCGGCGGTCCGCGCGCGCTCGGCGCGCAGCACGGCGCACGCGAGCCGCGCCACGCCGGCGGCCGAGAGCGGCGTCTTCGCGAGCACGCTCACGCGGACGTCGGTCGTCGGTCGCTTCCTGGTCCGTGAAGCACGTCGAGGAACGATCCAGCCAGCGCTCAACCCGGACTGTCCGCCTGGTACGCCTTGATGATGTCCCGCACGAGCCGGTGGCGGACGACGTCGGCGTCCTCGAGATAGCAGAACGTGACCCCGTCGATCCCCGGCAGGATCCGCTCGACCTGGAGAATGCCCGAGTCCTCCCGCGAGGGGAGGTCGATCTGGGTCTTGTCCGCCGTCACCACGGCCCGCGAGTTCACGCCGAGCCGCGTCAGGAACATCTTCATCTGCATGCCAGTGGTGTTCTGCGCCTCGTCGAGGATGACGAACGCGTCGGCCAGCGTGCGGCCGCGCATGTAGGCCAGCGGCGCGATCTCGATCACCCGCGACTCGAGCGCGCGCTGCACCTTGTCGTGCGGCATCATGTCCTCGAGCGCGTCGTACAGCGGCCGCAAATAGGGATCGACCTTGGCCTGCAGGTCCCCCGGCAGGAAGCCCAGCCGCTCGCCCGCTTCGACGGCCGGACGCGCGAGGATGATCCGCTTCACGCGCTTCTTCTGAAGCATGTCCACCGCGACGGCGACGGCCATGTACGTCTTGCCGGTGCCGGCGGGCCCGATGCCGACGACGATCTCGCTTTCGTACATCGCGTGCAGGTAGGCGCGCTGGCCCGCGGTCTTGGGCGCGACGACGCGCCGCAGCCCGGGCAGGATGATCTTCTGCTCGCCGTTGCGTCCCACTTCGAGCCGGCCGCGCTGCGCGTCGCTCACGAGCCGACGCACGTCCTCGGCGCTCATGGGCTCGCCCATGCGCGCGATCTCGATCATGCTCTGCACCACCGGCGTCGCGCGCTCGACCACCTCGAGCGGCCCGGCGAGCGAGAGCTGATCGCCACGCATCATCACGCGCACGCCGAGCAGGCGGGTCAGCTCGTGCAGGTTGGCGTCGTTGACGCCCGCCAGCGCGAGCGGGTCGGCGCCTTCGACCTCCAGCCGATGGACGACGTCGTCGGTGACGGTCACTTCACCACCTTGAGATGGAGCACGTCGAGATCCTCCTGGCGCACGGTGGTCGGCGCGCCCTCGAACAGCGCGCGTGCCGTGGTCGTCTTGGGGAACGCAATCACGTCGCGCAGCGATTCCGCGCCCGCGAGCAGCATCGCGATCCGGTCGAAGCCGAGCGCGATGCCGCCGTGCGGCGGCGCGCCCGCCCGGAGACCCGCGAGCAGGAAGCCGAAGCGATGCTCCGCTTCCTCGGGCGAGAAGCCGATGCGCGCGAACACGGCCTGCTGGAGCGCCGGGTCCACGATGCGGATGCTCCCGCTGCCCAGCTCCACGCCGTTGTACACCGGGTCGTAGTGCGTCGAGCGCGCGCGATCCGGGTCGCTCGCCACGAGCGCGACGTCGTCCGGGTGCGGCGCCGTGAACGGATGGTGCAGCGGCATCCGCACACCGGTCGCCGGGTCCTTCTCGAACATCGGGAACTGCTCGATCCAGACGAACGCGTGGCGGGCCTGCGGCGCGAGTTGCAGTCTCGCGATCACTTCGCGGCGCACGCGGTCGAGCACCGGCGACGTGACGGCATCGGGACCGACGGCCAGCAGCGCGGCGTCGCCGTCCGTGAGGCCGATCCGGGCGGCGTCTTCGACGCTCAGCGCCTTCGCGATCGAGCCCGAGAGCTGATCGCCCTGGCGCTTGATCCACGCGAGGCCGCTGCCGCCCAGCTGCTTCGCCAGGTCCGCCAGCTGATCGATGTCCTTGCGCGAGAGCTTTCCGCCGCCGGTAACGAGCAGGCCGCGCGCGCGCGCGCCCGCACTCCTGGCCGGCGAGAGGAACGGGTGCTCGATCTTCCGCAGCGCTTCGGTCCAGTCCTGGATCTCGAGCCCGAACCGCAGGTCCGGCTTGTCGGTGCCGAAACGCTCCAGCGCCTCCCGGTACACCATCCGCGGGAACGGCGCGGCGACCGACGCCCCCGCCTCGGCCCACAGCGCGACGAGCAGCACCTCGGTGACGCGGTAAATGTCTTCGGCACCGATGAACGACGCCTCGATGTCGATCTGGGTGAACTCGGGCTGGCGGTCGGCGCGCAGGTCCTCGTCGCGGAAGCAGCGCGCGATCTGGAAGTAGCGGTCGTAGCCCGCGACCATCAGCAGCTGCTTGTAGAGCTGCGGCGACTGCGGAAGGGCATAGAACTCGCCGGGCTGGACGCGCGAGGGCACGAGGTAGTCGCGCGCGCCTTCAGGCGTCGGCTTGGTGAGGATGGGGGTCTCGATCTCGAGGAAACCCTGCTCCGCGAGCACGGCGCGCGAGCGCTGGAGCAGCCGGTGGCGCAGCTCGAGGTTCTTCTGGAGCTCGGGACGGCGCAGGTCGAGGTGCCGGTGCTGGAGCCGCAGCTCCTCGGCGGCGAGCGCCTCGCCCTTGCCGCGCGCCACCTGGATCGCCGGCGTTACCGCCGGACCCACGACGGTGACCGAGGCGCCGCGAACCTCGATCTCGCCCGTGGGCAGATCGGGATTGGCCTGGCCGCCGGGCCGCGCGGCCACCACGCCGGCGACCAGGACCACGGTCTCGGGCGTCAGCTGCGAGGCCGTCGCGTAGGCATCCTTCGCTTCCGGGGCGAAGGCCACCTGCACCAGCCCATCGCGGTCGCGCAGGTCGATGAACACGAGCCCGCCCAGGTCGCGGCGCCGGTGCACCCAGCCGCCCAGGCGCACCTGCTGCCCGGCGTGCTCCTTCCGGAGCTCTCCGCAGCGATGGGTCCGCATCGTCGTCGCGTTTGGCGTCATGGAAACAGGTACGCCCCCAGGCTCGTTCCCGCCACCCACCGGAGCACGGCGAATCCGCTCGCCGAGCCTAACGTATCCATCGCCCAGTCCCCCACCTCGGCGCTCCGGCCGGGGATGAACAGCTGGTGCAGCTCGTCGAGCACGCCGAACAGCGACATCATCACCACCGCCATGACCAGGCGCCGCCGCGACCAGTTCTCCAGCACGCTCACCCGCGCCAGCAGCGCGCCCAGCCCGCCGTACAGGCAGAGGTGCGCGACCCAGTCGATCCGGATCGCCATCTTCGGCAGCACGGGCAGCGCGCTGCCGGGCAGCGAGGTCAGCAACTCGAGGAACGCGAGCCAGACGAACACCGTCACCCAGGCACGTCGCGAGCCGCTCACTAGTGCGCTTCGGCCTCGCGAACGATCTGCGCGAATTCATCCGCGCTCGGCGCCTTGAGCAGCCGCTCGCGCAGGTAGTCGCGGCGCACCAGCCGCGCGATTCTCGCCAGCGCCCGCACCTGCTCGCCCGCCGCCGACTCGGGTCCCGCGACCAGGAAGAAGAGCCGGACCGGCAGGCCGTCCACGGATCCGAAGTCGATCGGCTCGCCCGAGCGGCCCGCCACCAGCGCCAGCTCCTTCAGCGCCGGCGTGCGCCCGTGCGGGACCGCCACGCCGAAACCGAATCCCGTCGAGAGGCAGTCCTCGCGCTCGCGCACGGCGCGCAGCACGTCCCCTGCCTCGCCCCCGGTGCTGCGCACCAGGAGCTCGACGAGTTCGCGCATAACGCTCAGCTTGTCCCTTGACTCCAGGGGGACCTTGATGCGGTCGGCGGTGAGGAGGTCGCCCAGCAGCACTGCGACGGAAGTTAATGTCACTCCTACACTTGAGCAAGCAATCCCGACCCGGTATGCTTCGCCGGTGCGCGCCGGCCTGCTCCTTTCCTTTCTGTGGCTCCTGCCCCGCGGTGCATGCGCCCAGGCGTCCGTCGTGTCAGACCTGTGGCGGGTCGCCGCCGGCACCGAAGTCATGCCGATGTCCCTGACCGAGGGCGGGACCGCCCCCCTGTGGACGCCGGCGGTATCCCTGGGTGAGCACGAGCGGCTGCGGGTCGGCGTGGAGGCCATCAATTCCCCCTCCGAGATCGGCGTGAGCGGCGGGCTGATCGCGGTCTCGACCCACGTGGCGCACGTCGGCGTCGTGAGCCTCGGCTATGGCCGGCTCGAGGTCGCGGACATCACCCTGACCGAGACGAGTCCCGAGGCGATCGGCACGATAGCCGTGTACAACCAGGCGGTGTCCATCGGCGTGTCGGGCAACGTCGCGCCGGGCCTCGTGGGCGGCGTGGCGCTGCGCTACCTCTCGGGCGAGCTGGGGCCGACGACGCGGTCGCAGCTGGGCGTGGATTTCGGGGCACAGTACGCGACGACGCACTTCCGCCTGGGCGGCGCGACCCGGTTCTTCGATCCCACCCTGCGCGCGGCCGGGGACGCCGCGTCGTACAACCTGGGCGCCGAGTACGGCTCGTCGCCCTTCGACGCGTGGGGCGCGCACGCCCGGGTGCTGCTGCGCTACGGCCTCACGACCGCGCCCGACGAAAACGTCGAGCACCTGCTGACGGCGGGCATCGCCGTGGGCGACCTGGCCCTCGATGCCGGCGCGTCGGCCGAGAACGCGAGCGGCGATTCGGTGCTGCGCTCGCGCCTCGCCCTCGCGATCGGTTCCGGCCCGTTCCGGATCCAGATCGGCCGCGACGGCGGCGTGAACGGGTTCGGGGCGACGTACCGGTTCGGCCTCACCGGGACGTTCCAGTGAGCGGCGCGGAAGCGGCCGGCGGGAAGCTACCCGCCGCAGGCGGGAACCTGCCGCCCGGATATCGGACACCGAGCGAGCGGCTTGCCGCGGTCGCGGCCGCCTCGCACATCCTGAACGTCACGCCGGCCGAGGCCGCGCGCCTGCTGGGCGAGTGGCTGAAGGCGCGAGGCGAGAGCGGCTACCGCCTCGCGCAGATCCTGCCCCGGCTGTGGCAGCGCCCGGTCCGCGCGTGGGCGGACACGAAGGAGCTTCCGGCCTCGCTGCGCGCCGCGCTGGACGCCGAGTGGCCGTTGGGAAGGCTGGCGCGCGAGGTGCGCCGCGAGTCGCAGGACGGCACGGTGAAATACCTGTGGCGGCTCACGGATGGCCAGGCCGTCGAGTCGGTGATGATCCCCGAGGGCTCGCGCCGCACGCTGTGTATCAGCTCGCAGGCCGGCTGCCCGCTCGCGTGCGCGTTCTGCGCGACCGGCACGATGGGCCTCTCGCGCCATCTCGCCGCGTGGGAGATCGCGTCGCAGGTGCGCGAGATGCTGCTGGAGCCGGACGGACAGAAGCCGACCAACGTGGTCTTCATGGGCATGGGGGAGCCGCTGCTCAACTGGCCCAACGTGGACGTGGCCCTGAGCGTGCTGAACGATCGCGAGGGGCTCGGCATCGGCGCGCGTCACATTACCGTCTCGACGGTGGGCATCCTGCCCGGACTCCAGCAGCTCGCGAAACGGCCCGAGCAGTTCCGGCTCGCGATCTCGCTGCACGCGCCCACGAGCGAGGTGCGGCGCGGCATCATGCCGATCGAGAAGAAGTACCACCTGAAGGACGTGCTCCGGGCTGCCGGGCAGTTCAAGCGGCGGATCACGTTCGAGTACGTGCTGATGGACGGCGTGAACGACCGGAACGAGGACGCAGCCGAGCTCGCGAAGCTGGCGAAGGCGAGCGGCGCGATGGTGAACCTGCTGCCCCTGCATCCCGGCGGAGCCGGCGCGCTCAAGCGCTCGCCGACCAGGCGGATGCACGGCTTCAGGATCGCCCTGGAGCGCAAGGGCGTTGAGGCCGTGGTGCGGCGCAGCCGCGGCCTCGACATCGAAGCCGCGTGCGGCCAGCTACGGATTGCCGCCGGAGACGAAGTCCCTGCCGAGCCGCACCGTGACGTCCACGAGCCGCGTGGAGTCGGCCTCGACCCGCACGCCGCCGACGCCTAACGCGCGCCGCACCCGGGTCCCGGTCGCGCTGCTCCCCCGCCGCACCAGGA
>JBIOIA010000121.1:0-7671 GCA_044449445.1 Gemmatimonadales bacterium
CAACGCAACACGATGCTGGCGGCCCTTGCGGGAGTGATCGTCGTCGGCTCGCTGGTCGCGTATTTGCTCGTGCCGCACGGCGCGCGGCGGCCGCCGCTCCCTCCCGGGGACGCCGAGGTGGCCGTCATTGCGGCCGGCTCGTACACCATCGGCACGAACGAAGGAACCGATTCGCGGCTCAAGCCCGCTCACCAGGTGCAGCTGGCGGCGTTCGGTCTCGACGTGCACGAGGTGACGGTCGGCGACTACAAAGTGTTCGTGGATTCGGGTCGCGCCGACGCGCCGTGGACGTCGCGGCCCGCGGCGAACCTGCCGGTCACCGGCGTCCGGTGGTCCGAGGCCACGAACTACTGCGCGTGGAAGCACCGGGACGGCGGCGTGCTTCCGAGCGAGGAGCAGTGGGAAGCCGCGGCGCGCGGCGTCGCGGCCCGCCGCTACCCCTGGACCGGCGAGCTCGAGCTGGGGCGCGCCAACATCGCGACCGAGCGGCGCAACGCGCCGGCCGCCGTCGGCAGCTACCCGCGCGGGAGCACGCCCGAGGGCGTCCAGGACATGATCGGCAACGTGTGGGAGTGGACGTCCTCGCCAATGGGCGCGTATCCCGGCGGACCGGCGATGCAGGGCCTGATGCCGCTCCAGTTCTACGTGATCCGCGGCGGAGCGTACAACACGCCGGACCCGACCACGATGACCCGCGGCTACAACTCTCCCATGGCCGACCGCGGCCTGCTCGACAAGACGGGCTTCCGCTGCGCGATGCCGATCCGGGGAACCGCGAACCCTCGCTGAAATCGAAGCTCACACCCCCGCGACTTGCCACGCCATTCGGCCGGAGCGATATCTTAGCCCGTTGATTCACGCACGACTTCGCCGCTCTCCCGGAACTCTGGAGGCAGTCTGATGCGCCGCACCTTCTACGCAGCCACGTTGCTTGCCCTCGCCGCCACCGCGGCCCGCGCCCAGGAGTCGGTTCTCCTGCGGATCAGCGGCCAGCCGGGCCAGGCCAACCACTACCAGACCGTGATGGAAACGTTCATGCGTGGCGGCCAGATGGCCGCCATGATGAACCCGGACACGAACGTTCCGTTCTCCCGCATGAACATGTTCTCGACCCGGACCCTCACGGGGACCTCCGGCGACACGCTCAACTTCCAGGAAGTCGTGGACTCCGCGACCATGGAGATGCCGGCCATACCGCAGATGGCACCGATGATGGCGGGCGCGGCGATGCAGCTGCGCGGGCGCACGACGGTGACCAAGATGGACAACCGCGGCCGGGTCTTCTCGACCGAGGTCCAGGGTGGAATGGCGGGCATGGGCGGTGGCCCCGGCATGGGCGGTGGCGGGCCCGGCGGTCCGGGTGGCCGCGGCGGGCGCGGCGGCATGATGGGCGGAGGCCGCAATAACGGCCCGACGCCGTTCATCCTCCCGGCCCAGGCGGTACGGCCCGGTGATACGTGGAGCGACTCCACAACCACGCCAGGCGGCGCCGATTAGCCGTCGGTCACGGTACGCGGCAGCTTCAAGCTCGACCGTGTGGACCAGCGCGCTGGCTCGCGCATCGCGGTCATCACCTGGACCGGCACGATGACAACGATGAACCCGGCGGGACCGCAGGTCATGAACGTCGTCGGCGAGATCGACGTGGACCTGGGTGCCCGGCGCCTGGCAGGGATGAACATGAACATGTCGGGGACGGTCCAGACCCCGCAGGGCGAGGTGCCGATGAGGATGCACATGACACAGGCGGTGATGTAGGGCGTGATCCTCGTCCTCGACAACTACGATTCGTTCACCTACAACCTCGTCCAGTACCTGGGCGAGCTGGGCGCCGAGCCCGTGGTGCAGCGCAACGACGCGCTCACCGTGGACTCGGCGCTCGACGCGAATCCCAGCGCCATCGTGATCTCGCCGGGCCCGGGGTTGCCGAAGGACGCCGGGATCGCGGTGCCGCTGGCGCGCGCCGCCGCCGAGCGGGGCGTGCCGCTCCTGGGCGTCTGCCTGGGCCACCAGGCGATCGGCGAGGCCTTCGGCGGGAAAGTGGTACGAGCCCGCCGGCTCATGCACGGCAAGACGTCCGAGGTCCGGCACGGGGGGCAGGGCATCCTGCGGGGGCTGCCCTCGCCATTCACGGCCATGCGCTACCACTCCCTGGTCGTGGACCCCGCGACGCTACCCGCCGCGCTCGAGCCGACGGCCTGGTCGGCCGACGAGGGCTGGGGCTCGGAGCTGATGGCCCTCCGGCATCGCGAGGCCCCGATCCACGGGCTCCAGTTTCACCCGGAGTCCATCGGAACGGCCCTGGGCAAGACGATGCTGCGGAATTTCCTGGACTCCCTGGCCGTGTGAGGGTTGGCCACTGGCGCCGGGAGTCCCGGTTTGCTATCTTTCATGCCCTTTCCCGTATCACCTAAGTAGAAGCCCCACAACAACTTTTGACAGCGTCCGCGAGAGCTATTACCTTGCGGCGTGATTCTTGCTTGCGCGCTCGGGGCAATCCATGGGGCCTAGGGCACTGGTGGTCATTCCGGCCCGGCTGGGCGCCCAGAGGCTGCCGAACAAGCCGATCCGGCTGGTGGCCGGCAAGCCGCTGATCGTGCACGTGGTGGACAACGCGGTGGCCAGCGGCGTGTCGGACCGGGTGGTCGTGGCAACCGACGCCCCCGAGGTGGCCGAGGCGGTGAAGGACGCGCGCTGCGAGGTGGTGATGACCGGCATCCACCACCCCTCCGGCACGAGCCGCGTCGCCGAGGTGGCCGCCCGCGTCGAGTACGCGGGGTATGACGTGATCGTGAACGTGCAGGGGGACGAGCCGTTCCTGCCTCACGCCGCGATCCGCGGCTCGCTCGAGCAGGTGATGGCCGGCTTCGACATTGGAACGGCGGCGGTGCCCGCCGACGAGAACGCCGTGGCCAAGCCGAGCCTGGTCAAGGTCGCGATGGGTGAGCAGCAGCGGGCGCTGTACTTCTCGCGCAGCCCGATCCCGTACAACCGCGGGGGCAGCCCGCTGCGCTACTGGCAGCACCTGGGCGTGTATGCGTATCGGCCGGCGACGCTGGCGCGCTGGATGCAGCTGCCGCGCTCGCCGCTCGAGGATGCCGAGAAGCTGGAGCAGCTGACGCCGCTGGCGCACGGACTGTCGTTCGGCGTGGCGCTCTTGAGCGAGCCGGCGCTGCCGGGAATCGACACCGAAGAGGATCTGGAGCGGGCCGAAGCTCACCTGGGCGCGGGGAGAGCCTGATGCAGGAATCGACGAAGTTCGTGTTCGTGACCGGCGGCGTCGTGTCTTCCTTGGGGAAGGGCATCGCCGCCGCGTCGCTTGGGCGGCTCCTGGTCGAGCGCGGCCTGCGGGTGACGATCATGAAGTTCGATCCCTACATCAACGTCGATCCGGGCACGATGTCGCCGTTCCAGCACGGCGAGGTCTACGTCACGGACGACGGCGCCGAGACCGACCTCGACCTCGGCCACTACGAGCGGTTCATCGACCGCTCGCTGTCCCAGGCGAACAACGTGACGACGGGTCGCGTCTACCAGTCCGTCATCACCAAGGAGCGCCGCGGCGAGTACCTGGGCTCGACGGTCCAGGTGATCCCGCACATCACCGACGAGATCAAGTCGCACATCCGCCGGCTCGCCCCCGACCATGACGTCGTGATCGTCGAGATCGGCGGCACCGTGGGCGACATCGAGAGCCTGCCGTTCCTCGAGGCGATCCGACAGTTCCGCCAGGAAGTCGGCCGCGACAACGCCATCTTCATCCACCTGACCCTGGTGCCGTTCATCGGCGCGACGCAGGAGATGAAGACCAAGCCGACCCAGCACTCGGTCCGCGAGCTGATGCAGATCGGGATCATGCCCGACATCCTCATCTGCCGCAGCGAGCGCCCGATCCCCGAGGAGATGCGCCGCAAGATCGCGCTGTTCTGCAACGTGGACTACAGCTGCGTGGTCGAGTCGCCCGACGTGAAGTCGATCTACGAGGTCCCGCTCAAACTGCACGAGCAGAACCTCGACCGCGAAGTGTGCCAGCGGCTGCGGCTCGAGACGAAGGAGCCCGACCTGGCGAAGTGGGAGGCGATGGTCGGCAAGGTGCTGAAGCCCGCGGACACCGTGAAGATCGCGGTCGTGGGCAAGTACACCGACCTCGCGGACTCGTACAAATCCATCAGCGAGGCGCTGGTCCACGGCGGCATCGCGAACGACGTCGGCGTGCTCATCGACTGGGTCTCCTCCGACCGCTTCACCGACACCGAGGCGGCGCGCGCGATCCTGTCGAATTACGACGGGCTGCTGGTGCCCGGCGGCTTCGGCGTGCGCGGCGTCGAGGGCATGGTGCAGGCGATCGAGGCCGCACGCACGGGGAAGCAGCCGTTCTTCGGCATCTGCCTCGGCATGCAGGTCGCGATCATCGAGTTCGCGCGCAACATGTGCGCGATCACCGACGCCAACTCCTCCGAGTTCGAAGCCGAGTGCGGCAATCCGGTGATCTCGCTGCTGCCCAGCCAGCGCAACGTCGAGGACCTGGGCGGCACGATGCGGCTCGGCGCCTACGCGTGCAAGCTGCGCGCCGGCTCCAGGGTCGCGCAGATCTACGGCGCCACCGAGACGAGCGAGCGGCACCGCCACCGCTACGAGGTGGACAACGGCTACCGCGACCTGTTCGCCGAGCACGGGCTGCGCCTGACGGGCCTTTCGCCCGACGGCTCGCTGGTCGAGATGATCGAGCTGCCCGATCACCCCTGGTACGTGTGCTGCCAGTTCCACCCCGAACTCAAGTCCCGGCCGACCCGGCCGCACCCGCTGTTCGCCGGGTTCATCCGCGCCGCGAAGGAGATGAAGACGCGGCGTGCCGCGCCCGCCGAAGCTCGGGCGCAGAAGCTCGCCGAGGTCTGAACACATCATGGCCGCCGTGGGGCCCTTCGGTCCGGGGCCATTCCTCATCGCCGGCCCCTGCGTCCTCGAAGACGACCGCCTGAACCTGAAGGTGGGCGAGCACCTGGCGAAGCTCGCCCAGCGCCGCGGCATCACCATCACCTACAAGGCATCGTTCGACAAGGCGAACCGCGCGCGGCTGGACGCGGTGCGCGGACCGGGCCTCGAGGACGGGCTCGCCGCGCTCGCCCGGGTGCGCGAAGCGACCGGTCTCAAGGTCCTGACCGACGTCCACGACGCCAGCCAGCCCGCGCGGGCCGCGCAGGTCGCCGACGTGCTCCAGATTCCCGCCTTTCTCTGCCGCCAGACCGACCTGCTCGTCGCCGCCGGGAAGACGGGCAAGCCCGTCAACGTGAAGAAGGGCCAGTGGATGACGCCCGAGGCGATGGCCGGGGCGCTCGAGAAGGTGCGCGGCGGCGGCTCGAAGCTGGTCGCGGTCACCGAGCGCGGCACGTTCTTCGGTTATGGAGACCTGGTGGTGGACATGCGCTCGTTCCGGCGGCTGAAGCAGGCCTGCGCAGCGCCCGTCGTGTTCGACGCCACCCACAGCGTGCAGCAGCCGGGCAGGGGCGAGGGCGGCGCGAGCGGCGGGCAACGCGATTCCATCCCGGCGCTGCTGCTGGCCGCGGCCGCCGCCGGCGCCGACGGCTTCTTTCTCGAGACCCACCCCGATCCCGACCGCGCGCCGAGCGACGGGCCCAACATGGTTCCTCTCGACCAGCTCGACGAGCTGATCGCGCGCGCTCTCGACGTGTGGCACGCGGCCCGGAACGGCGGCACGAAATGATCGAGCCGGTCCTCGCCAGGCGCATCCAGCTGGTCGGCGTCGACGTGGACGGCACCATGACCGACGGCGGCGTCTACCTCGGCACGACGGCCAACACGCTGGGCCAGGCGCAGCCCGTCGAGCTCAAGCGCTTCGACATCCAGGATGGCATCGGCATGGTGCTCCTGAAGGCCGCCGGACTGCTCGTCGTCATGTCCACCGGCCGTCCGAGTGACGCGGCGCGCCTCAGGGCCCAGGAGCTGGGCGTGGACGCGTTCCTCGTGGACCCCTCCGCGCGCAAGCTGGCGAGCTTCGAGGCCGTGCTCCACAAGTACAACACCCGTTGGGAGGAGGCCGCGTACGTCGGCGACGACCTGCCCGACCTGCCGATCCTCCAGCGCGTGGGGCTTCCCGTGGCGGTCGCCAACGCGGTGACCGAGGTGAAGGAGGTCGCCGCGCACACGACGAAGGCGCCCGGCGGTCACGGCGCCATCCGCGAGTTCGTCGAGACCTTCCTCAAGGCGCGCGGCGCATGGACCGACGTGCTCCGCGCCTATCTCAAGGAACGCAGCGATGCCGCGCTCGCGCGCTGACGGGAAGGCGTGGGTCGCGCGCGGCCGCGCCGTCCTCGAACAGGAGGCGGCGGCCGTGGCGGCGCTCGCCAAGCGCCTGGACAAGCGGTTCTCCGATGCCGTGGAGCTGCTCGCCCGAAGCAAGGGCCGGGTCGTCGTCTCGGGCGTCGGCAAGTCGGGGGCGATCGCGCGCAAGATCGCGGCGACGCTGACCTCCACCGGCACGCCCGCCACGTTCCTGCATCCCGTGGACAGCGTCCACGGGGACCTCGGCATCGTCGGCCGTGACGACGCGGCGATCGTGCTCTCCAAGAGCGGCGAAACGGGAGAGCTGATGGTACTCGTGGACCAGCTCAAGCGTCTCGGCGTGCCGATCATCGCGATGACGGGCGAGGAGGAGTCCTCGCTCGCCAAGGCGGCCGACGTCGTGCTCGACGCCGCCGTAGACGGCGAAGCGTGCCCGTTCGACCTCGCACCGACCACCAGCACGACCGTCGCGCTCGCCCTGGGCGACGCCCTCGCCGTCGCCCTGCTCGAAAAGAAGGGCTTCAAGTCGGACGACTTCGCCCGGCTGCATCCGGGCGGCGCGCTCGGCCGGCGACTGTTGCTGACCGTGGGCGACGTCATGGTCACGGAGAAGCTGCCGGTCCTGGGCCCGGACGCGCCGATGAGGAAGTGCGTCATCCTGCTGGCCGAGCGGCGCGGAACGGTCGTGATCGTGGATGGGAAGCAGCGCGTCAGCGGCGTCGTCACGGCCGGCGATCTCACCCGGCTGATGGAGAAGCGCGACGATTTCCTGAGCGTCAAGGTCCGCGCGATCATGACCCGCACGCCCAAGGTGGCGCATCCGGACGAGCTGGCCGGCGCCGCGCTCTACCGCATGGAGCAGCACGGCATCATGGCGATGCCCGTGGTGGACAAGGGCGGCGCGCTCCAGGGTATCGTGCACCTGCACGACCTGATGAAGGCGGGTGCGGCGTGAGAAAGGCGCACACCTTTGCCTTGTGTCTTGCCCTCGCCGCGTGCGGCAAGGCCGGCCCGGACCGGATCCAGGAGGTCGCGCAGGCGGCCGACTCCGCCGACCAGCTGATGATCAAGATGAGCACCAATCTCACCAACGAGGGCGTGCGCACCGGGCACCTCGATGCCGACAGCGCGTTCGTCTACGAGAACAGCGGCCACACCGACCTCAAGAAGATCAAGGTCACGTTCTACACGCCCGCCGGCGTGGAGACGTCGGTGCTCACGGCCGAGACCGGGTGGTACCGGATGCGCAGCGGCGAAATGGAGGCGCGGGGCAACGTGGTGGTCGTGCGGACCGACGGCGCCACGCTCACCACGAGCATCCTCAAGTACGACCAGGCGAAGAACCAGGTGAGCACCGACCAGCCCTACACC
>JBIOIA010000122.1:0-7533 GCA_044449445.1 Gemmatimonadales bacterium
ACGATGCACAGCGTGGCGGGCGTGGTCAGGAAGTGCATGGCCCGCAGCAACGTGTCGTGATCTTTGCGCCGCGCGACCACGCCGACCACCGGCCGGCCATCGGCCGCGATCAGCGCGCGCACGCGCTCCGCCTCCTGGTCCGTCACCGCGCGATCGATGCGCGCGAGGTCCACCGCGTTGTGCACCACGCGCACCCGCCAGGGCGGCGTGCCGCGGCGGACCAGCGATCGGGCGACCGGGCGGCTCACGGCGATCGTGCGGTCCGCGGCGAAGCCCGAGAGCACCGCCGAGATCGGCGTGGACATCGGCATCCCGCGCCGCGTCATGACGAGCGCGCCGGGCAGGCGCCCGGCGAGGCGCAGCCGCCGGCACGCGGCCCGGTCGCGCGAGCTGTGCGCGTTCACGACGTCCACGCGCGCCTCACGCACGAGCTGCTCCACTTCCGCGCCCGAAGCGTCACCCGGCGCGAACGCCATCGGCACCAGCTCGGCGCCGGAGCCACGCACCAGCCCGGCGAGATACGTGCGGTCGGGACAGCCGACGAGCACCCGATGCCCCGCGGCTGCCTGCTCGCGCGCCAGGAGCGCGATCGAGATCGACGAGCCCGCGCCGCGGCCTTCGTGGGTGAGGTGCAGAATCGTGAGCGGGTCGCTCACGCCGTGACGGTCGGCCTGGCCTCGTCGCCGAACTGCAGCTCGTAGAGGCGGCGGTAGCGCCCGCTGGCCGCGAGGAGCTCGTCGTGACGCCCCCGCTCGACGATCCGGCCCTGCTCGAGGACGAGGATCTGGCTGGCGTGCTGGACGGTCGAGAGCCGGTGCGCGATGACGAACACCGTGCGACCGGCGAGCAGGCGGTCGATCGCCTCCTGCACGAGTCGCTCCGACTCGGTGTCGAGCGCGCTGGTCGCCTCGTCGAGGATGAGGATCGGCGGATCGCGCAGCAGCGCGCGCGCGATGGCGAGGCGTTGGCGCTCGCCGCCGCTGAGCCGCGTGCCGCGCTCGCCGAGCATCGTGTCGTAGCCCTGCGGCAGGCGCCGGATGAAGTCGTGGGCGTTGGCTGCGCGCGCCGCGGCCTCGATCTGTGGCGCCGCGTACCCGTCGAGTGCACCGTAGGCGATGTTGGCCTTCACGGTGTCGTTGAACAGCACCGTTTCCTGGCTCACGATGCCCATCTGCGCGCGCAACGAGGCGAGGGTGAAACCGCGCACGTCCTTCCCGTCGAGCAGCACCGCGCCTTGGGCCGGGTCGTAGAAGCGCGGGATCAGGTCCACCAGCGTGCTCTTGCCCGCCCCGGAGGAGCCGACCAGGGCCACGATCTCGCCCTTCTTCGCCTCGAGCGTCACGCCGTCCAGCACCCGGGGCCCGCCGTCATAATTGAAGGCGACGCCCTTGAACTCCACCGAGCGCGCGAAGGCGGGCGCCACGGCGCCGCCGTCGGCGCGAGCCTCGAGCGGCGGCTCGTTCAGCGTTTCGAGCACCCGCTCACCCGCCGCGAGGGCGGTCTGCACCGCGGCCGGGAAGTTCGAGAGGAACTTGAGCGGCCCCATCAGCCGCAGGGCGACGAACAGAAACGCGATGAAATTCTCGGGCGGCAGCGCCGCGGACTGTCCGGTCGCCATCTGCGCGCCGACGTACAGCAGCACCACGGTCACGAGCGCGCCGAAACTCTCGGAGATCGGCTGCGAGACGAGCGCCAGCTTCTGCCACTTGATGACGCCGCGAGCGTAGCCGTTGGCCGCGGCCTGGAACCGGCCCCGCTCGTAGGGCTCGGCGCCGTACGCCTTGACGAGCCGCACCCCCGAGACCGTCTCCTCCATCAGGCTCGTCAGCTCGCCGCGGTCGTCGAGCAGGTGGCGCATGCGGCCGCGCAGCCGCCCGATCAGCGGACGCAGCACGAAGAGGAGGAGCGGTGCGAGCAGCAGCGCGAGCACCGTGAGCTGCCAACTGATCGCGACCAGGATCGCGACGTAGAAGATCGTGGTCGCCCCGGAGCGGAGCAGCTCGCCCAGCTGATCGCCGAGGATCGGCTTGACCTGCTCGGTGTCGGCGAGCATCCGCGTCAGCAGCTGGCCGCCGCGGGTCCGCTGGAAGTAGTCGAGCCGCATGCCCTGGAGGTGCGCGTACAGCGCGTTGCGCAGGTCCCGCACCATGTACTCCTGGACCGCCATGCCGCCGAGGCGCGAGACGTAGAACGCGATGTTCTTCAGGACGACCGAGACGAGGATCAGCACCACGACGAGCGCGAACGCGCGGTCGGCCGACGCATTGCGGAGGAAGGCGCCGAACGCCCAGTTCAGGAACCTGTCCGCGCCGCTCGCGGCCGGGCCTGCCGCGCGGAGCAGCACGCCGGCGCCGAACAGTTTTCTCAGGAACGGGATCAGGAGGATGAACGTCACGCCGTCGAGCGCCGAGCCCGCGACGCCGGCCGCGAGGGCCAGCGCGAAGCGCGCGGCGTAGGGCCGCGCGAAACCCATCAGCTGCCGGTACGGACTCACGCGCCGCCCTTGCGCGGCGTCAGCAGGGCGATCGGCAGAATCACCTCTTCGGGCGACACGCCGCCGTGCAGGAACGCGCCGCGGTAGCGGGCCTGGTACTCGCGCAGCTTGGTCGGATACACGAAGAACCGGTCGCCCACGGCGAACGCGGCGCGCACGCCGAGGCCGCGCTTGGGCAGCCCGAACGTGAGCGGATCCTTCGCCGTGATCGCGGCCTGCGGATCTTCGACGCGCAGGTCCTCGCCGAACTTGAAGCGCAGGTTGGCCGTGGCGTCGCGCTTGGCGAACACCGTGGCAGGGGTGTGGCAGTGGATGGAGCCGTGGTCGGTCGTGAGCACGACCGGCACGCCGCGCCGCTCCGCCTCGCGCAGGGCGGCCTTGAGCGGGCTGCGCTCGAACCACGAGCTCGTCAGCGCGCGCAGTGCCGCCTCATCCTTCGCGACCTCGAACAGGATCGCGTTCTCCGAGCGGCCGTGCGTCAGCTGGTCCACGAAGTTGAAGACCAGCGCCGTGACGCCGTCCTGCGCCAGCTGGCTCGGCAGCCTGCGCAGGAACTCGTCCGGCTCGCCGCCGCCGAAAATCTTGTCGTAGCGCGTCGGCACGTTCGTGCCGGTCAGGCGCGCGAGCTGGTGCTGGAGCAGCTCGTGCTCGTGGGCGTTGAGGCTCTCCTCTTCGTCCTCGGTCCACCAGCCGGGGTGCGCGTGCGCGATGTCGCGCGGCAGCAGCCCCGCGAAGATCGCGTTGCGGCTGTAGGGCGTGGCAGTCGGAAGAATGCTGTAGTAGTGCGACGTCTCGACGTCGAGGAGCGGCGTGATGAGCGGGACGAGCGCTTCCCACTGGTCCAGGCGCAGGCAATCCACGACGACGAACAGCGCGCGGCCGTGACTCTTCAGCACCGGCAGGACCATTTCCTCCACCACGTCGTGCGAGAGCGCCGGTCGATCGCCGGCGGGGTTCGCGATCCAGCTCTCGTAGTGGCGCTCGATGAACGCGGCGAAATCGCGGCGCAGCCCGGACTGCATCGTGCCGAGCGCCTCGGCCAGTCCCGGCTCGCCTGCGCTGGCGAGCCGCACGTCCCACATCGCGAGCGCGCGGTACAGGTCGATCCACTCGCGCCAGCCGAGCGCCGCAGAGCGGCGCGCCTCGAGCTCGCGGAACCGCGCCACGAATTCGCGCGAGAGGTGCTGCTGCCGGATCCGGTCACCCTCGAGCAGGCGCGTCACCACCGAGAGCACCTGGCGCGGCTGCACCGGCTTGACGAGATAGTCGTCGATCGCGAGGCCGATGGCCTCGCGCATCGTCGCGGCGTCCTCCGACTTCGTGACCATGACGACGGGCACGGCGGGATCCAGCTCGCGGATCGCGCCGAACAGGTCGAGGCCGCGGCGGCCCGGCATCTGCTCGTCCACCAGCACGACGCCGTAGGGCCCGCGCCGCAGCATCTCGAGGGCGTCGTCGCCATGGGTGGCCGTGGCGACCTCGTAGCCGTTGTCGGCCAGGAACCGGCGATGCGACTCGAGGCCTTCGGCCTCGTCGTCCACCCACAGGATGCTGCGCGGCCGCGTCGCCATGGCGGCAACCTAGCCGCTCGTGGCCCGGCCCGCTACATTCGCCCAAATACAACCAGCGCTTGACGATGAGTCACCCCGCCCTGCCCGCCGCCGACGCCGCGTTTGCCGCGGCCCTGGCTGAAAGCTCCCGTGGTCCCGACCGCGACGGGGCCTTCGCGTTGTGGCTGGTGGTGCGGGCGGCGCTCGGCGCCGCCGGCCCCGGACAGGCGCCGGCCCGCCAGGGCGAGCGCCTGCGCGCTGTGGCGGCGCGGCTGCGCAGCCTGAATCCGGCGGCCCCGCTGCGCCGCTCGCTCGCGGCGGCGATCTCTGACCTCCTGGCGGACGGCCATGGGCGCTCGGCGATCGTGCTCTCCCACCTCGTCGCGCCGACGGCCGAGTGCCTGAGCCGACGGCTGGCCGACGCGGTGCAGAGCGCGGCCCGCGCCGCCCGGATCAAGCCCGCATGAGCCCCGACATTCCGCGCCGCGCGCATCCGATCGCCGACGTCGTGGGCCGCGTGGACCAGCGGCTCTCCGGCGAGCGGCCTGCGGGACACGAAGGCGACGCGGTGCCCACCGGCTTCCCGAGCGTGGACCGCATGCTCGGCGGCGGCCTCCGGCGCCGCGACCTGATCGTCCTGGGCGGCGACGTCGGCGTGGGCAAGTCGTCCTTCGCGCTGGCCATCGCGCTCCGGGTCGCCGAGCGCGGCGAGAGCGCCGCGGTCATGACGGGCGAGATGGACGAGGAGCGCATGTGGGAGCGCGCGCTCGCGATCGAGGGGCGCGTCCGGATCGACGATATCCGTCGCGGCGCGTTGAACGACGAGGCGCGCGCGTCATTGGGCGGGGCCGCCGTGCGATTGCGCGAGCGGCCGATGGCCTGGCTGCCGATGGCGGGCGAGCGTTTCTCCGACGTGACCGCGCGGCTCGCCTCGACCGGCGCTGCGCTCACGGTCGTGGACTACCTCCAGCTGCTGCCACCCATGGCCCGCGCGCGCGAGCTCCAGGAGGAGATGGCGGCCGCGGTGCGCCGGCTCAAGGAGATCGCGTCGACGTCGAACAGCGCGGTGCTGCTGGTGGCGCAGCTTCCGAGCCACGATCCGAAACGACGCGATCCCAGGCCCAATCTCGACGACTTCGGCGCGTTGGGCGCAGTGAAGTACCACGCCGACGTCGTGCTCGGGCTGTTCCGCGAGGAGATGTACCAGATGCAACGCGGCGTGGAGGGGGCGACGGAGCTGATCGTGGCGAAGAACCGTCACGGCGCCACCGGCTTCGTCGATCTGTATTTCTACCGCGAGTGGATGCGCTTCGAGGACATGATCGACCCGGACCGCTAGCGCGTACGGCGGCCCCGGGTCGGAGCCGGTCGCGGAGTCGTAGTGTCGGCGGTCGCGATCAGCGTATACCGTGTCGTTGCCTCAGACTGCTTCTCGATGTGGACCCAGAGCGTCTGGATCCCCCTCCTCGCATAGAGATCGATCATCCCGGCCGGACGATCGGAGCGGTCGCCCATGACCTGCCAGCCGAGCACCGGCAGCATGGCGCGATAGAACGCCGCCGTCGTGTCGAAGGGCAGCTGCGCCGTGTAGGTCCGCTGCTCGGCGTCGGCCGTGCCAGCCGTGTCCCGCAGGACCGAGTACGCGGCGGCCGGGACCTCCTTCAGGATGGCGGCCCGCGGGGCGTGCGGCGGCTGCGCGGGCTCCCGGCCGCGGCAGGACGCCACGGCGAGGACAAGAGCGAGCGGCAGGGCCGCGAACGGTCGAATTTGCATGGCGCCGAAGTATAGCGGCGCTGTAGATTGCCCGGTATTCCGGAGGCGCCAGTGGCCGGCCATAACAAGTGGAAGCAGATCAAGCGGAAGAAAGCCGTAACGGATCAGCGGCGCGGCGCGGCGTTCACCAAGCTCATCAAGGAAATCACCATCGCGGCCAAGGCCGGCGGGGGCGACTCGGCCGGCAACGCGCGGCTCAGGGCGGCCATCGACGCGGCCAAGGCCGCGAACATGCCGGCCGACAACATCGACCGCGCCATCAAGAAGGGCACCGGCGAGCTCGAGGGCGTCACGTATCACGAAGTGAGCTACGAAGGCTATGGTCCGGGCGGCGCCGCGATCTTCGTCGAGGCCACGACGGACAACCCCAACCGCACCGTCGCCGAGCTGCGCAATCTCTTCACCAAGAACGGCGGCAACCTCGGCGCGACCGGGTCGGTGGCGTGGATGTTCGACCGCCGCGGCGAAATCCGGCTGGATGCCACGCGCCTGGCCGAGGACATGGCGATGGAGGCCGCGCTCGATTCGGGGGCCGCGGACTTCACGCGCGAGGGCGACCAGTTCGTGATCGCGACCGAGGTGCACGACCTCCACGCCGTGCAGGAAGCGCTGCGCGCGAAGAAGATCGCGTGGGAATCCGCCGAGATCGCAATGATCCCGAAGAACACGGTGAAGGTGCAGCGCGGCGACGCGTCGCGCCTGGTGCGCCTGATGGAGTCCATCGAGGAGCACGACGACGTGGCGAAGGTCTTCTCGAACTTCGATGTCGACGAGGAGGCACTGGCCGAGGTGTGATCGTGCTCGGGGTGGACCCGGGCACGGGCGCGACCGGTTACGGCGTCGTCGAGCGACCGGACGCGGGGCCGAATCGCCTCATCGAATGCGGCGTCATCCGGCCGCCGGCGAAGGCCACGCTCGCCGACAAGCTCGACGTCATCTTCCAGGAGCTGGAAGTCCTCATCGCCAGGCACCGCCCCGATGCCCTCGCCGTCGAAACCGTGTTCGTCGCCCACAACGTCCGGAGCGCGCTGGTGCTGGGCCACGCCCGCGGCGTCGTCCTGCTCGCGGCCGCGCGCGCCGGCCTCGCCGCGTTCGACTACGCGCCGCGCGACGTGAAGGCGGCGGTGGTGGGCAAGGGCGGCGCGACCAAGCCCCAGATCCAGCAGATGGTCGCGCGGCTGCTGCGGCTCAAGGCCGCGCCCGAGCCAGCCGATGCGGCCGACGGCGTGGCCGTCGCGCTGACCCACTGCCTGCGCTCGCGCGCGCTCAAGCGCGCGGTGGTCGGATGATCGCGCTGCTCACCGGCACCCTCGCCCTCAAGGAGGCCGACCGCGTGGTCGTGAAGACGGCGTCCGGCGTGGGCTACGAGTGCTTCGTGCCGACGCGCTCGCTCGCCTCCCTGCCGCCGGCGGGCCAGAGCGTGGAGCTGCACACGCACCTCGCCGTGCGCGAGGACGCGCTCACGCTGTTCGGTTTCGTCACGGCCGAGGAGCGGCGCGTATTCCAGCGCCTCATCACCGCGAGCGGCGTCGGTCCCAAGCTCGCCCTCGCGATGTTGTCGCAGCTCTCGGCCGAGCGCATCGTGCGCGCGATCCGCGAGCACGACCTCGCCGCGCTCTCCTCGGTGAGCGGCGTCGGCAAGAAGACCGCGGAGCGCGTAGTGCTCGAGCTCAAGGACAAGACGGATGACCTCAAGGGCGAGGCGGGGGGCGGGAG
>JBIOIA010000123.1:0-7346 GCA_044449445.1 Gemmatimonadales bacterium
GTACGCGCTGTACTCGCCGAGCGAGTGGCCGGCGGCCGCCACCACGCGTGGCGCCAGCGCGTTGCCCACCACCGCCCACACCGCCGCCGAGTGCGCCAGGATCGCGGGCTGCGCGTGATCGGTGCGCGTCAGCAGCTCCTCGGGCCCCTCCCACATCACCTTCGAGAGGGCGATGCCGAGCGCGGCGTCGATGGCCGCGAACACTTCGCGCGCGGCCGGAAACGCCTCGGCCAGGTCCTTCCCCATCCCGATTTTCTGCGAACCCTGCCCCGGGCAGAGCAGCAGCGCCTTCACCACTTCAGGACCATCGAGCCCCAGGTGAACCCGGCGCCGAACGTCACCAGCAGAACGGTCATGCCGGGCTTGAGCCTGCCGGCGCGCCGCGCCTCGTCGAGCGCGATCGGAATCGAGGCCGAGGAGGTGTTGCCGTAACGATCCACGTTCACGTACACGCGCTCCATCGGGATGTGCGCGTGATCGGCCGTCGCCTCGATGATCCGGATGTTGGCCTGGTGCGGCACCAGCAGGTCAACGTCCTTGCCCGCAATGCCCGCGCGCTCGAGCGCCTTGCTCGCGGCATCGGCCATCGAGCGGACCGCGTTCTTGAACACTTCGCGACCGGCCATCTTGATGAAGTAGCCGTGCGGATCGTAGCCCTCGGTGCCCGGCGGGCAGATCGTGCCGCCCGATGGGCGCCACAGCAGCTCGACCAGGTTGCCGTCGCTCTCGAGATAGCTGGAGACGATGCCGCTCGAGCCGTCGCCCTTCGTGAGGACCGCCGCGCCCGCGCCGTCGCCGAACAGCACCGCGGTCGAGCGGTCGCTGTAGTCGGTGATCGCGCTGAGCTTCTCCGCACCGAGCACGAGCACCCGCTCGGCGGCGCCGGCGTTGATCATGCTCTCGCCGATCACCAGCGCGTAGATCCAGCCCGAACACGCCGCCGCGATGTCGAACGCCTTGGCCTTCGCCGCGCCGAGCCGGGCCTGGAGGTCCACCGCCACCGAGGGCAGCAGCCGGTCCGGGGTCGCCGACGCCACGATGATCGTGTCCAGCTTGTCGGCACCGAAACCCGCCTCGGCGAGTGCGCGCGCGCTCGCCTCGGCGGCCATCTGGGCCGTGGTCTCGTCGCGCCGCGCGATGTGGCGCTCGCGGATGCCGGTGCGCTCGCGTATCCACGTGTCCGAGGTGTCGAGCATGGTCTCGAACTCGGCGTTCGTGAGCACGCGCTCGGGCACGTAGGTGCCCAGGCCGGCGAGCGCGACGGTGGGCTTCTTCACCGCGCCGCCGCCTCGACCCGGAATTCCTTCGCCATGTGATTGACCAGGCCGTTGCGGACGGCGTCCGCGGCGACCCTGATGGCCGCGCGAAGCGCCTCGGGCGAGCTCCGCCCGTGGCTGATGATCGAGACGCCCATGACGCCGAGCAGCGGCGCGCCGCCGTACTCCGCGTAGTCGAGCACCTGCCAGATCTTCTTCATGCCCGCGCCGCCGGCGACCGACGCGCCGAGCTCGCGATCGACCAGCCGGTGGAAGAGCTGCGCCACCGACTCGTAGAACTTGAGCAGCACGTTACCGACGAAGCCGTCGCACACCACCACGTCGAACGGCCCCTTGTCGCACTTCCCGCGCAGGATGTCGCGGCCCTCGATGTTGCCGACGAACGACAGCCCGCTCTCAGACAGCAGCCGATGCGCCTCCTTGGCGGCGGCGTTTCCCTTCTCTGCTTCCTCGCCGATGTTGAGGAGGCCGACGGCCGGCGTGGGGCGGCCGAAGATGTCGCGTACGTACTGGACGCCGAGCCGCGCGAAGCCGAGCAGCTCCTGCGCCGAGCAGTCCACGTTGGCGCCGGCATCCAGGACGAGTACGGGCTTGTCGTACGTGGGGAACGGCGTGCCGATCGCGGGCCGCTCGAAACCGGGATAGAGCTTGAGGATCAGCGTCGAGGCCGCCATCACCGCGCCGGTGTTGCCGGCCGAGATGAAGGCGTCCGACTGGCCGGCCTTCTGGGCGCCGAGCCCGACGGCGATGGACGAGTTGCGCTTGCTCCGGATGGCCTGGAGCGGCTTTTCGCCCATGCCGACGACCTCGGGCGCCTCGACGATCACGATCCGCTTGCTCGAGGGAATCGACTGGCGCGCCATCTCGCCCTCGATCGCGGCGCTCTGGCCCACCAGCTGGATGACGACTTCCTCCGGCAGCGTTTTGAGCGCGAGGGCCGCGGCGGCGACCGGAACCGCCGGCGCGTCGTCGCCGCCCATCGCGTCGACCGCGATGCGGATCACGTCACTCGTCCTTGATGTCCAGGACCTTCTTGCCGGCGTAGAAGCCGCAGTTGGGACACGCCACGTGGGGCCGGCGCGGCTCTCCGCACTTGGGACATGGGTTGAGCGTCGGCGCGACCGCCTTGTAGTGCGTGCGGCGCTTGCGCTTCTTCGACTTGGAGGTGCGTCGCTTGGGTACGGCCATTGGCTCTCTTCAATCCTTCCGCGTGTCGGCCTTGGGCAGGCCGTTCAGGGCGTCCCAGCGCGAATCGCTCCGCGGCGGGCAGTCGCATGGTCCATCGTTCAGGTTCGCGCCGCAGCGCGGGCACAGGCCTTTGCAGTCGGGCCGGCACTCGGCGAACGGCGGCACGGCGAGCAGCAGCTCCTCGCGCAGGGTGTCGGTCAGGTCCAGCACCCTGGTGCGGGGAGGAATGGTGTAACACCCCTCGCCCTCAGGGGTCTCCTCGTCCGCGGCGAAAACCAGGCCGCGGGACTCCGAGATCGGCAGCTCGATGTCCCCCAGGCAACGGCGACACTCGAGGCGCACCTTCGTCTCGAACTGGACGCGCCAGTAGTACTTCCCTTCACCGGCTCCGCTGAAGCGTCCACGGACCTTGAGAGGCGTGGCCAGGGACCAGTCGGCCCCGGCCAGAATCGGGTCGTCGGGAGCTACTTCGCCGGTGGTGTCGACCGGGCCGGCGTGGACCTCGGAGAGGGCGACGCGCAGCATAAGGGGCGGAAAGCTAACTCGTTGTGGGGCTTGATGGAAGGTCAGGCCAGCTCAGCCTCGGTGAAGAAGAAACCGACCTCGCGCCGCGCGGTTTCATCCGAATCCGAGGCGTGAATGGCGTTGCGCTCCTTGGACTCGGCGTAGAGGGCCCGGACGGTGCCCGGCGCGGCGTCTTTGGGGTCGGTGGCCCCGATGACCTCGCGCAGCTTCGCCACCGCGCCCTCCCGCTCCAGCGCCAGGGGGACGCACGCCCCGGACGTCATGAAGGTGACCAGCGGCCGGAAGAACGGCCGCTCCTTGTGCACGGCGTAGAACGCCTCGGCCTGCGGAGTCGTGAGCTTGACCATACGGGCGGCCCGGACCTTGAAGCCGGACTGCTCCAGATGAGCGAGGACCTTGCCGGCCTTGCCGGAGGCGACGGCGTCGGGCTTGATGATGGCGAGCGTCAGCATGTTCAGGTCCCCAGGAGTTTTCGGATGATGTCGCTGCGGGTCAGGAAGCCGACCAGCGCGCCCTCGCGGGTCACGGGAAAGCGGTCCACCGATCGCGACAGCATGAGGGCCGCGGCCTCGGCGACGGTCTGGTCCTCGGCGAGGCACAGCACGCTGCGGTCCATCACGTCGCGCACCGGGGCCGCGCCGGGATCGACGCTCGCGGCCTTGGGGCCCCTGGACCTTCGGCGCACGGCCCGGAACTGGCCGGTGCTGATGTCCGACACGGTCTGCGGCAGCAGGAAGTGCAGCAGGTGCGCGTCGCTGAGCAGGCCGACCACTTCCCCGTTCTTGCCCATGACCGGGACCGCGCGGACCTTGTGCGCGAGCATCGTCCGCGCGGCCTCGCGCAGCGGGGTCTCGGCCGATACCGAAATCAGCGTCTTCGACATGACGTCACCCACCGTGACGTCCGGAGGCACAGGTGTTTCCCCGAGCGCCGGGATCCGGAGCACTTCCTCGGCATTCTTCGCGGCGTGCAGCGCGGCCAGGACTTCGTCGCTGGCGAGTGCCTGCGCGACGGCACTCATCGCCCGCAGGTAGGCCGGCGCGTCGCTCGTGGGCGCGATGATGAGGATGACGATCCTGGCGCAGCGGCTCGGGTCGTCCGCCAGGCAGATGGGCTCCGCCGTGACGCCGAGCGCCAGTGCCAGGCCCTTCGCCGCGGCGGTGCGGAAGTGCGGCAGGAACGCGCGGCCGCCCACGATCACGATGTCTTCCGGCCACTCGGTCTTGAGGATCTCGGTGAGCTTCGCGTCGTCGGCGACGGCGCCGGAGGCGGCGAGCGCCTTCGCGAGCTGCCGGGTCGCGTCGCGGACGCTGCGTGCCTTGAGGGGCACGGCGATGCGACGCGCGTCGAGCAGTTCCAGCAGTTTCACAGCCGGGCCTTGATCAGGGGCACCACGTCGGCCGGGCGCTTCATCACCGCGATGCCGGCGTTCTCGAAGGCCTGCATCTTCTCGGCGGCCGTTCCCGAGGAGCCCGAGATGATGGCGCCCGCGTGGCCCATGCGGCGCCCCGGCGGCGCGGTCTGCCCGGCGATGAAGCCCACCACCGGCTTCTTCATCTTCGTCTTCACGAATTCGGCCGCCTGCTGCTCGTCGGTGCCGCCGATCTCGCCGATCATCACGCACGCCGTTGTCGCCTTGTCCCGCTCGAACGCGGCGAGGCAGTCGATGAAGTTGGTCCCGATGATCGGGTCGCCGCCGATGCCCACGCACGTCGTCTGGCCGATGCCCGCGCGCGTGAGCTGGTAGACCACCTCGTAGGTCAGCGTGCCGGAGCGCGACACCACGCCGACCGGCCCCGGCGCCGCGAGCATGCCGGGGATGATCCCGACCTTGCACACGCCCGGCGTGATGAGCCCCGGGCAGTTGGGTCCGACGAGCCGGGCGCCCTTCTCGCGCACGTACGGCATCACGCGCGTCATGTCGAGCACCGCCACACCCTCGGTGATGCATACGATCAGCTTGATGCCGGCGTCGGCCGCCTCGAACACGGCGTCGGCGGCGAACTTCGCCGGCACGTAGATCACCGACACGTTCGCGCCCGCGCTGGCCACGGCGTCCGCCACGGTGTTGAAGATCGGCACCGTGCCCTCGAACGTCTGCCCACCCTTCCCCGGCGTCACGCCCGCCACGACGTTCGTGCCGTACTGCATCATGGACCTGGCGTGGAACGAGCCGTCACGGCCCGTGATGCCCTGGACGACGAGCCGCGTGTCCTGGTCGATGAAGATGCTCACGCGGCCTTGCCCCCGGTCACCAGGGCGACCGCCTGCTTGACCGCTTCGTCCATGTCGGTGAGCGCCTTCATATGGGCGCCCTTCAGGATCTCGACCGCCTCTTTCTCGTTCGTCCCGGTCAGGCGGATGACGATCGGGACAGTGACCTTGAACTGCCTGGTCGCGGCGACGATGCCGTTGGCCACGTCGTCGCAGCGCGTGATCCCGCCGAAGATGTTGAACAGGATCGCTTTCACGTGCTTGTCGGCGGTGATGATGCGGAGCGCGCTCACGACCTTCTCGGGGTTCGACGAGCCGCCGATGTCGAGGAAGTTGGCAGGTTCGCCGCCGTAGTACTTCACCAGGTCCATCGTCGCCATCGCCAGGCCCGCGCCGTTCACGACGCACCCGACGTTTCCGTCCAGCTTGATGTACGTGAGGTTGGCCTCGCGCGCCGTGACCTCGCTCGGCTCTTCGGCCGTCGAATCGCGCAGCGCCGCGATCTCGGGGCGGCGGTCCAGCTCGTTGTCGTCCACGACGATCTTGACGTCGAGCGCGGCCACCTGACCCTCGAGCGTCACGACCAGCGGATTGATCTCGGCGAGCGAAGCGCCCGCGTTCACGAACGCCAGGTAGAGCTTCTGGAGAATGTCCGCCGCCTGACGCGCCTTCGCGGCGTCGTCGTAGAGACGGAAGGCGAGGCCCAGCGCCTGGTGCGGCAGCAGGCCGTAGCGCGCGTCCACGCGCTGGCGGAAGATCTTCTCCGGCGTCTTCGCTGCGACTTCCTCGATGTCGATGCCGCCCGCCGGGCTCACCATGAAGACCGGTGACTGCGAGCCCCGGTCCACGATCACGCCGACGTAGGCCTCGCTGGCGATCTCAGCCGCGGGGGCCACGAGGACCTTGTGCACCGTGAGGCCCTTGATCTTCATGCCGAGGATTTTCGATGCGAGGGTCTCGGCTTCCGCCGCCGACGCGGCGAGCTTCACGCCGCCCGCCTTGCCGCGACCACCCGCGTGCACCTGCGCCTTGACGACCACCTTGCCGCCAAGCCGCTCGGCGATCTGGCGGGCCTCGGCCGGCGTGGTGGCGACCTCGCCGGGCGGCACGGCAATGCCGGCCTTCCGGAGCAGATCGCGCGCCTGGTACTCGTGGAGATTCATGAAGCTCCCGGTGGTGCGTAGGCGATCGTCGTTCCCGCCTCGGACCGCATCGCGGCGGGCCCGTCTTTCAGCGCGGCGATCGCGGCCCGCGCGTGCGTGCGTTCCACGAACTGCAGCGCCGCCTCGACCTTCGGCCGCATGCTGCCCGCCCCCAGCTCCCTGGAGGCCAGCAGGGTCCGCGCCTCGGCGACGTCCATGCGCCGGATCAGCGTCGCGTGGTCCGTCCCGAAGTCCCGGTACACACCGGCGGCGTCGGTCAGGATCAGGAGGAGGTCGGCGCCCAGCCCTTCCGCAAGTATCGCCGCCGTGCGGTCCTTGTCCACGACCGCGTCCACTCCTTCCCATCCCAGCCGCGGATCCCGGTAGACCGGAGGGCCGCCGCCGCCGGACGCGATGACGATCGTGCCGGCATCGACCAGCCGGCGCACTGCCGCCGCCTCCACGATCCCCAGCGGGATCGGGCTCGCCGCCAGCCGGCGCGGATGACCGCGTGCGTCCTTGGCGACGGCCACACCGCGCTGCTCCAGGCTGTTGCGGCGCCGCGCATCGAGCGGATGCCCGATCGGCTTGTCGGGACGGCGGAGCAGCGGGTCATGCTCGTCCACGATCGTCTGCGTGATGACCGTGATCACGTCACGCGCGACGCCGGCGCGTGCCAGGGCGTTCTGGAGCGACTGCTGGATCATGTAGCCGATCCAGCCGGCCGTCTCGGCGACCAGCACGCCCAGCGGCATCGGTTCCACCTGGGCCGAGCTGATCTCGTTGCGCGCCAGCGCGTCGCCGACCTGGGGGCCGTTGCCGTGCACCACCGCGATCCGCCAGCCGGCCCGCGCCAGCTCGACCAGGGGGACCAGGCTCTCGCGAGTGTGCCGGAACTGGTTCGCGACGGTACCCGGCTCGTCCGCCGGCGACAGCGCGTTGCCGCCGAGCGCCACCACCACTGTCCCGGGCGTCACGCAGCCATCCGGCCGGGCGGCAA
>JBIOIA010000124.1:0-7120 GCA_044449445.1 Gemmatimonadales bacterium
ACGTGCGGCCGTTCTACGACGCCTTCGACGTCGTCACGCTGCCGGGCCGGCACGAGGGGCTCTCGCAGGGCCTGCTCGAGGCGATGGCTCTGGGCAAGGCGGTCGTCGCCACGGCGGCCGGCGGGAACACTGACGTCGTCGAGCACGGCGTGCACGGGTTGCTGGTGCGCCCGCGCGACCCGAAGGCGCTCGGTGCGGCGCTCCAGCGGATGCTGGACGAGCCCATACTGCGAGATCGCCTCGGCGCGTCGGCGCGTCTGCGCGTCCGATCCGAGTTCACCATCGAACGCACGGCGCGTGACACGGAAGCCGTCTATCGCGCGGCGATGGCGCGGCGGAACGGAGCGCGCGTGAACGGCGGGACGTCGTGAGACGCCGCAGCGACTATCCCGTCTATCTCGCGCTGCGCGTGCTGCTCGCGCTCACGCTGGTGCTGCCGCGCCGCGCCGCGCGCGGCCTCGGCGCGCTGCTCGGCCGGTTCGCGCGCACGTTAGGCATGCGGCGGCGCGTGACCGACGACAACCTCGCGATTGCGTTCCCCGAGCTCCCGGCCGTCGCGCGCGCCGAGCTGGGTCGCGCCGTGTACGCGCACTTCGGGCGCATGACGGTTGATTCGATGCGGCTCTCGGCCAAGGGGCCCACGGCGCTCGTGCCGCTGGTCCAGGAATCGGGCGGCATCCGGCTGTTCGAAGAGCTGGTGAAGCGCGGCAAGGGCGTGATCGTGCTGACGGGCCACATCGGGAACTGGGAGCTGGCGGGCTCGTACCTGGCGGCGCGCGGCCTCGAGGTCGCGGCGGTCGTGAAGCCGCCCTCGAATCCGTACGTGGCCAGGCAGGCCGAGGACGTCCGGCGCCGGCTCGGGATGCAGACCATCGCGATGCCCGAGGCGAAGAGCGGCGTCATCGCGGCGCTCGCACGGAACAAAGTGGTCGCGCTGGTCGCCGACCAGGGCGCGCTGCGCAGCGCGACGCGGGCGCCGTTCTTCGGCCGGCTCACGCGCATGGCGTCGGGCCCCGGCCTGTTCGCGGCGCTGAGCGGCGCGCCGGTCGTGTTCGGCGCGTTCATCGCGCTGCCGGATGGCCGTTACGACCTGACCGTCGAGCTGCTGGAGGAGGGCGCCGTGGGTGACTTGCGCGAGACGTCGCAGCGCATCGCCACCGCGTACCTCGCTCGGCTCGAAGCCGCGGTGCGGCGCGCGCCCGAGCAGTACCTGTGGTCGCACCGCCTGTGGCGTGACGAGCCGCCGGCGGAGGTTGCCGCGTCGGCGCGGGCCGGGTAGTGTCACCGTAGCAGCCCATGCAACCGCTCCGCCCGTGACCGACCTCGTCGCCGCACCCGAAATCCGGCATCTGGTGCGCGAGCTGCGCGACAGCGAGTTCCCCTGGACCGCGGCCACCACCTACCTCAACAACGCCTCCATCGGCCCGCTGCCGGAGCGCTCGCGACTGGCGCTCGAGGCGTTCAATGCCAAGCGCACCAACCCGCAGCAGCTGCCCGACCGGATGCTCCAGGGCCTGCTCGCCGATGCACGCGCAGCCGCGGCGCGCCTGATCGGCGCCGAGCCGGAGGAAATCGCGCTCGCGACCAACACCACGACGGGCATCAACGTCGCCGCGCGTTCGCTGCCGCTGGCATCGGGCGAGATCGTCCTGGTGAGCGACCGGGAGTTTCCGGCCAACGTGTATCCGTGGCTCGCGCTCAAGGACAAGGGCGTCGCGACCGAGCTCGCCCCGGTGACCGCGCGCGGCTGGCCCGACGAGGACTACCTGGTCGGCCGGCTCGCCGACCCCAGGGTCAAGGTGCTGGCCGTCTCGTTCGTGCAGTTCAGCAACGGCTATCGCGCCGATCTGGCGCGGCTCTCCGCCGCCTGCCGCGCGCACGGCGTCCATCTGGTGGTGGACGCGATCCAGGGCCTCGGCAACAGTCCGCTCGACGTACGCGAAGTGCCCATCGACATCCTCGCCACGGGCGGACAGAAGTGGCTGCTCTCGCCATTCGGGACCGGGTTCACCTACATCCGGCGCGGGCTGATCGAGCAGATGCGGCCCACGTTCACGGGCTGGGCCGCCTTCGAAGGAACCGACGACTACACGAACCTGGTGAAGTACACCGACGAACTGCGCCACGACGCCCGCCGTTTCGAGATCGGCACGATCCCGTTCCAGGACATGCTCGGCATGACGACGTCGCTCGGCCTGCTGGGGGAGCTGACGGTGGAGGCGATCGCTACCTACACGCGCTCGCTCGCCGAGCCGTTGCTCGCGTGGGCGAGGGAGACCGGCGTGCGCGTCGTGTCGCCGACCGACGAGCGCCACCGCTCGGCGATTGTGTGTCTCGCGCCCGACAACGCCGCGGAAGCGCACAAGCGGCTCAAGGCCGCCGGCGTCGTGTGCGCGTTCCGCGAGGGGGCGATCCGCCTCTCGCCGCATTTCTTCAACACGCTGGATGAAATCGAGAAGGTCCTGGACGTGCTCGACGATGCCGGTCGCAAGAGGTTCCCCATCTAGGCATCGTCAGGGGCTGCTGCTCGTCAGTTGATCGTCACGTCCGCGAACTTGAGCTTGCCGTACTTGAGGACGTATCGGCCCTTCGCGAGCTCGCCGTCGGGGTCCGTCGCCTTCGCACCGTCCACCTGCACGCCGCCCTGCTGGATCATCCGCCGCGCCTCGGAGACCGACCGCGCGAACCCGATGTCCTTGAGGACCACGGTCAGCTTCGCGCCCGCGTGCGAGAACGCTGGCCTGTCAATCGGGGCTTCCTTCGATTTGAAGAGCTTGTCGAAGTGCGCAGCGGCGCGCTCGGCCGCCTCGGCGCCGTGGAACTGCGTGACGAGGTCGGCCGCGAGCGCGCGTTTCATCGCGTAGGGCTCTTTCCTGCAGCGCGCGAGCGTCGCCGGCAGCTCGGCGGTCGGGACGGTCGAGAGCAGCGTCGTCCATTCCTCGAGCAGCGTGTCCGGGATGGACATCGTCTTGCCGTACTGGTCCTCGGCCGGCTCGCTGATGCCGATGTAGTTGTCGAACGACTTCGACATCTTCCGCTCGCCGTCCAGGCCGCGCAGCAGCGGCATGATCAGCACCACCTGCGGCTCCAGGCCGTAGCGCTCCATCAGCGTCCGGCCCGTGAGCACGTTGAACTTCTGGTCGGTGCCTCCCAGCTCGACGTCCGCCTTGAGCTCGACCGAGTCGTAGGCCACGAGCAGCGGGTACAGGAACTCCATCACCGAGATCGGCGCCTTCGCCTTCCAGCGCTTGGCGAAGTCGTCGCGCTCCAGCATCCGCGCCACCGTCCAGTATGAGGTCAGCGTGAGGATTTCGGGCGGCTTCAGCGCGCCGAGCCAGCGGCTGTTGCGTTCGATCACGGTGTGCTTCGGGTCCAGGACCTTGAAGATCTGCTCGCGGTAGGTCGCGGCGTTCTTCGCGACCTCCTCTTCGGTGAGCCGCGGCCGGGTTTCGCTGGCTCCGCTCGGGTCGCCGACCAGCGCCGTGAAGTCGCCGATCAGGAACACCACGCGGTGCCCGAGCTCCTGGAAGGTCCGCAGCTTGCGGATGCTCACCATGTGGCCGACGTGCAGGTCCGGACGCGTCGGGTCGAAGCCCTGCTTGACGACCAGCGGCTGCTTCGTCGCGATGGACCGCTCGAGCTTCCTGACGAGGTCGTTCTCGGGGATGATCTCGACCGCGCCGCGCCGGATCCGGTCCATCTGCTCGTTCAGCGGTGGAAAGCCTGCCATGGCGCCGAACGTAGACGGCCTTTCCCGCGCTGGCAAGCGCGTCCCGGCCTGCCTACGTTTCAGCACGATGGCCAGGGAGCCGCTCGCTGCCCGCCTCAAGCGCTGGCTTTCGCCCGCGCACCTGAGGCGCACCACGTTCGTTCTGCTCTGCTCGGCCAGCTTTCTCGGCACGCTGGCCTGGGGAAGCTGGACGCGGGTGTGCGCCGGCAACGCGTGCCCGTCCATCGCCGTGCTCGACGACTACATCCCGCACCAGACGTCCAAGGTCTACGCGGCCGACGGCCGGCTCATCACCGAGCTCGGGCTCGAGCGCCGCACGCTGCTCCGGCTCGAGGACATGCCGGCGGTGCTGCGCGAAGCGTTCGTCGCCGTCGAGGACAAGCGCTTCTACCAGCACCACGGGATCGACTTCGCCCGCATCATGGGCGCGGTGCGGGCCAACGTGATGTCGCTGCGCTGGGAACAGGGGTTCTCGACGATCACGATGCAGCTCGCGCGCAACATCTTCTCCGACCGCATCACCCGCGAGAAGAAACTCTCGCGCAAGCTGCGCGAGATCTACGTCGCCCGGGAGCTCGAGGAGACCTACCCCAAGAACCGGATCCTCGAGCTCTACCTCAACCAGATCAACCTGGGCGGTGGAGCGTACGGGGTCGAGACCGCGAGCCAGCGCTACTTCGGGAAGTCGGCGCGCGACGTGACCCTGTCGGAAGCGGCGCTGCTCGCGGCGCTGCCGCGCCGGCCCGAGCTCTACAATCCGCGCCGCCACCCGCGCAGCGCGGTGCAGCGCCGCAACCTGATCCTCGACATGATGCACGACCAGGGCTACATCACGACCGAGCAGGCCGAGGAAGCCAAGGCCGCGCCGCTCGGCCTGTCGGCCCGGCAGGACTACGGCGACGTCGCGCCGTACTTCGTCGAATGGGTGCGCCAGACGCTCGACGCGCGGTTCGGCCGCGACCTGTACGAGAAGGGCCTGCGGATCTACACGACGCTCGACATCGACATCGAGCAGGCCGCCGAGCGCGCGCTCGAGGCCCAGCTCGAGAACATCGAGGACGGCGCGTTCGGGCCCTACCGGCATCCCACGTACGCGCAGTACCTCGAGCGGCGATCGACCGACGCGGATCGGCCGAGCGCCTCGTCCTACCTCCAGGGCGCGTTCATCGTCATGGACGTGCAGACCGGCGAAATCCTCGCCATGGTCGGCGGCCGCGACTTCGACGACTCGAAGTTCAACCGCGCGACCCAGGCGCTGCGCCAGCCCGGCTCGACGTTCAAGCTGTTCGTCTACTCCGCCGCCCTCCGCGCCGGGCACTCGCCGAACGAGGTGCTCCCCGACGAGCCGGTCTCCATCCCGATGTCCGACGGTACGGTATGGGAGCCGTCGAACTTCGAGGAGGGCGAGTTCCGCGGCGACATGACGCTGCGGCAGGCGCTGGCCTCATCCATCAACCTGATCGCGATCCGCCTCGGCCTCGAGATCGGCGTGGACGCCGTCGTCGACGAGGCGCACAGGTATGGACTCACCACGCCGGTCTACCCGGTGCCGGCGACGTTCATCGGCTCCTCCGATGTCTACCCGCTGCAGATGGTCTCGGCCTACACCGTGCCCGCCGCGCTCGGCGTGCGCGCGGCCCCGATCGGCATCCGGCGCGTCGAGGACGCCGACGGCAAGGTGCTCTGGCAGCCGCAGGTGCACCGCGAGCGCGTCATGAATCCCGACGTGGCGTTCGTCCTGAACGACATGCTGAAGGGCGTGATCCACGGCGGCACGGCGACCTCGGCCGTCCGCTCCTCCGGCTTCAACCTTCCGGCCGCCGGCAAGACCGGCACGACCAACGATTTCACCGACGTGTGGTTCATCGGCTACACGAAGGAGATGGTGGCCGGCGTGTGGATGGGATTCGACAACCCGCAGACGATCATGCCGTCGGCCCAGGGCGGTCGTTACGCGGCGCCCGCGTGGGCCGCGTTCATGAAAGAGGTGTACGACCGCCGCCCCTCGCCCGGCGACTGGACCATGCCGGCCGGCGCGCAGCGCCTGATGGATGCGCAGCAGGGCATCGTCCCGGCGCCCGTGCCCGTCCCGCCGCCCGCGCCGCGGCCGGCCAAGCCGCCCAATTGAGCGTGCGCCCGCTCCGGCTGCGCGCGCGCTGGCTCATTCCGATCAGCTCGGCGCCGATCGCGAACGGCGCGGTGCTCGTGGGCGAAGATGGGAGGATCGCCGCATTCGGGCCGGACGCCGCGGTTCCCTCGGGCGGCGATGCGGCAGCACGCGACCTCGGCGACGTCGCGCTCATGCCGGGGCTCGTCAACACGCATACGCACCTCGAGCTGATGGCCCTGCGCGGCCTGGTGCAGGACCGCCCCTTCACGCGCTGGATCACCCAGATCAGGCGGCTCAAGGACCGGCTGGCGGCCGACGTCTATCGTGCCGCCTCGCGATGGGGCGTGCTCGAGAGCTTCGCGGCCGGGATCACGACGATCGGCGACACGGGCTCGAGCGGCGAGCCGGCGCGCGCGATGGCGGACCTCGGCGCGCGCGGTGTCGCCTTCCACGAGGTCTTTGGTCCCGATCCCGCGCAGGCGGACGGCGCGATGGGGGAGTTGCGCCGCACGCTCAAGGACCTCGACCGCCTGGCGTCGGATCGGCTGTCGATCGGCGTCTCGCCGCACGCGCCGTACACCGTGTCCGAGCCGCTGCTGCACGCGGTCGGCGCGCTCGCGCGGGAGGACGTGCGCAAGGTCGCGATCCACGTGGCCGAATCGCGCGAGGAACGCGACTTCGTCGTGGAGGGACGCGGCCGCTTCGCCGAGCACCTGCGCGGACGCGGCATCCACGTGCCCATCCACGGCGTCTCGCCCGTCACGTGGGCGATGCGCGCGCTGGGCGGCGCCCAGCCGCTGCTGATTCACTGCGTACACGCGGACGTCGAGGATTTTCGAGCGATCGCCCGCGCACTCGCGGCCGTTGCCCACTGCCCGGGCTCCAATGCCGCGCTCGACAACGGCCACGCCAACCTCGTCCTCATGCACGAGTGCGGCGTGAAGGTCGGTCTCGGGACCGATTCGGTCGCGGCCGGCAACGCGCTCGACCTGTTCGCCGAAGCACGCCTCGCGGGGATGGCATCCCAGATGGATCCGCGCCGGCAGCTCCGGCTCATCACCGCCGACTCCGCGGACGCCCTCGGCGTCGTCGGCGCAGGGCGCATCGAGGTGGGTGCCTGGGGTGACCTCATCGCGGTCGTTCCCAAGGGCCGCGGCTTCGCTGCCTTCTCCGACCCGGAAGGGGCCGTCGCGGGGGGCGCCGACGCCGCCTCCGTCCGCGCGACCTGGATCGCCGGGCGCGCCGTCTACGAAGGGCGCGAATGGCCTGGAGTGGACTGG
>JBIOIA010000125.1:0-7117 GCA_044449445.1 Gemmatimonadales bacterium
GTAATGCACGGCGTCGTCGTAGGCGGGCGCCGTGTAGCCGAGGTTCTTCATGACCCGGCGCACGGCCTCGGCGTCGCCGGCGCGGATCAGCAGATCCGTGTCCTCGCGCGGCCGCAGCGCCGGAGCGACGTACACCGAGTACGCGAGCGCGGTGCCCTTGAGGAGGATGGACTCGATGCCGCGAGCCTGGAGTGCGCCGAGAACGCGGGTTATCTCGCGGCCGCGAAGCAGCTCGACCGCCACGTCCCCAGCGGTCACGGGAGCTCCGGTGCGGCCAGCACCGAGTATTCCGACAGATCGTCGAGCCGCCCGACGACGACCAGGTCGCCGCACTCGACCCAGGCATGCGCCTCGAGCGGACCCGGCGCACCGTTCGCGCGCTTGCGCACGCCGATGCGCAGCGCCGACCGCTCGCCGCGCCGCCGCAGCAGCGTGTCGGCGACCAGCGCCTGGGCCAGGCAGGTCGTGGGACCGGGCGCGCGCCGCGACAGCGCGGCCATCGCCCACGCGACCCGCGCCGGCACGTTCCTCTCGACGGCTCGCCGCTCCACCGCCGCGCGCACCGCGTGCGGATCGCCGCTCGGCGTCGCATAGCCGTGCAGCAGGCGGCGCAGCGCCGAGAACGGGAGGACCACGAGGCCGCATCGCACCAGGGCGAGGAGCGTCGCCGCCTGGCGCAGGAGGCGACGATCGGTCGGCGGCAACGCTCGGTAGCGGCGCAGCGCAGCGATCACGGGCGCTCCCGGATCGTGACGAGCCCGCGCGCGGAGAGGTCGGCGATCAGCGCGAGCAGGTCCCGCTCGCAGCGATCGGGCTCCACGTCGTACTCCTCGACGAGGGTGGCGCGCAGCGCAGGCACGGTGGTCGGCCGCTGAAGCAGCTGCCAGATGCGCGAGCCGACGTCCTCCAGGCCGTAGTAGATCCCGTCGCGCAGGTTGAGAATCACCTGCTCGGCGCCGAAATCGCTGGCCAGCACGCCCTCCGCCACGACGATCACGGCCGATTCTGGAATCGTGCGCTCCGGCATTACCCTTAATCTATGAGTGGAATCGTCGGTCTGTGGAACCTCGATGGCGGACCCGTGAATCCGGCCATCCTGGCGCGGATGAGCGCCGCGCTGGCCCATCGCGGCCCCGACGGCGAGGGGCATCGGCTCGAGGGCCCCGTGGGTCTGGCGTGCCGGCACCTGTGGGTGACACCGGAGGAAGTCGGCGAGACGCAGCCGCTGGTGGGCCGGACGGGCGCGGTCCTGGTCATGGATGGGCGGCTCGACAACCGGGATGAGCTGCTCCCCGCCCTCGAGCTGCCGCGGAGTGCGAGCGATGCCTCCTGCGTCCTCGCGGCCTACGAAACCTGGGGCGAGCGATTCGCCGAGCGGCTGAACGGTGAGCTGACGCTCGCGATCTTCGATCCCAAGGCGCAGCGGCTGCTCGTGGCGCGCGACTCGATCGGGATCCGGCCGCTGTACTACTTCCGGAGCGACCGCCTGTTCGCGTTCGCGTCCGAGATCAAGGGGCTTCTCGCCCACCCCGATATCCCCGCGCGCCCGGACAACGAGGGGCTCGCCGACTATCTGCTGCTCGGCAACCGGCCCATCGACCGCCAGGATGTGACCTGCTTCGCGGGAATCTCGGCTGTCGTGCCGGCCCACATCGTCGTCGCGACGCCAGAGGGGTTGGCAGCTCGACGGTACTGGGATTTCGACACCGGTCGATCGCTCCGCCTTGCCTCGTACGACGAGTACGTGGAGGCGTTCCGCGAGACCTTCGCCGAGGCGATCCGGCGCCGCACCCGGGCCGCGCATCCCGTCACCGTGTCGGTGAGCGGTGGGCTGGATTCTTCCTCGATCTTCTGCCAGGCGGAGACCCTCCGGCGCGCCGGCGGCACCCCCACTCCGGGCGTGATCGGCATCTCGTTCGTCGGAGCGGAGGGCACCGCCGCCGACGAACAGCAGTACCTCCGCGACATGGAGCGGGAGTACGGCGTCTCGATCGCCCGTATTCCGTACGAGCCGTTGTTGGGCGTGGTCGGCGCCGCCGAGGAGCAGGTCGGGGCGATCGAGGCGCCGTTTCTCGACCATATGTGGGCGGTGACGTGCGCGGTCCGCTCGCAAGCCCGGGCTGCGGGATCCCGCATGCTGCTCTCCGGGCACTGGGGTGACCAGATACTCTTCTCGAGCGGCTACCTGGTGGACCTTGCCCTGCGGCTGCGACTGGTGGCGTGGCTCAGGCACACCCGGAACTACGAGGAGTATTTCGGCCGCGAAGGGGCACGGGCGCTGAAACGCTGGTTCGTGCTCGACCTCCTCCGGTACAAGGTCCCGCGCGCACTCGTGCCCCCGCTCAAGGCGCTGCGGCGATGGATCTTCCGCCCCGAGCGACCCAAGCCGTGGTACGCCGACTCGTTCCGCCGGCAGGCGCTCCGGTTCGCGAATCAGCCCGCGTGGATCGGCGCCGGCTTCCATTCGGCGCAGGCCCGGTCACTCTACCTCGAAGCCCGCGGCACCTACCCGGTGCACTGCATGGAGTGGAACAACAAGATCGGCGCGATGCATGGATTGGACACGAGCTTCCCGTTCCTGGATCGGGATCTCATCGCGTTCATGATGGCCGTCCCGGGAGACGTCCAGAATCACGATGGCGTTCCCCGAGCGCTGCTTCGGGACGCGATGCGGGGCGTGCTCCCGGAGCCGGTGCGCGCCCGGACGTGGAAGGCGGACTTCAGCTGGGCGGCAAATACGGGAATGATCCGGGACCTGCAGCAGATCGAAGCGCACATCTCCCACTCGTCGGCCGCCGTCCGCGCGGGCTATGTGAACGAGGCTCGGTTGGCGGCGGCGATGCCCGGGCTGGTCGCGGAACTGGAGGGTCCCGAGTGCCAGGCCATGTGGGACCTGGTGGACCTGTTTGGACTGGAGATATGGCTGCGGCTATTCTTGAAGGTGGAAGCCGGTGCCTCCACCGGCCGTGTACCCGAGCACTGACGAGGAGCACGCCATGAAGACCCGAAGGAAGAAGCAGTACCGCAAGCCCGGGCTCGCCGTGCATGGCGACATCCGCGCGCTGACCGGAACGAAGAAGAGCAATAAGGCCGACTCAGGCTCCAAGCCCAAGACCTACGCCAGCGGCACCAAGACCTGAGAGCTGTCCGAACGTATCGGTTGTACGGCCTGTCGCTGCGAAGCCCGCTGGACCTGCCTTGTGCCGGGCTGCGTCGCGCAGGACGGCCGGACGTTCGCCTCGCACCCGGTTCGGCGGCCCGATTCGAGCCTCTCCACCGGACGTTGCCGGCTCGGCAGGCGAAGAACGATTGGTTCCTTTACCATCGACTGGAAGATCGGTCCACCTACCTGCGCTGGACCAACCTGTTCGAATTCCTCGTATCTGCCGACGGGCGGCTGATCGAGTACCGGCCGCTGGCCCGGGCCACGCACGAATCCTTCACCACCTACCTGCTGGGCCAGGTCCTCTCGTTCTCGCTGCTGGCCCTTGGCGAGGAGCCGCTGCACGCGACGGCGATCGTCGCGCGCGGCAGGGCGATCGCCTTCCTGGGCGATGGCGGATCGGGCAAGTCCACGCTCGGGGCGGCCTTTCTGCGCCTGGGTTACGAGCTGCTGACGGATGATCTCCTCGCGCTCGAGCCGCGGGGAACAGGCATGTCGGCCCACCCTGGCATTCCACGCATCAAGCTGTTTCCGCGCGTCGCGCGCGCTGTCCTTGGGCAGGACGGCGGCCCCACGCTCAACAACGGGACCTCGAAGCAGATCCTCCCTCTCGCGTCGCAGCGGACATGCGGTCGGCAGGTCCCGCTGGCCGCGCTGTACGTCCTGTCGAATCCGCGGGCCGCAAGCCGCCGCATCCGCATCGAGCCGCTGCGGCGCGGCGAGGCGTTGCGAGCGGTGATCGGGCATTCGTTCAACACGATCGTGGTGGACCGGGACCGGCTGGCGAACCAGTTCGTGCTCGGGAACCGGCTCATTGAGCGCGTGCCGGTCAAACGGCTCACGTATCCCCGCAGCCTCGCGGCGCTTCCCGCCGTCTGCGACGCGGTGCTCCGGGATGCCGTCGGATGACGCAGCCGCCACGGTCAAGGTGGAGGGCCGTGCGGGAGGCCGCCCAGTCGCTCCGCGGCGACGAGCGGCTCGCGCTGACCGTCGCGGCCACGTCGCTCGGCCTGGTCACGCTCGAGGGCGCTTCGATCACGCTGATCGTCCCGTTCCTCCAGTCGTTCCGCCCGGGCGAGCTGGGTCGCCTGCGCCTCATCATCGTCGGAGTGGGCGTCCTGCTCGTGTTGCGTTCGCTCGCGGCCTGGGCCAACGGCGTCCTGTCCGCGAAGCTGCAGCTCCGGGTGCTCCTGCGCCTGCGGGAATCGCTGGCCGAGTCGTTCTACCGGTCCCGCTACGCCGACCTCGTGGCCATGGGTCCGGGAAGACTCATCAACCTCTTCTCGGTGCAGACCGAGCGCGTGGTCGGAGGGATAGGAGCGTTGGTCGCGCTGGCGAACGCGCTGCTGCTGCTCGCGATCTACGGTACGGCGCTGGTCGTGCTCTCCTGGCGGGCGAGCCTGGCGGCGGCGCTCGTGGGCGGCGTGGGCTTCCTGGTCGCCGCATATGCCGGGGGGCGGATTCGCGATCGGGCCGCTCGAATGGTGGAGGCGGAGGGGGATTCCAGCGCACTGGCGCTGGACGATGCGGCCGGGCTCTCCATGATCCGGGTGTACGACGCCGGTCGCTCGCGACTCGCGCTCCACCGGCGCGTCAACGACCGGGTGTTCCGCGAGGCGATGGGCCTGCACCGCTGGCGCAGCGCGGTGAAGCCGCTCACCGATGTGCTCTACGCCGGCGCCGTCCTCGGCGCTCTGCTGCTCGCCCTCACGCTGTGGGGGACGCGCGTGCTCGACTCGATTCCGCTGATCATCGCATTCGGTTTCGTGCTCACGCGGCTCCAGGGACAGCTCGGCGCCGTGGCGGAGGCGTCCGTCGAGCTCGCGGAGCAGGACGGCGCGGCGCTCGGTGTCTTCGCCTTTCTCGGCAGCTCGGCGGCGCGGGATCCGGACGGAACGGCAGAGCTGACGCCCGAGGTGCGACTGGTCCAGGTCGAGCGCGTGACGTTCCGCTATGGCGACGGCGCGCCGGTGCTTCGGGGCCTTGACCTCGAGCTCACGCGCGGCGAGGTCGTGGCGGTGGTCGGGGAGAGCGGCACCGGCAAGAGCACGCTGGCGCAGCTGTTGATGCGGCTGCGCGAGCCGCAGGGCGGCTCGATCCGTCTCGACGGCGTCGGGCTCGACGAGTTCTCGCGCGCCTCGCTCGCGAAACGCCTGGGCGTGGTGTTCGAGGACGGCTTCGTGTTCGATGAGTCGGTGGAGTGGAACGTCTCCATGGGTCGCGATCTTCCCGCGTCCGCCGTGCGCGAAGCGACGGATGCGGCCGGGCTCGCGGACGTGATCGCCGCCCTGCCCGACGGTCTCGCCACGCGCGTGGGATCGAGAGGCAACACGCTCTCGGCCGGCCAGCGGCAGCGTCTCGCGCTGGCGCGCGCGATCGCGGCGCGGCCGCAGATCCTCGTGCTCGACGAAGCCACCAACGCGCTCGACAGCCCGACCGAGACGTCCATCGCCGAGCAGCTGCGGGCGCTGCGTCCCACCGGCATCACGCTGCTGATCGCGCACCGGCTGAACACGGTGCTCGCGGCCGACCGGATACTGGTCATGGACGGCGGCCGGATCGCGGCTGCGGGCCGGCACGAGGAGCTGCTCGAAACCAGCCCCGCCTACCGGCGCCTGGTCGAGTCGCAGCTGATCAATCGCGCCTCGCCGGTCGGCCCGACCTAGGAGCCGACCGGCGATGCTGAACCTGCGCTACCTCGCCAACGCGGTGATACACGCCCATCTCCGGTTCCAGCAGGCGAACTCCGTGCTGCCCTTCCTCGCCGCGTCGAGCATGAGCATCCACTCCTTCAGGGACGAAGTGGTGCGCGGCTTTGGGGACTTCTACCTGAGCGACCGGGAGATCCTCGATGGCCTCATGCCGTGGGAGCGGAAGCTGTACGGCCATATCAAACCGGGCGAGCGGGTGCTGCTGGTGGGCTGCGGATCGGGTCGCGATCTGCTCCCGCTGCTCGAGCAGGGATGCGAAGTCGTCGGCATCGAGCCGGCCGCGCGGCCCCTGGCGCGGGCGCAGGAAGTGATTTCACAGCGCCGGCTGACGGCCCGCCTGGTCGGCGGATACTTCGAGGACGTGGACCTGAGCGGCGCATTCGACGTCATCAGCTTCTCGTATTTCTGTTACAGCTACATCCCGGTTCGTCGCCGCCGCATCGAGGCCCTGCGCAAGGCCCGGCGGCACTTGGCGGCAGGAGGGAGGGTGTTCGTCAGCTATGTGGACGAACCGCGGCGGGGACGAGGCCGCGCGGTCCGCATCGCACGGGTGTGCGGCGCCCTGGTTCGGTCCGACTGGCGTCTCGAGGCGGGCGATCGCGTGCGTCTCGGCGCTCTCGACGCGCCAACGTTCGGGTACGAGCATGCCTTCCTGCCGGGGGAAGTCGCGGATGAGGCGCGCGAGGCCGGGCTGCGCGTGGCGGTCCAGGGTGATCCGGACCTCTGCGATCCCTTCGTGGTGCTCGTGGCGGACTGAGCGGGCTCCCAGCGTGGCGCGCTCGTGCAGCCGCCGCTAGATTCTTGCCTCGCGAAGCATTTGCGGGTGGTTAGCTCAGCTGGTTAGAGCGCTGGTCTCACATACCAGAGGTCGAGGGTTCGAGTCCCTCACCGCCCACTGTGCACACCCCCGCCACGCTGTCGGGGGTGTTTTCTTCATGACCCACCGGCTCGACGCGGTACAGATCCGGCGCCTCATCGCCCGCACGTTGCGCGTGGCGCTCGACGGAGGCCCCGCGGCGTCCCAGCTCACCGAGCGCTGGGCGGCCGCGGAGGCGTCGGAGGATTCCTGGCTCGCCGCCATCACGTGGGACGGGGTCGGGGCCGCGCTCGGCTGGGCACTCGCCGCGCTCGATCTCAGGCACGTCGCGCCGCCCTCCCTCGACGTGCACACCGCCGACGCCCACGAAGAGGCGAAGATGCAGTCCGCCCAGCTCACGGGCGATCTCGAACGCATCGGCGCCGA
>JBIOIA010000126.1:0-7110 GCA_044449445.1 Gemmatimonadales bacterium
CCCGCCGCCCGGGCCGCCGCCCGTCTGCGACGAACCCAGCGTCCACGTGAAGCCGGCGCGCGGCGAGAAGTGCGTCTCCGCCGGCAGGTAGTCGGTCCTGAGTCCGAACGCCGAGTCCACGGCGGCGTTATAGGCCGGCAGGTCCCCGAACCTGGAGCCCTCCGCGCGCACGCCGTACGTCAGCTGGAACGGCCGCGTGACCACCCAGACATCGCCCAGGTACGCGCTCCAGCGGGAATCGGCGGCGTTGCGCTCGAGGATGTTGAGCGTCCGGCTGAACGAGGCCGGCGTTCCCGCGGCGAGGTCGCCGAGTGAGTTGTAGGTGTACGTGCCGAGCGTGTTTCCGCCGACGATGCTGTGCGCGGTCTCGGTGAGGAGCGAGCCGCCGAGCTTGATGCGATGCCCGCCCGAGCCCGGCAGCCACGACAGCTCGTCGGACGCCTCGAAGCTGTTGGACCGCGACTGGGTCGGCAGGCCGCTGGCGCCGCCGAAGGCGAGCGTCGTCACGCCGACCGTCCCGTCGGGCAGGTTCGACGCCACCTGCACCCGGCCCGCCGGCACCTGCGTGAACGGCGTGCCGCTGTTGTTGGCGCCCTGGTAGTAGCCGCGCATCTCGTTCAGGACCGTGGCGCCGAAGTGCGACGTGAGCACGCCCATCAGGCCACCACCGCCGCTCGTCATCTGGCCCGCCGTCTGCGGCAGCGCGAGCGCTCCGAGGCGCGTCGGGTCCTGGCTGGTACCGCGCAGGTCGCCCCGGAACATCAGCGAGTGGTTGTTCGACAGCACATAGTCGAGCCGGGCCAGCCCGGAGTAGTTGTCGTTGGCCTGCGCCGCGGAACCGGCGACGCTGGTGTGGAAGCCGGGGCTCACCAGCGAATCCACCAGGTGGTAGAACCGCGCCACGGAGTCGGGGCTGACGCCGAGACGTATGTCGTCCGCGTTCTGCGCCGAGAGCAGCGTCTGCTGCGGGTTGGACCGGAGCCGCGCCTGGCCCGAGACGAACAGGAACATCTTGTCCTTGATGAGCGGGCCGCCCACGCCGCCGCTGAACACGTTCTGCGTGAAGCCCGCATCGTACGCCGAGCTGTCTTCGGTCACCGCCAGGTTCTCGTCGCGCAGCTGGTACTGCGAGGAACCCTGCACCATGTTGCTGCCGCTGCGGGTCGTGGACGAGATGAGTCCGCCCGAGAACTGGCCGAGCGAGACGTCGTAGGTGTTCGTGACGACGCGCGTCGCGCGCAGGCCCTCCTGCGGAATCGTCGAGTTGCCGAACAGCAGGCCGTCGAGCGTGAGCGCGTTGGCGTCGGGCCCGAGGCCCGCGACGGAGAACGCGGTCGCGGTCGTGTCGGTGGACGAGATCGTCAGGACGCCGGGCACCAGCCCGGCCAGGTTCATCAGGTCGGTCGCGTCCGTCGGCAGGCGCGAGAGCTGGTCGGCGGTGAATCGTCGCTCCTCGGAGCCGGGCGTCGGTCCGTCGCTCGGGTTGAGCCGGGCGCCGCTCACGTTGATCGCGTCGAGTGTGACCGCGTCCCCCGTGAGGCGCACGTTCCACACCAGGCGATCCTCGTCGGCATTGCGCTGGATCATCTCGATGCGCGGCGACATGCCGATCATGCGCACCGTCATCCGGTACTGCCCCCCGCCGTCGGGGAACAGGATCGTGAAGCGGCCGCGCGCGTCGGTGCGCGCCCGGCGCGTCACCTGCGTCTCGGCCGACCAAGCCTCGACCGTCGCGTCCTGGACCGGCGTGCCGTCCTCGCCGATCACCACCCCGGTGATGATGTCCGTGCCGGAGCCGATCTGGGCATGCGCCGGCCTCGGTGCCAACGCCAGAAGGGCGGCCACCAGAAGGCAACAGCCGAACCGAATACGCGTCATACGGGAACCCAGGTCTGAGTCATGGTCGTCCGAGACAATACGGATGACCATCTGACGGCGTTGGACCCGGTGGCGTTACGCGCCCGCATGTTTCCCGTCCCGCCTTGCCGCCATGATGGGCACACGAGAACTTGTGGGGTTCGCCGATCCCGGAGAAAGGCGCGAGCGCGACTTGTCCACCGTCGACGCGGCACCGCAGCTGCTTCATGAGTTCTTCGTGCGCACCGCCCGGCGTTGGCCCGACCGGACGGCCGTCGAGGTCCCGCCCGGCCCCTACCGGCCGGCGCGGCGTCGCACCACCTACGCCGAGCTCGACCGGCAGTCCGACGCGCTCTTTGGGCTGCTCAAGGGCCCGGTCAGCGGCGAGTGCGTGGTCGCGATCCTCCTGCCGCGCACCTCCGCACACCTCTACGCCGCCCAGATCGCCGTCCTGAAGGCCGGCGCCGCGTACGCCTGCATCGAGCCCGCGTTCCCCGACGAACGGCTGCGCGACATTCTCGCCGACGCACGCCCCGCCATGCTGCTCACCGATCCGGCGGGCCGCGCCCGCGCGATCGCGGCGGGTTTCAGCGCCGACAGGATCCTGGACGTCGTGCAGCACGCGGCGCCCGTGCGCACGCCGTCCGGCCCGCCTTCGCCGCCGTGGCTCACGCCCTCGCACCTGGCGTACGTCATCTACACGTCGGGGACGACCGGGCGCCCCAAGGGCGTGATGATCGAGCACCGGAGCATCGCCAACCTCGTGGCGTCCGATATCGAAACGTTCCGGCTCCAGCCGGGCGACCGCGTCGCGCAGGGATCCTCCGCCGCGTACGACTCGTCGGTCGAGGAGACGTGGCTCGCGTTCGCGTCGGGCGCCGCGGTCGTGCTGATGGACGACGACGCCGCTCGGCTCGGCCCGGACCTGGTAGCCTGGCTCCAGCGCGAGCGCATCACCGTCTTCTGCCCGCCGCCGACGCTGCTGCGCGCGATGGGCACGGGCGATCCGGCCGCGGACCTGCCCGGCATTCATCTCCTGTATGTCGGCGGCGAAGCGCTGCCGCCCGACATCGCCGACCGCTGGGCGCGCGGGCGTTCGCTCGTCAACGGCTACGGGCCGACCGAGTGCACCGTCACGGCGCTGCGCGCGCGGATCGCCGAGGGCCAGAACGTCACCATCGGCCGACCGGTGCCCGGCGTTCATGCGTGGGTGCTCAACGACGCGCTCGAGGTCGTGAACGACGGCGGCAAGGGCGAGCTGTGCCTGGGCGGCATCGCGCTGGCGCGGGGCTACTGGAACCAGCCCGAGCTGACGGCCTCGCGATTCCCGCACCACCCCGAGCTCGGGCGGCTGTACCGGACCGGTGACCTGGTGCACCGGGGCGAGGACGGCTCTTTCATCTATTATGGCCGCCTGGACGCGCAGGTGAAGCTGCGCGGCTACCGGGTCGAGCTGGGCGCGATCGAGTCCGCACTGGCCGGCTGCAGCGGCGTCCTCGCGGCGGCCTGCGCGGTGCAGGAGGAGAGCGGCCGCCAGACGCTCGTGGCCTTCGTCGTCCCGGCGGACGCTGCGTCGCCCCCAAGGGGCACCGTGCTGCGCGATGCGCTGCGCGCCCGGCTTCCCGATTACATGGTCCCGGCGAGGTTCGGATCCATCGCGGCGCTGCCCACGACGACGGGCGGCAAACTCGACCGCAACGCCCTGCCTCGCCTGGACAGCGTGAACGGCGACGGCGATCCCACCGGGCCCGGCGGCGCGGGCGGCGGCGACGGCCGACGCGAAGGGCGCGCGGCCCCGCGCGATGCCCGCGAGGCGCGGGTCGAAGCCGCGGTGCGCAGCGTGCTCCGGCGCACCGAGGCCGTGGGCGTCAACGAGGACTTCTTCACGGCGCTCGGCGGCGACTCGCTCAGCGCGGCCGAGCTCATCACGCTGCTGCGCGAAGATCCCTCGACCGCGTCCCTGACGGTGCGCGACGTCTACGAGGCGCGGACCGTGGCGGCGCTCGCCGCCCGCGCGAACGGCGGCGCCCCGTCCGCGACCACCGACGATGAACCCGCGCGGGCGCCCGCGCGCGGCGCGCTCGCGACCCTGGTGCAGGCGGCCTGGCTCGCGCGCGGCCTGCTGGTGGGCTCCGCCATTGCGTACATCACCGTCTTTCACCTGCTGCCCGGCCTGGGCGCGGCGCTCGGAGCGACGCGGCTGATCCTGCTGAGCCCGCTGCTGCTCCTTGCCGCGCTGGCCCTGTATGCACCGCTCTCGGTGGCGATGGTGGTCGGTCTCAAGCGCACGCTCATCGGCCGCTACCGGCCGCTGCGCGCGAGCGCCTGGAGCGCGTTCTACGTCAGGAACTGGATGGTGCAGCAGGCGGCGAAGAGCATCCCGTGGTGGCTGCTCGAGGGCACCGAGCTCCAGTGCGTCGCGCTCCGTGCGTTAGGCGCCCGGATCGGCCGGCGCGTCCACCTGCATCGCGGCGTGCGGCTGCGCCAGGGCGGCTGGGACCTGCTCGAGATCGGCGACGACGTGACGGCGAGCCAGGACGTGTCGCTCGGGCTTGTCGAGCTGGTGGACGGCGATATCGTTGTGGCCGGCGTAAGGGTCGGCGACGGCGCGACGCTCGAGGTGCACGCCGGGCTCGCCGGCGACACCCGGGTCGGGCCCGGCGCCTGCCTCGCGCCCCGCGCGTCGCTCCCGCGCGGCGGGAGAATTCCGGCGGGCGAGCGCTGGGACGGCATTCCCGCGCAGCCCGCCGGCCGGGCCGACGCGCCGCCGCCGCTGCCGAAGGACACGCGCGAACTGTCACCCGAGGCCGCAGGCGCGCTGCTGATCCTCGCGAAGCTCGCGCTCGGAGTGTTCCTCGGGCTGCCGGTAGCGGCGCTCGCGATCTTCGCGCTGATCGCCGACGGGATCGACGCGCCGCGAGCACTGCGCTGGCTCTACAGCTCGTCGCTGGGACTCGAGGCGCTGCTCGCGTGGGGCGTCTTCGCGATGGTGTCGGTGCCGATGACGCTCGCGATGGAAGCGCTCGCGTGTCGCCTCATGGGGCGCATCCCCGAAGGCGTCGTCAGCCGCTGGAGCCCGGCATACGTGCGGATCTGGCTCAAGCCCGGCCTGGTGGACTCGGCCGGCCGGTGGCTGTACGGCACGCTGATGTGGCCGTGGTGGCTGCGCCTGGCCGGCATGAAGGTCGGCGCCGCGTGCGAGATCAGCGGGCTCATCGACACGCTGCCCGAGAGCGTCGAGATCGGCGCGAAGACGTTCTGCGCCGACGGCATCTACCTGGCCGGCCCCCGCGTGCACCGCGGCACGGTGAGCGTCGGCCGCGTCTCGCTCGGCAGGAACACGTTCTTCGGCAACGGTGTCGTGATCGCCGGCGGACAGCACCTGCCCGACGATATCCTCCTCGGCGTGTGCACGGTTGCAGACCATACCATGATGCGCGCCGGCACCGCCTGGTTCGGGCATCCACCGCTCGAGCTGCCGCACCGCGAGGTCATCGCCTACGATCCCCGGTTCACGTGGGACCCATCGCGCGCGCGGGTCGTCGCGCGGTGGTTCTGGGAGCTGGCCCGCTTCGCCGTGCCCGTCGCACCCGCATTCGTGATCGCGCTGTGGTTCAAGTGGCTGATCGTCGAGGGCACGCACGGGTGGGCCGAGCTGCTGCTGCTCCTGGTCCCGCTCATCACCGTCGGGGCCGCGGCGTTCCACATGCTGCTGATCGTCGCCATCAAGTGGACGCTGCTGGGCCGGGTGAAGCCGGGCGTCAGGCCGCTGTGGTCCTCGTGGGCCAGCCGCTGGGACCTGGTGTGCGTGGCCTGGAACATCTTCGCATCCGGCGTCGTGTCGGCGCTCGACGGCACGCTGCTGCTGCACCCGCTGCTGCGCATCATGGGCGTGCACGTCGGGCGCGGCGTCCTGCTCGGGCCGGCCTTCGCGGAGGACCTGCCCGATCCCGACATGCTCACGCTCGAGGACGGCGCGACGGCGGATTGCCTGATCCAGGCGCACACGTTCGAAGACCGCGTGCTGAAGATCGACCGCGTGCGGATCCGCCGCGGCGCCACGGTGGGACGCAACGCCGTGCTGCTGTACGGCGCCGACGTCGGCGAGCGCACGCGCGTCGCGCCACACAGCGTGGTGATGAAGCACGAGCACCTGTTGCCCGGACGCTCGTACGCCGGGTTCCCGACCCGGCCCGAAGACCGCGCCAGCTCGTGAGCGCCGCGCACGAGCGCTACGTGGCGCTCGACCTCGCGCGCGGACTCGCCGTCGTCGGCATGATCTACATGCACCTCGTGCCGACCGAGGGCGCGGCCTCGTTCGCGGGACATGCGTGGACGGCCGCCGCTCGACTCCTCGAGGGAAAGTCCGCCGCGCTGTTCTGTCTGCTCGCCGGCATGGCCTGGCAGATCCAGGCCGAGCGCTCCCTCGACTCGCCGCTCTTCCGGCGCTACGTCCTGCGCCGCGCGCTCGCCCTGGCCCTCGCGGGCGCCGCGTTCCACGCCTTCGTCTGGCCGACGGAGATCCTGCTGCCGCTCGCGCTGATGATGGTGCTCGCCCTCACGGTTAGGCGCGCGGGCCCGCGCGCCACCCTTGCGCTCGCTGTCCTGCTCGTCGCCGCCGCGCCGCTCGTGCCGGTCCTGCTGGGCGCGCGGATCGCCGCGGACTGGGGCCCCGACGGCACGCCGCTCGCCGACAGCGCGCCCGGCTGGGCCACGGCGCGAGCCTTCCTGCTCGACGGGAGCTACCCGGTCGTGCCGTGGCTGGCCTTCCCGCTGGTCGGCATGCTGATGCTCAAAGGGGGGCTGCCGCAAGTGGGGCGCGCGCGGCGCTGGTTCTGGATCGCGCTGGCCGTCGCCGTTCCCGTGCAGATCTGGGTCCGCTGGGCCGGCGCACACGAGGACGCCCTGGGGGATCTCGCGCCCTTCCTCACGGGCACGTGGGTGCCGACCTCCGTGCCGTTCGTGCTGGTGGCGGGCGGGACGGCCGCGGCTGTGGTCTCCGGGCTGGCATGGCTCTACCGCGCGAGGAAACTGCCGACCGCCGTCCTGCCGCTCGCGATGTTCGGCCGGGCGTCGCTGACCCACTACATCCTGCACATCTGCGTGGTGATCGTGCCGCTGCGATTGGTCTGGCCCGACGAGGACTGGCCGGTGCGCGTGGGCGCCCTGGCGTTCGCGACCTACCTCGCCGTGGCCCTGCCCCTCACGACCCTGTGGTTCCGGCGTCGCTCGCACGGGCCGCTGGAGGGTGCG
>JBIOIA010000127.1:0-7070 GCA_044449445.1 Gemmatimonadales bacterium
CCCCCCCCCCTCGGCCGTAGCCCAGGGGCTTCGCGGGCCGGCTCACCATCAAGAGCACGGCGAACGACAGGCACGCCAGGAACATCGGCTCGCTGAGCACGGCGATGTAGTCCTGCATGATGGCGGGTGAGAGCAGGATCGCGGCGCAGCCGAGCGCGGCGGCGGTCGCTCCGGCCAGGATGTCCAGCAGCCAGGCAAGACTGGCGGCTGCGAACGCGGCGGCGAGAGCCTGGATGACGCGAGCACCCTGGACTGACGAGGCGCCGAGTTTGATCGCGACGCCGATCGTGAGCGGGAAGCCGGGCGCGAAGATGCGCAGCGCTGAGGTGCTGTCGGCGTCGGACCAGGCGGAATACGGGATGCGCAGTCCCCGCCCCTGGGCCCACGATTCGGCCGACCCGAGGTAGCTCATGCCGTCCGGCGTGAGTCCCGGGCCGGGTGGCCTCGTGAGCCACAGTGAACCAGCGAGCGCCGCGGCGCCCGCCGCCGCGGCGAGAGCAAGCCGCCGGTTCAGACTACCGGATCGAATCGAGCCGGGCCGCCTGCGCCGCGGCCGAGTCCTGGGCGCGCTGCGCCTTCTGGATGCCCTGGGCGCCCGGGATCTTCGACGCGCCGATCACGCTGTCCCTCTGGCGCTGCGTGATCTTGGTCGTATCGCTGGCCGCGGCTGCGCCCTTGCCGCCGGACGAACACGCGGTCAGCGCGAGCGACACCAGACCCAGGGCCACCACCGCACGCCGCATGTGCCGCTCCCGGTTGGTGAGATCGTCCCGTGTGATTCGATGTGTCAGCGTATGACCGGTGAGGGCGTCGCGCGCGGCGGCTGCTCGCAGGTCGGCCAGACTCCCGGCGCGCCACCGGGGCCGCGCATGACGTCGCGGCGGTCCCGCGGCACGCGCTCGCGGTCTTCGCTCGCGAGGTAGACCAGCATCGCCTCCAGGGTGGCGTTGTTGCGCACGTCGTCCCAGCTGATCTTGTCGTACGTGTCGCGGTTGGTGTGCCACGTGTAGGCGAAGTAGTCGAAGTTCTCGGAGCCGATCCCGAAGGAAGGCGCGCCGTAGCAGATGAACGAGGCGTTGTCGGAGCCGCCGCCCGCCGGCGAGCCGGGGAAGCCGAACGTGATGTTGCGCGTGATGTCGGCGGGAATGTTGGACAGCCAGCGCGCGAGGTTCGCGCTCGCGTTGACGAGCCCGGCGGACGACATGTTGATGACCCGCCCCGTGCCGTTGTCCTGGTTGAACAGGGCCTGGAGTCCCTGCACGACCTCGGGGTGATCGGCCGCGAAGGCGCGCGAGCCGACGAGCCCCATCTCCTCCGCGCTCCAGTGGCCCACCAGGATGGTGCGGCGCGGGTTGGGATAGACACGTTTCAGGATCCGCATCGCCTCAAGCTCGACGATCGTGCCCGTGCCGTTGTCCGTCGCGCCCGAGCCGCCGTCCCACGAGTCGAAGTGCGCCGAGAGCATGACGTACTCGTTGGGCAGCTCGCTCCCGCGCATCTCGCCGATGACGTTGAAGACGGGGACCTCGCCCAAGGGCTGCGACTCGGCGGTCACCGAGATGACGGGTCCCTGGTTGTTGGCGGCGAGTCGCGCGAGCAGGCCGTAGTCCTCGCACATCACGTCGAAGACGGGCACGTGCTCGGTGACCGTCGAAAACACCTTGTCCACGCCCCAGCCCGCCGACCAGGTGGACGTGAGCACGCCGGCCACGCCCGCCTGGTCCAGCCGCCGCGCGAGATTGGCCCCGGCGAGCCCGCCGGGGTAGCCGGTGCGGCGCACGCGCTCGGTCCACGCGCGCTGGAGCGTGTCGCGCTGCGCGCGCATCCGATCGAACGTGTCCTTGGTCGCATGCGCCTGCCACGAGTCGTCGGGGCGGCAGGTCGGCTGCGGGAAGCTGATGGCGACGAACTTGCCGCGCGCCTGCGGCAGCCACTGCACGAACGCGGCGCTGTCGGGGACGTCGGGCAGCAGCACGACGCTGCCGCGCACGGCGTGCCCGTTGGTGCCGGGGCTCCAGGAGAGCATCGTCGCCTCGAGCGAGCGGGCGCGGGGCTGGATCATGTCCACGTGAGACGGCCCACGCCGCCAGCCGCGCCACGTGCCGTAGCGCTCTTTCCGCGCCTCGATCCCCAGCGCCTGGTACTGCCGGACGATCCAGTCCTGTGCGGCCTCCATCTCGGGCGAGGCGACGAGCCTGGGTCCCAGTGAGTCGAACAGCACCTGGCCGTAGTGTTGCGCCATCGAGCTGTCCATCCCGAGGGCCCAGATGCGGCGCATCACCGGATTCTCGACGGTGAACCCCGAGGGCTGCGGGAAGTTCTGGGCGCGCGCGGCGGCGGGAAGCGCCAGCGCGAGCGCGGCGAGGGCGGCGAGGGCGGTGAGCGGGATCGAACGGCGCATCGGATGAATCCTCGTGGAGGTGGGTCTGAAGCTACGCGTGGCCGCCGCTTCGCGCTGCGACCGGAGAGCCGGCTACGGCCCGCCGACGGTGCGGCGCACGATGGTGATCGCGCCGGGATAGGTGATTGCGCCGATCGGTGTTTCGATCGTCGGAGTGGCGCGCACGGTGATCTCGGTGGGGCGCCCGCCGGCGCCGGCCAGGCCCCTCGCCAGGTCGAAGGCGTCACGCCCGTTCACCCGGAAGAAGCGCAGCACGTCGAGCCGGATCGGCAGCACGACGTCCGTGAGCCCGCCCGGAGGGAAGGTGTACACCGTGTCGAGCGAGCCGGAGACCGTTTCGGTGCCGTTCAGCAGGAGCGTCCATTCGAAGCGCATCAGCCGCGCCGTCTCCCGGTTGGTCGCCGGGTTCTCGCCGATGATATGCAGCTCGAAGACGAGCGGCAGGCGCTGGGAGAGCAGGGCGGAGCCCAGCCGGGCACCGTCCTGAATGGACAGGTCGTCGAACGAGCGAACGTGGTCGAGGAGAATCCCCGCGAGTCGAACGTCCGTGGCTCGATCGACGTGAAACTCGACCTGGCGCAGCGCAAGATACTGCCGCGTCGTGGCGCAGCCGGTGCTCGCGGCGAGGGCCAGGGCGGCCGGCATGGCGCGCGCCGCGCAGATGAAGCGGCGCGCGACGATCAGTTTGCCTGCTGGAGCCAGAGATGGAGCGCCCATTCGAGGGCCTCGCTTCGGAATCGGATTTGGGTCCAGGACCGCGCGGCCACGCCCTCGAGCGGCGCGAACCGCTGTAGGGGCCAGGCGAGCAGCGGCCCGACGTAGAATGCGTCCTCACCCGTCGGCGTCGGCGGACTCTCGCTGCGCCGCTGGCCCCACAGCCCAATCGCCGACTCGCGGCACAACCGCTCCAGCGACGATCGCGCCGGACAGCGCGCCAGCTGCGCCAGCAGATCGGCCTTCAGGGCGAGCAGGGCGGGCACGTCGCCCCACACGGCCGCGCGCGAGATCAGGTACAGCAGCACCGCGGGCTTCGGATAGTACATGCTGATCCGGAACGGGGCGCTCATGACGAGCTCCGAGCGCACGACCGCCTCGAGGAACCGGGCCGTCTCGTCGGCGCCGGGGGCATCGAGCCGACCGATCGTACCCAGGTACCACAGGATGTTCGCATCCACGCCCGCGTCCACGGTCTCGACCTTGCCCGAGTGGCAGCGCTCCTTCGGCGGGAACCAGGTGAGGAAGCTCCCCGCAGCGGCGGGAAGCGAGCGCTGAAACACCGGCAGGCTGAAGCGCTCGCCGTCCAAGCGATAGAACGCCAGGTCATCCAGGATCGCGTCGTCCACTCCGGGCTCGCGCCGCGCCAGCTGCACGAGGCAGGTGCAATCCGCGTCGGGCGAGATCTCGACCCACCGGTGACGCCAGAGCAGCGGCGCATCCGCCATCGCCGAGCGGCCGTCCTCCACCGGCCAGTGGCAGGCCTGGTGTCCCACGCGATAAGCCTGGAGGTGCGAGCGGGCGCTCTCGATCACGCCGGCGAGCGTGGCGCTCGCACCGCCGCATCGCGCAAGGATCAGCGCGATGTTGGCGCTCATGAACGGATTTTTGTCCCGGTGACGTCGCAGCCAGACTCGCTCGCTGGCCCACTCGCCGTCCTCGAAGAGCGCCGCGAGCCGCTCGGCTGCTTCAGACAAAGAACCGGGCGGCCAGCGGCAGCAGCGTCGGATGGTTGATGAGGGCGTGGGCGACAACCCTGCCGAGGGTGCGCTTCTCGGTCGGGATCCGGTTGACCGTCACGGCGAGCCGGTTGAGAAAGTCGTCGCCCAGCCGGATGAGAGCTTCCTTGATCTTGAAGTACTTGAGGAGGTCGTCGCCGACCAGGTCCATCCAGTCGTCGTGATAGCGCTGGAGCCGCGCGGCCGACGTGTCGCCCTCGGCGATCGCCGCGGCGGCGTGACGGCCGGCCAGGCGTCCGGCCTTCATGCCGTTCACGATGCCGCCGCCGGTCACCGGGTTGATCATGTGCGCCGCGTCGCCCGCCAGCATCACGCCGTCGGTGAACGTGCGCTTGATCGTGGTGCCGACGATCACACCGCCGACAGTCAACGCAGTGATTGTGCCGCCCGGGAAGTAACGCTCGATGTAGCTGTCCAGGTACTGCAGCGCATTTCGGCCATCGCTCCTGAGCGAGAGCAGGCCGAGCCCGACGTTGGCCACGCCGACGTCGCGTGGAAAGACCCAGGCATAGCCGCACGGCGCCCACGCATCGGCGAAGTGCAGGACCATCGTGTCGGGATCGATGTCGATGTTCGAGACCACGTACTGGGCGCACGACTCCATGTCGCGTGAGGCGACGCGGGTGTCGATGCCCGCCCAGCGGCCGATCATCGTCTCGACGCCGTCGGCGCCGATCACGATCTTCGCGAGCACGTCCTCGTCGCCGCGGGGTCCCTGGAGGTGCACGCGCCAGCCGCCGTTCTCGCGCGCCATCGCCACGGCCTCGGTGCGGATCTGGAACTCGGCGCCCGCCCGGCGCGCTTCCTCGGCGAGCGCCGGATCGAATCGGGTTCGATCGAGGATGTAGGCGACGTCCTGGCCCCCCTCGAGCCGGGTCCGGTCGTCGTTCGGGGAGATGAACACCACGTTCTGGATCCGGCGCGCGATCCACGCCGCGCCGTCGGGATTCATGAACTCCTTCAGCCCGGCCACGCCGACGCACTCGCCGCAGCGCACCGGCGCGCCGATGGCGCGGTCCCGCTCGACGCACAGCACGTCGAGCTGCTTGCCGGCCTGCGCCGCCTCCCACGCCGCGACGCAGCCGGCGGGTCCAGCCCCGACGACGAGCACGTCGAGCTTACGCATCCACCATCGCCAGCGCGCCGACCGGGCAGGGCGCGATGCACTTCACGCAGCCGGTGCAGGTCCTGGCGTCCACCATCAGACCCTTGCGGGTCATATGGATCGCCTCGGGCGGGCAGAGCGGCATGCACAGGCCGCATGCGTCGCAGGCATCGTTGTCGACGACGGCGACCTGGCTGGGACGGCGGGATGGCGCCATGGCGGGCAGGTTATCGCGGCGGGGCGCCGGGGTCAACCGGCGCCGGGAGTCCGGCGCTGGCCAACCGGCGCGGCGGGCGATATCGTTGTCCCCCGCAACGTCTTATGAAACCGGAGGAATCGATGAGTGCGGTGCGTTCCGTGCTGCTGGTGGCGTCCCTGATCGGCCTGGGATCGGCATCCGTCTTCGCCCAGGAGAAACCGCCGCTGCCCTCGGCTGTGGCGGTGTCGGCCGGGCCAACGTGGGTTCACGCCGAGGGTGGGGCGGTCCCGCCCGGCGCCCGCGCAACGGGCTACGAGGCGGCGGGCCTCCTGTACTCGTGCCGGGCCATGGTGGAGGGCGGTTTCCACCCCGGCAAGGTGCGGCCGGGCTTCGACGGCTGCTACGTGCCCGTCAACGGCCGCGAGCAGTCCGTACGCCTCTACGAAGTGCTGGTCGGCTCGCCGGACTGGGAGATCGCGCGCGGCGGGGACGTGCCCGGGGGTGCGTCCGAGGTCGGCCGCACCCGCACGGGCCAGCCGCTCTACGCCTGCCGGGCCGCGGGCGCCGCGGGTGAGCTCATGCCGGGTCGCACCGGCGCGGGCCTGCGTGGCTGCAACATCGGAGTCGGCGGCATCGAGCAGACGCAGGCGTCCTACGAGGTGCTGGTGCAGCACTGAGCCGCACCGGCGAGGAAGCGAAACGGGGGCCGGTGGCCCCCGTTTTCGTCACCTGGTCTGGGGAGCCCGGCCGAGGGCGATTGCCCGGCGCGGGGCAGCGTGCTATGTTGGTGTAACACCAATGACTTAGGGGGTCACGCCGGGCTCCCGCAAGCGTTCCACTTCTCACCGTCCGGGGCCGCTTTACAGCAATGCGCTGGCCTTCCCTGAATATCGGCTCGTGGCTTCCCGCCAATGAAATCGCGGTTGATCTCGGCACAGCCAACACGCTCGTGTACGTGCGCGGCGAAGGCATCGTGCTCAACGAGCCGTCGGTGGTCGCGGTCCAGAAGGGCACCGGAAAAATCATGGGCATCGGGCTCGAGGCGAAGCGCATGCTCGGCCGGACGCCCGACGGGATCCTCGCCGTCAGGCCGATGAAGGACGGCGTGATCGCGGATTTCGACGTGTGCGAGAAGATGCTCCGGTATTTCCTCGCGACGATCATCAACAAGCACGTGTTTCCGGTGAAGCCGAAGGTGATCGTGTGCGTGCCGAGCGGCATTACCGAGGTGGAGAAGCGCGCGGTGAGGGACAGCGCGCAGTCGGCCGGCGCCAAAGAGGTCTACATGGTCGCCGAGCCCATGGCGGCGGCCATCGGCGTGGGTCTGCCGATCGAAACGCCGACGGGCAACATGGTCATCGACATCGGCGGCGGCACGACCGAGATCGCGGTCATCGCGCTCAGCGGCATCGTGTGCGACACGTCGATTCGCACGGGCGGCGACGAAATGGACACCGCGATCGTGCAGTTCATGCGCAAGAACTACAACCTCCTCATCGGCGAGCCGACGGCCGAGCGTATCAAGATCGAGATCGGCTCGGCCGCGCCGGTCGGCGAGGAGCGGGAGATGGAGGTGAAGGGCCGCGACCTCGTGAGCGGCATCCCCAAGACGGTGCGGGTGCACTCGAGCGA
>JBIOIA010000128.1:0-7038 GCA_044449445.1 Gemmatimonadales bacterium
CCCTCCACCATAGCCACGCCACGCTCAGCGCCGAAATGAGGCCGCTCGCCGCGAGCGCCAGCGGCGCGCCGATCAGCCCGGCGAGCCAGCCCACCCACAGCGCGCCGATCGGCGAAAAACCCACGAACACGAACGTCCACACGCTCATGACGCGCCCGCGCAGGTCGTCGCTCACGAGGTGCTGGATCAGCGTGTTGATGGCCGCGTTGTTGAGCACCATCGCGAAGCCGGTCGCGGCGAGCATCAGCAGCGCCAGCGGGAACGAGCGGGACAGCGCGAACAACGCGACCGCGATGCCGAAGCTCGGCCCCGCGATCGCCACGATGCGGCCCCGGCCGGTGCGCATCGCGACGGCGGCAAGCCACAGGGCCGACGCGACCGCGCCGATGCCGACCGACGCGCTCATCACGCCGAGCCCCTCGGCGCCGACGTGCAGCTGGTCGCGCGCGAAGACCGGGAGCAGCACGAGGTACGGGAACCCGAACAGGCTGAGCAGAGCGATACTGAGCACGAGCGCGAACACTCTCCGTTCGCTGCGCACGAACCGGATGCCCTCCTTGAAACGCTCGATGTCGTTGCCCTGCATCGCGGGAGGCGCGAACGCCGGCAGGCGCATCCGCGCCAGGCCGATCAGCACCGCGACGTAACTCAGCGCGTTCAGCCCGAAGCACCACGCCATGCCGACCCGCGCGACCAGGACTCCGGCGATCGCCGGGCCGATGATCCGCGACGCGTTGAAGGCCGAGGAGTTGAGCGCGATCGCGTTGGTCAGGTTCTCCCGGTCCACCAGCTCCACGAAGAACGACTGGCGCGCGGGAATCTCGATCGCCTGGAAACAGCCCAGGAGCACCGCCAGCACCGCCACCTCCCAGGCCTCGATCCGGCGGAGCGCGGTGAGCGCCGTCAGCACGAGCGCCTGCACGAGCATCAGCGACTGGCAGATCGTGATGATACGGCGCTTGTGCGAACGGTCCACGTAGACACCCGCGGGCAGCGTGAACAGCACGATCGGCAGCGAACCCAGGAAGGCCACGAGCCCCACCCAGAAGGCGGAGTTCGTCAGCTCGAGCACCAGCCAGCCCTGCGCGAGCGTCTGCATCCACGTGCCGATGAGGCTGAGCGTCTGGCCGGTGTAGAACAGCCGGAAGTTGCGGTGCCGCAGCGCCGCGAACGGCGTGAACCGCGGTACGGGGACGGCGGGAACCGCGCTCGACGCGGCGTCCGGCGCGGAGCCTGGGCCAAATGGGGCGGCGGGCATTGCCTCAATGTTGGGTGGTAGACAGGTTACACGGTAGATGCGCCAGTCCACGTTCTCCAAGTACGTCGCCCAGCTCGCCGACGCCGTCAATCTCCAGGCGCTGCTCGACCAGCTCGCCGACTTCCTGCTCCAGTCGGGCTTCGCGGGCGGGCCGTACGCGCATCCCTACTGGGGCGACGTCGGCGCCGAGGAGGGCGACCGCTCGCTCGACGCCCTGAAGGACGCGATCCTGCGCGCCCTGATGGAATCAGGCATGCTGACGCCGGACATGCTGAAGTCGCTGCGCGGGGAGTCCACCGGGGATCCGCAGAAGGACGCGGAGCTGAAGCAGCAGCTCGGCCAGCTCCTCGACCAGATCGTCCAGCGCCTCGTCGAGCAGGGCTACCTCAACGTCGGCGAGGGCGGCACGCCCATGATGCCGGCCGGCCACGAGCGCATGATGGGCCCCGAGGACATGGCGCGCTCGGCGGCCGAACAGGTGCAGTTCTCGCTCACCGACAAGGGCCTCGACTTCCTCGGCTACCGCGCGCTGCGCAGCCTCCTGGGCAGCGTCGGCAAGAGCAGCTTCGGGAGCCACGAGACCGCGTACCTCAGTACCGGCGTCGAAGCCGAGGCCGCCAGCAAGCCGTACGAATTCGGCGACATGCTCAACCTCGACGTCAGCGCGACGCTGCTCTCGGCGCTCCGCCGCGAAGGGCTCGGCATGCCGCTCGACCTCGACTACAAAGACCTCATGGTGCACCAGGCCGAGTACCGCTCGAGCGCGGCGACCGTGCTGATGCTCGACTGCTCGCACTCGATGGTGCTCTACGGCGAAGACCGCTTCACGCCGGCCAAGAAGGTCGCGCTCGCGCTCACGCACCTGATCCGCACCCAGTTCCCGGGCGACTCGCTGAAGGTCGTGCTGTTCCACGATTCCGCCGAGGAGATCCCGCTCTCGCGCCTCGCGCACGCCCAGGTCGGGCCGTATCACACCAACACGGCCGAGGGACTCAAGCTCGCGCGCCGCCTGCTGCTGGCCCAGCGCAAGGACATGCGGCAGATCATCATGATCACCGACGGAAAGCCGTCCGCGCTGACGCAGCCCAACGGGCGCGTGTACGTGAACTCGGTCGGGCTCGACCCCAAGATCCTCCAGGCGACGTATCGGGAAGTGGCGCTGTGCAAGCGCAGCAACATCCTCATCAACACCTTCATGCTCGCGCGCGACCGCTCGCTCGTAGATTTCGTGAAGAAGGTCTCCGAGATCTGCCGCGGGAAGGCGTACTTCACGACCACGATGACGCTCGGCCAGTTCATCCTCATGGATTTCATGAAGCGGAAGACGCGCCGCGTCAGTTGATGCTCCTGCTCGTCCGCTACGCCGTCTTCGCCCTGGTCGCCCTCGCCGCCCTCGCGGCCCTGGGTGCGATGCTCGTGCAGCGCCGCGTGCTGAATCCGTTCGGGCGGCCGGCGCGCATGCTGCGGGACCTCACCGATCCATTGGTCAAGCCGATCGAGCGGCGCGTCCTGCGCTCGGGCGGCAACCCGCAGTCGGCGCCGCTGTGGCTGGTCGGCGGCGCGCTGCTCGCGGGCATCCTGGCCGTCACGGCCGCCGACTGGGCCTTTGGCGAAGTCGTGCAGCTGCTGGCCGCCGTGGACGGCGGCGCGCGGTCCATCGCGTGGCTGATCGCCGACTGGGCGTTCAACATCCTGATGTTCGCGCTGATCGTGCGGGTGCTCGGCTCCTGGATCGGCGTCGGCCAGTACAACAAGTGGATGCGCCCCTTCCATCTGATGACCGAGTGGCTGCTCGCGCCGCTGCGCCGCATCCTCCCGCCGATCGGGATGATGGACTTCTCGCCGCTGGTGGCGTGGTTCCTGCTCTCGTTGCTGCGCCGCGCCGTCCTGAGCCTGTGAGCGCGCGACTCGTCGTCCACGTCCAGCCGCGCGCGAAGAAGAGCGAGGTCGCGGGCCGCCACGGCGACGCGATCAAGGTGCGGCTCCAGGCGCCGCCCGTGGACGGCGCCGCCAACGAAGAACTGGTACGCTTCCTCGCCGAGTCGCTGGGCATCGCGCGAAGATCCGTCACGATCGTCGGCGGCCACACGTCGCGCCGCAAGACGGTCGAGATCGAAGGGCTGGGCGCGGAGGACCTCGCGCAAAGGCTCGCGTGAGAGAGCTCAAGCCGCCGACGCGGGCGGTCAAGATCATGTGTTACCTCATCGGCGCCGCGGTGTTCACGCCAACGCTCTACCAGCACTTCGGCAAGATCGGGCTCGCCGTCGGCCTCGGGCTCGGCGTGCTGCTCGGCAGGATCCTCGGCCGGTGGGTCGAGCACACATTCCTGGAGTTCTGAATCATGGAGAAGAAGCTGCGCGCGCTGTTCACCTGGGTGGTCGGCCCGACCGTGGTCGGGATCGTCGGACAGGCCGTCGGCGGCCTGTGGGGCGGCATCATCGGATCGATCGCCGGCTACTTCGTGGGCTGGTGGGCCGGGCGCCGCTACTTCCCCGGTTAGGCCCCCGTGGCGCGTTCGGCGCGGCGCCGCTACATTGGAAGCACAACAGACGTCGTGGCGATTTGCGGCATATTGCGGCCACGTTAAACATCCGCTAAAAAGCCGGCCCGGTGGTGCCGTCTTTTTGGCACTGTCGGGTTCTTCGTTTGCGGGAGCGCATGACGAACGCACGCATCGACCAGCTTCGAAAGGCCTTGAGCCGCCGCATCCTCGTCCTCGACGGTGCGATGGGGACGATGATCCAGCGCTACGGTCTCGAGGAGCCGGACTTCCGCGGCGAGCGGTTCAGGAACCACCCGCGGCCGCTCAAGGGGGACAACGACCTCCTCGTCCTGACGCGCCCGGACGTCATCTCCGCGATCCACGGCGCGTACTTCGAGGCCGGCGCGGACATCGTCGAGACGAATACGTTCAACTCCACGACGATCTCGCAGGCCGACTACGGCCTGGAGCAGTCCGTGCGCGAGCTGAACGTCGCGGCGGCGCGCCTCGCCCGCTCCGTCGCGGACGACTTCACGGCGAAAGAGCCCTCGAAGCCTCGCTTCGTCGCGGGGATTCTCGGTCCCACCAACCGCACCGCCTCGCTCTCGCCCGACGTCAACAACCCGGGATTCCGCAACGTCACGTTCGACGAGCTCGCCGCCGCGTACGCCGAGCAGGCCGAGGCGCTGCTCGAGGGCGGCGCCGACCTGCTGATGGTCGAGACGGTGTTCGACACACTCAACTGCAAGGCCGCGCTGTTCGCCGTTCGTGACGTGCTCGAGCGGCACGGCGGCGACGTCCCGCTGATGGTCTCGGGGACGATCACCGACGCCTCGGGCCGCACGCTCTCGGGCCAGACCGTCGAGGCGTTCTGGAATTCGGTGCGCCACGCCGACCTGTTCAGCGTCGGCCTCAACTGCGCGCTGGGCGCCGACCAGCTGCGCCCCTACGTGCAGGACCTCGCGCGCGTGGCGGGCACGCTGGTCTCGTGTCATCCCAACGCCGGGCTGCCGAACGAATTCGGCGGCTACGACGATACGCCCGAATTCATGGCGAAAGTCCTCGGCGAGTTCGCGACCAGCGGCTTCCTCAACATCGTGGGCGGCTGCTGCGGCACGACGCCCGAGCACATCCGCGCCATCGCAGCCGCCGTGAAGGACGTGCCGCCGCGCGCGATTCCCGAGATCCAGCCCTGGACGAGGCTCAGCGGACTGGAGCCGCTCAACCTGTGGCCGGGCTCGCTGTTCGTGAACGTCGGCGAGCGCACCAACGTGACCGGCTCGCCGAAGTTCGCCGAGCTGATCAAGTCCGGGCAGTACGAGCAGGCCCTCGCCGTCGCTCGCCAGCAGGTCGAGAACGGAGCGCAGATCATCGACGTGAACATGGACGAGGGGATGCTCGACTCGAAGGCCGCGATGGTGAAGTTCCTGAGCCTCATCGCGAGCGAGCCCGACATCAGCAAGGTGCCCGTGATGCTCGACTCCTCGAAGTTCGAGGTGATCGAGGCCGGGCTGAAGTGCGTCCAGGGCAAGGGGATCGTGAACTCGATCTCCCTGAAGGAGGGCGAGGAGGCCTTCGTCGCGCACGCGCGGCGGGTGCGCCGCTACGGCGCCGCGGTGGTCGTGATGGCGTTCGACGAGCAGGGCCAGGCCGACACGGTCGAACGCAAGGTCGCCATCGCGACGCGCGCCTACCGCATCCTCACCGAACAGGTCGGGATGCCGCCCGAAGACGTGATCGTGGATCCGAACATCTTCGCGGTCGCCACCGGCCTCGCGGAGCACGCCGAGTACGCGATGGCGTACATCGAGGCGACGCGGCGGATCAAGGCCTCGCTGCCGCGCGCGCTGGTGAGCGGCGGCGTCAGCAACCTGTCCTTCAGCTTCCGCGGCAACAACGTGATCCGCGAGGCGATGCACTCGGCGTTCCTGTACCACGCGATCCGCGCCGGCATGGACATGGGGATCGTGAACCCCGGCCAGCTCGCGGTCTACGACGACATCCCGAAGGACGTGCTCGAGGCGGTCGAGGACGTGCTGTTCAACCGGCGCGCCGATGCGACGGAGCGATTGACGGCGCTCGCGGAGAAAACGGCAGATAGAGGCAGACGAAGACAGATAAAGACAGATGTCGCCTGGAGGAGCGCGCCCGTCGAGGAGCGGCTCACGCACGCGCTGGTCGAGGGCATCGATGCCTTCATCCTGGACGATGTCGAGGAGGCGCGCCTCAAGGCCGCGCGGGCGATCGAGGTCATCGAAGGTCCGCTGATGGCCGGCATGAACGTGGTCGGCGACCTGTTCGGCGCCGGCAAGATGTTCCTGCCCCAGGTGGTCAAGAGCGCGCGCGTCATGAAGAAGGCCGTGGCGCACCTCATCCCGTTCATCGAGCAGGAGAAGGCGCGAGGCGCGAGCGGTGCGAACGAGCCGGCCGGCCGCATCGTGATGGCGACCGTGAAGGGCGACGTCCACGACATCGGCAAGAACATCGTGGGCGTCGTGCTGCGCTGCAACAACTACGAAGTCACAGACCTCGGCGTGATGGTGCCGGCGCAGAAGATCCTCGAGACCGCGCGCGCGTTGAAGGCCGACGCGATCGGGCTCTCGGGCCTCATCACGCCCTCGCTCGACGAGATGGTGCACGTCGCGAAGGAGATGGAGCGCGAGGGCTTCCGCGTCCCGCTGCTGATCGGCGGCGCGACCACCTCGAAGATGCACACCGCCGTGAAGATCGAGCCGCACTACGCCGGCGCGACCGTGCACGTGCTCGACGCCTCGCGCAGCGTCGGCGTCGTCGGCGCATTGCTCAACGCCGACCGGAAAGCGGCGTTCGCCGGCAACGTGAAGGCCGAATACGTCAAGCTGCGCGAGGAGCACGCCGGGCGCCGCGAGCGCTCGCCGCTGCTCGCGCTCGAGGAGGCGCGCAAGCGCCGCCACCAGACCGACTGGTCGCACTACGTCGCGGCGCGTCCCGTGTGCCCGGGCGATGCGACCTTCGCCGACTATCCGCTCGCGGAGCTGACGCACTATATCGACTGGACGCCGTTCTTCCACACCTGGGAGCTGAAGGGCCGCTACCCCGAGATCCTGAAGGACTCCGCCGTCGGCACCGAGGCGACGAAGCTGTTCAAGGACGCGCAGGCGCTGCTCGGGCGCATCGTGAAGGAGAAGCTGCTCGTCGCGAAGGCGACCGTGGGCCTCTACCCCGCCGCGTCGGTGCCGGGCGACGACGTCGAGATCTACACCGACGAATCGCGCCGCGGCGTGCGCGCGGTGCTGCGGTTCCTGCGCCAGCAGAACGA
>JBIOIA010000129.1:0-6955 GCA_044449445.1 Gemmatimonadales bacterium
TCCTCCTGGATCAGCGCGTGCGTGCCGACGACGATGGGCGACATCCCCGTCCTCAGCCGCGCGCGGATCTCCGCCTTCTCGCCCGCGGCGAGCCGGCCCAGCAGCAGCTCGGGCACGATGCCGAGCGGCGCGAGGAGCCGGCTCAGCGTCGTCGCGTGCTGCTCCGCCAGGATCTCGGTCGGGGCCATCAGCGCGGCCTGGAAGTCGTTCTCGACGGCCAGCAGCATCGCGAACAGCGCGACGACCGTCTTTCCGGAGCCGACGTCGCCCTGGAGCAGGCGGTGCATCCTGAGCGGAGCCGTCATGTCGGTCACGATCTCCTTGATGCAGCGCTTCTGCGCTCCGGTCAGCTCGAAGGGCAGCGACCCCTTCAGCTTCGTGGTGAGGTCGCGCTTCACCTCGAAGCGGATGCCGGCGCGCGATCGGCGGGCGAGCCAGCGGGCGCGGGCCAGCACCAGCTGGAGCAGCACCAGCTCCTCGAACGCGAGCCGTCGGCGCCCCCGCTCCGCCTCCCCGGGAACAGACGGCTGGTGCAGCACCTGGAGCGCCTCGGGCAGCGGCACGACCCCGGAGCGCTCGCGCCAAACCGAGGGCAGCTCTTCCTTCACCAGCGGCAGCAGCGCCGGCAAATGGACCGCGAGCAGCCGGCGGATCTGCCGCACCGTCAGTCCTTCGGTGGCGCTGTAGACGGGCAGCACCACGCCCTGCTCCGGCGCCTCTTCGTCCTCGCCGCCCAGCACGATCCACTCGCGCGGCTGGATCTGGCGCCCGTGGAAGTGGCGGATCGGTCCGGTCGCGAGCAGTAGCGTGCCCTTGGTGATCTGGCGCTCCAGGAACGGGCGGCCGGGCCAGCCGCACTCGATCATCCCCGACGCGTCCTGGAGCACGCACTGAAAGACGCGCAGCCGGCGGCGGGTCGGGATCACGGCGGTCGAGATGACCCGCCCCACCACGGTCACGTCGGCGCCGGTCGGCTGGCTCCTGGCTGCGGCGATGGGCGACACGGTCGTCGCGTCGAGATAACGGAACGGCACGTGAAACAGGAGATCGCGGGCGGTGCTGATGCCGAGCCGCGACAGCAGGTCCGCGCGGTGCTGGCCGACGCCCTTGAGGAACTGGACCGGCGTGTCGAGGGTCAACACGGGCGCCTAGTCCTCAAGAAGTCTCCTCGCATAACTCCGGGGGTCGAACACTTCGAGATCGTCTTCGCCCTCGCCCACGCCGATGAACCGCACCGGGACGTCCAGCTCGCGGCGCAGCGCGACCACGGCGCCGCCCCGGGCCGTGCCGTCGAGTTTCGTGACGACAAGGCCGGTGACCGGCAACGCGCCGGTGAACACCTTCGCCGAAGGGATCGCGTTCTGCCCCGCCCCGCCGTCCTGCACCAGCAGCGTCTCGTGCGGCGCGCCGCTCGCGCGCCTGCCCACGACGCGCGCGACCTTCTGAAGCTCCTTCACGAGATCGTCCTGCGTGTGCAGGCGGCCGGCTGTGTCCACGATGACCGTATCCAGCCCGCGCGCCGTTGCAGCCTCGACGGCGTCGAACGCCACCGAAGCAGGATCCTGGCCCGGCTGGCCGCGCACGCACGGCAGGCCGATCCTTGCGGCCCACTCGTCGAGCTGCGCCACCGCGCCCGCACGATAGGTGTCGGCCGCGCACAGCAGGACTTTCCGGCCTTCCCTCGCGAGCCGCTTGCCGAGTCGCGCGGCGGCCGTCGTCTTGCCCGAGCCGTTCACGCCGATGATGAGGACGACCGTCGGACCAGCGTCGCTTCGCGCGACCTGGCCCGGACTCCCGCTCGATGGAGCGAGCAGCACCGTCAATCGGTCCTCGAGCACCCTGCGCACGTCGTCCGCCGTCCGGAGCCGGCCACGGCGCACCTCTTCCGTCACCGCGCCGACCAGGTCCCGCGTCGCGGCCACTCCCAGGTCCGCTTCGATGAGCACGCGCTCGAATGCGTCCAGCTCGGCGCGCCCCATCCCGCGCGCCAGCACGGCCACGTCCGTCAACGCCACCTGCTTGAGGCGCGACCAGAGACTCACCGCAATCCCCTTCTTCGGCGGCCAATCCACTCCGCGATCAGCGCGAGAATCGCCGCGACATACAGCCACGGACTGAACCGCACCGGCACGGCCTCTCCCGCCGCAGCCGCGCCGAGCCCGGGTTGCGCCGCCAGCGCCGGGCGGCGCGGAAGGAACTCGGCCGTGGTGCGAGCGAGCGAGTCGCGCAGCTGCGCGAGATCGGCCGGAGCCCCGGTGCGCTCTTCCATCAGCCAGTCGGTGAGCGATGCAACGAAGGATCGGTAGGCCTGCTCGGCGAGCCCGCCGCGGCTCGCCCACCGCCACAGGCCGCTCGCGCCGACGATGGCCGTCCGCCGCCCGCCGCCGAGCGAGCCCACGACCACCGGCCTGGAGCGACCGCGGCGGTCAACCTGGGCGACGAAGCCCGTCCAGGCCACGGAATCCGGGTGCAGGTCGAGCACGGCCTCGAGCGGCGGCAGGCTCTCGGCGGGAACCCCCGCCAGCGCGCCGCCCACGGGCGAGGCGAACTCGGGACTCGCGACGTACCAGTCCGCGGCCGGCGCATCGGCCTGCAGCGTCGTGATCCACTCCAGCACCGCGCGGTGCGCGAGCCGCCGGTTCGCGGCGACGCCCGACTCGGTGCCGTGCGCCACGACCAGCGCCGCATTCGATGCCTCCACGCGCACCGTCTGGTCGCTCACCGGACGCATCGTGCGCGACTCGCGCCATCCCGTCGCGCCCAGCCTTACGAACGCATGAACGGGCACACCGCTCTGGGCCGCGAGGGTTCGTGCCAGCCAGCGGAAGTCCCAGTCGGGCGAATCCGACATCAGCACGATCGCGCTCGCGCGCGAGACCGCGGCGGCGCTGCCGAGCCGGTCGTCGCGCGGCTCGCCGTCCTTCGCGAAACCGCTGAGGCGCGCCTCGTAGCGCCTGACCTCGCTCATCGCGCGCGTCGGACCCGGCACGAACGTGAGGCTCCGCCGGATGCTCCCGCCACTGTGGAGCGCGAGCCGCGTGCGCGCCACCAGTCGTCCCGCCTCGAACAGCTCGAGCGTCGCGCTGTCACCCGGCGCGGCGCCCTGCACCGCGAGGTCCACCGCGGCGCTCGCGGTGTCGCCCGCGCGCAGGGCCACGGGGATGTCGAGCACGGCCACACCAGCGTCCGGACGCTCGGCGCGCTGGAGCACGACGATCCTGGCGCGGTGCAACACATCCGACGGCAGCGCCTCCGGATCATCGATCAGGCCGTCGGTGACGATCACCAGGGGACCGCCTCTGGCAGCCGCTTCTCTCAGCGACGGCGCCAGCCGGCTTTCCGGCGCGTCGGGTCGCATCGCCGGCGCGAAGACGCGCGGCTCCCCGCCGAACAGGAGTATCCGGCCGGTCGGGCCGGCCGCCGCGCGGGCGGAGTCCACGCCGGCACGCCACCTGGCATCCGAGCCGGGGTCGGTCATCGAGGCGGAACCGTCGAGCAGCACCACCGCGCCGGTCCCGCCGCGGCGGTGGCAGGAAGGATCCACGAGCAGGATCGCGATAGTGCTCCAGGAGGCCGCGCGCAGCAGGGCGAGCGGCACTGCCGGCCTGCCGGTGCGCTCGAGCAGCAGGTAGAGCGCCAGGGCACCGGCCAGGGCGAGGACGACGACGACAACTACGGACAAGGGCAGACTACGGCAGAGAAAGACAGACGAGGGCCTCCTGGAGCGTGAACCGCCTCTCGAATAGAGCGCGGCCCACGATGGCGCCCGCAAGGCCTGCATTCCTGATGCGCCTCAGGTCCTCGAGGTCGTTCACGCCGCCCGAGACCAGGACCTCCATGCCGCTCGCCCTGCCGAGCCCGGCCGCGCCGGCGACGTCCGCGCCCTTGAGCGCGCCCTCGCGCGAGAGCTCGGTGACGGCGACCAGCCCGATGCCCGCCTCGGCGGCGCGCTTCGCGAGCTGCTCCGGCGTGAACGCTCGCGCCTCATCCCATTGCCGCGACCACGCGCGGCCGTCCTGGACGTCGAGCGCCAGGCCGAGGGAATCGGAGGCGAACTGCTCCGCGATATCGGCGAGCACCGCCTCATCGCCCGCGGCGCGCGCTCCCAGGAGGATGCGCTGGATGCCGATGTCCCTGAGCTCGGCGACGCCGTCGGCGGTCCAAGTCCCGCCGCCCGCCTGCACCGGCACGTCCACGCGCTTGACGAGCGAGGCCAGGAGCGCGGTCTGGTCACCCACGCCGAACGCCCGATCCAGGTCCACGACGTGGAGCCAGCGCGCACCCGCGGCGACGAACTCCGCGGCGCAGCCGATCGGATCGGGATGATAGGCGGTGCTGCGCGCGAGGTCCGAACGCGAGGCACGTACGACGCGCCCGGCGTGGATGTCGATGGCGGGGAAGAGTTCTGTCAGTCTACGCGTGCGGCGGGTGCGCTCGCCGAGGATTCCAGCATGCTCTCGAGCCGGCGCCGCTCCTCGTCGAACCCGGCGCGGCGCGCGGCGGCGATCGGCTGGCCGTCGCCGGTCGCGCCGATGTGCCGCGGATTCACGGCGTGGCCGCCGATGCGCAGCTCGTAGTGCAGGTGCGGACTGGTCGCGAGCCCGCTCGCGCCCACGCGCCCGATCATCTGGCTCTGCTCGACGTGCGCGCCGACGTGCACGCCCGGACCGAAATCCGAAAGGTGCGCGTAGCGTGTGGTCGTCCGGCTGTCGTGCCGGATCTCGACCATGTTGCCGTAGCCGCCCATCCGGCCCGCGAACGTGACCGTGCCCGCGCCCACCGACCGGACCGGCGCGCCGTACGCGGCGCCGAAATCGATCCCGAGGTGCGGGCGATAGTAGTGCAGGATCGGGTGGAAGCGGCTCATGCTGAACCCGGAGCCGATGTGCTTGTACTCGAGCGGCGCGCGCAGCAGGACGCGCTTCAGGGACTTGCCGTTCTCGTCCCAGAACGCGTCACGGCCGTCGGCGTCGTCGTAGCGATAGGCGTACAGCGGGTGCGGGCCGACGTCGAGCCGGGCGGCCAGGATGCGTCCGTAGCGCACCTCGCCCTCGGTCGAGATCTCCCGCTCGGCCAGCACCTTGAACCGGTCGCCGGCCTGCACGTCGCGCGAGAAGTCCACGACCCAGTCGTAGACCGCCGCCAGCGACCAGACCAGCTCGACGCGGGCGGTGCGCGGCAGGATCTCGTCGCCGATGGCCCCGGTGACCGCATCGCTCACGGAGCTCTGCACCGCTCCCTCGACCACGAACGGCTCGGCGCGCCACGTGATATGTTCCGCCGATGTCGCCCACGCGCCAGCGGTGTCACGGCGCATCACCACCCGGGTGTCGTACGAAACGCGCACCGCGATGGCGTGCGGCGAGGATTCGCCCTGCGACTGCGTGAACTGGAAGACCGTGCCGGCGCGCACGCGCGAGGGGTCGAAGCTCTTGACCGCGTGGCTCACGCCGCTCCAGTCCACATCGTTGACACCCCGCCGCGCAAACAGCTGAGAGAGGGTCTCGCGCGGCTGCAGCGTGTCGTGCATGACGCGCTGCTGTCGCCTCGCCGCCGCTGGCACGGAGCCGAACCCGCCCAGGTGGCCGGCGTGGTGGGCCATCAGACCGGCGCCCACCAGCAACGCAAGCATGGACAGCCCGAATGCGGGCGAAGCAAACGCTCGGTGCATCGCCTTCAGCTTTCGACTTTCAACTTTCGACTCGTCTCAATCCATCTGCCTGCGAATGAACGTCGGGATCTCCATGTCCGGCAGCGGCTCCGCGGCCGCGCCCTGGCTGCCGGCGCCCGACTGCTGCGCCTGGGCCTGCGAGGGACGGCGCTGGCCGAGTGGCGGCTGGGCGCCGCCCGCGCCACCCGCGGCGGCCTGCTGCTGCTGCGCGCCCACCGAGCGCTGCACGCCGATGGCCGGCCGCGGCGCGCTCTGGCGCTGCGGGAACTGGATCACGCCCGGCTGCGCCGCGACGACCTTGTCGAACCCCGTGGCGATCACCGTGACGCGGATCTCGCCCGTCATGCTGGGTTCGAGCACGGCGCCGAAGATCAGCTCGGCCTCCTCGCCCACGGCGTCGTGGACGATCTCGGAGATCTGGTGCACTTCTCCCAGCGTCAGGTCGTCGCCGCCCGTCATGTTGAGCAGCACGCCCGTCGCGCCGTTGATCGAGATGTTGTCGAGCAGCGGGCTCGAGATGGCCTGCTGCGCCGCCTCCATCGCCCGTGCCTCGCCCTTCCCCGTGCCGGTACCCATGAGGGCGGAGCCGCCGTTCTGCATGACCGTGCGCACGTCGGCGTAGTCCACGTTGACCAGGCCGGGCCGCGTGATGACCTCGGAAATGCCGCGCGTCGCGTTGAGGAGCACCTCGTCGGCCTTCTTCAGGGCATCCTGGAACGTCACGCCCTTGCCGACCACCGCCATCAGCCGCTCGTTGGGCACGACGATCATCGTGTCCACGTGCTTGCGCATCTCGGTGATCCCCATCTCGGCCTGCCGCATCCGCTTCTTGCCTTCGAAGAGGAACGGCTTGGTCACGATGCCGACCGTGAGGATGCCGAGCTCGCGGGCCATCGCGGCGATGATCGGCGCGGCGCCCGTGCCGGTGCCGCCGCCCATGCCGCAGGTGACGAACACGAGGTCGGCGCCCGCCAGCACGCGGTGCACGTCGTCCTTGTTCTCGTCCACCGCCTGACGGCCGATCTCGGGGCGCGCGCCCGCGCCCAGGCCCCGGGTCAACTTCTTCCCGATCTGGACCTTGACGTCGGCCTTGTTGTTGAGGAGCGCCTGGGCGTCGGTGTTCACCGAGATGAACTCCACGCCCGACAGGTGCTCGGCGATCATGCGGTTGACGGCGTTGCCGCCGCCGCCGCCGATGCCGACGACCTTCATCCGCGCGTTCTGCGTGACGGATTCCTCGAGTTCAAAGATGCTCATGTCGCGACCCTCGCTCCGCTGGGAGAA
>JBIOIA010000130.1:0-6950 GCA_044449445.1 Gemmatimonadales bacterium
ATCATCACGCTCTCGGTGAGCAACTGCCGGACGATGCGAGCGCGCGAGGCGCCGAGCGCGACGCGCAGCGCGATCTCGCGGCGGCGCCCGGTGGCGCGTGCGAGCAGCAGGTTGGCGACGTTGGCGCACGCGATCAGCAGCACGAAACCGACCGACGCCAGCAGCACCATCATGAACGGGCGCGGCCCCCGTCCGAACAGCGTCTCGGCCGGCTCGGCACGCATGACCCAGCGGTCGTTCGCCTCCGGGTAGGCCGCGGCCAGCCGCGCACCGAGCGTGGCGACGGCCGCCTCCGCCTGCGGGATGCCGACGCCGGGCGCGAGCCGCGCGAGCGCGAACAGACTGCGGCCGCGGCGCGACGCCCAGGCATCCGGGGTCAGCGCCAGCGGCGTCAGGAGCTGCGAGGCCGCCGGGAACACGAAGTCGTCAGGCAGGATACCGACGACGCGGTACGCCTCGCCGTTGAGCTGCACAGTGCGCCCGATCAGCGCGCTGTCCCCTCCGAAGCGGCGCTGCCACAGGCCGAAGCCCAGCAGCGCCACCGGCTCGGCGCCCGCTGCGTCGTCGGCGGCCGTGAAGTCGCGGCCGAGCACGGGCCGTCGGCCCATCGCCATCAGGAAGGAGAAGGAGACACGCGCGGCGCGGACCCGTTCGGGGACATCGCCTCCGGTCAGGTTGAGGATCACCTGCTGCATTCCGGCCACGGCGGCGAATTCGCGCAGCGTGCCGAGGTCGCGCATAGAGGCGGGCGACACGCCGTCGAAGCGTTCCGGCGCATCGGCGGGCCCTTCCCACACGTGCATAAGCCGCCCGGCGTCGTGGACCTGGGGGATCGGACGGAGCGTGAAGGCGCGCGCCGTGCTGTACATCGTCGTGACGGCGCCGATCCCGAGCCCCATGCACAGCACCGCGAGCGCGGCCATCCCCGGCGCGCGCCGGAGCGTGCGCAGCGCGTAGCGGATGTCCTGAAGCAGCGTTTCCACCGTGCCTCCTACTCGCTGCGAAGCGCCTCGATCGGATCCACACGCGTGGCGCGCCGCGCCGGCAGGTAGCTCGCCAGCAGCGCGACGCCGAGCAGCACGGTCGAGATCACCACGAACGTGACCGGGTCGGTCGCGCTCACGCCGAACAGCATGTCCTTCATCACCCGCGTCACCGCGATCGATGTCACCAAGCCGATTGCGACACCGAGGACGGCGAGCCGCGCGCCCTGGCCGAGCACCAGGCCGAGGACGTCGCGCGAGGCGGCGCCCAGCGCGACGCGCACGCCGAGCTCGCGCGCGCGCTGCGTCACGGTGTAGCTCATCACGCCGTACAGGCCGATCGACGCAAGCACCAGGGCGAGCGCGGCGAAGCTGCCCAGGAGCAGCATCGAGAACCGGCGCGGCCCGGTGGTCTGGTCGATCAGCGTCTCCATCGTATTCACGTTGGCGAGCGGCAGGTCGGGGTCCACCGAGCGCACGGCGGCGCGGACGTCGGCCAGCGCGCTGGTGGGCTCGGCCGTGGTACGCACCACGAAGCCGAGGAATGGCAGCGCATTCTGCGCGATCGGGAAGTAGTACTGGACCCGCGCCTGGGCATCGAGGCCCTCGTGCTTCATGTGGCCGACCACGCCGACGACCGTGATCCAGGCGATGTTGGTGTCCGTGAGGTTGTTGAACGTGATCCGCTTGCCGATCGGATCCGTGTTCGGCCAGTAGCGGCGCACCATCTCGTCGTCCACGATCGTGACGGGCGGTGAGCCAGCCCGGTCCTCGTCGGCGAACTGCCGACCCTTGAGGAGCGGCGTGCGCATCGTCGGCAGGTAACCGGGCGTGACCGACCGGACGTCGCCCCACGGCGACGGCGTGCCCGTTGGCGGCGTGTAGCCCTCGATGTTGAAGCTCGACGTGGACCAGTTCCCGGCGAACGGCGTGTTGCTCGTGCCGCCGGCGCTCACCACGCCGGGTGCGCCGCGCACGGCGACGACGAGGCGCTCGAGCACGGCAATGCGCGTCGTGTCGTTCGAATACTTCGTGCTCGGCAGCGAGATGTTGAACGTGAGCAGGTGATCGGGCTGGAATCCGGGCTCCACGCCGGTCAGGCGCGCGAAACTTCGGATGAGCAGGCCCGCGCCCGCGAGCAGCGTCAGGGCCAGTGCGATCGTCGAGATGACGAGACCGCGGCGCAGCGCCAGGCTCCTGCGCTCGCCGACCGCCCCGCGACCGCCCTCCTTCAGCGACTCGTGCAGGTCGGCGCGCGCCACCTGGATCGCCGGCATGAACCCGAACACCAGGCCCGTCCCGACCGACACCAGAAGGGCGAAGGCCAGTACGGTCGGGTCGAGACCGACCTCGTTGGCGGGCGGCAGGTTGCGTGGGTTCAAGGCCAGCAGCGCCGGCACGCCCCACACCGCGAACAGCAGTCCGAGGCCGCCGCCGACGCAGGAAAGCAGCACGCTCTCGGTGAGCAGCTGCCTCATCAGCCGGCCGGGCGAGGCGCCGAGCGCGACGCGCACCGCGACCTCGCGCGCGCGACCCGCGGTGCGCGCGAGCTGGAGGTTGGCGACGTTGGCGCACGCGATCAGCAGCACGAAGCCAACGGCGCCGAGCAGGATGAGGAGCGCCGTGCGCACGTTGGCCACGGCCTGCTCGTCGAGCGAAGTGACCAGCAGGTCCCAGTCGCGGGCGTAGCTGTTCGGGAACTGCTGCTTGAGGCGGACCGCAAACGCGTGCATGTCGCTCTGCGCACGCTCCACGCTCACGCCGGGTGCCAGGCGCCCGACAAACTGGAGGAACTCGTTGGTGCGGCGGTTGTCGGCGAACTGCTCGGGCCGGAACACGACCGGCATGAACAGGTCGGCCTGCTGCGCGAAGAAATCCTTGAAGGAGGGCGGCATCACGCCCACGACTTCGTAGTTCTCGCCGTTGAGCGCGATGGTACGCCCGATGAGGGTCGTGTCGGCGCCGTACTTCCGCTTCCAGAACCCGTTCATCAGCACGACGACGTGATTGTGACCCTCCTGGGCCTCGTCGGGCCTGATTGTGCGACCGCGCATCGCGCCCACGCCGAGCGTCGGGAAGAACTCGCCCGAGACCTGCGTCACGTTGATCCGCTCGGGCTCGCCCGTGCCGGTCAGGTTCATGGCCGCGAAGTTCTCGACCGCCGAGCGCTCGAAGATCTGTTTCTGTGCGTTGTAGTCCCGGAAACCCGGCACCGAGACCGACGCCTTCAGTGCGTTGAGACCCGGGTAGTAGTGGTTGACCGTGACAAGACGTCCCGGCTCGGCGTACGGGAGCGGCTTCAGGAGCACCGCGTCGATCACCGAGAAGATCGCGGTGTTGGCGCCGATGCCGAGGCCGAGCGTCAGCACCGCGGCCACGGTGAAGCCGGGGCTCTTGATCAGCGAGCGGACGGCGTAGCGCAGGTCCAACAACAGAGTTTCCATCATTCACTCCTCAGGGCGATCATGGGATCTGTGCGCGCCGCGCGGCGGGCCGGCAGGTACGCGGCCAGGGCCGCCACGGCCATGAGCACGGTCGCGACGCTCGCGAACACGAAGGGATCGGTCGGAAGGACGCCGTAGAGCAGCGAGCGGATCGCCCGGCCGAGCGCGAACGCGCCGGCGCCGCCGAGCACCACGCCGATCGCGGCGGTGCGCAGTCCCTGCCCCACGACCATCCGTGCCACCTCGTGCGACCTCGCGCCCAGCGCCATCCGGATGCCGATCTCGTTGGTGCGCTGGCTGACCGAATACGAGATGACCGCGAAAATGCCCATCGCGGCGATGAGCAGCGCCACCGCGCCGAAGGCGGTGAAGGCCATCGCGCCCAGCTTCCAGGCGTGCAGCTGCGGCGCGATCTGGTCGGCAAGCGAGCGCACGCTTGCCGAGTAGACGCTCGGATCCGACAGCATCTCGCGACGCACCGCCTCGGCCGCGTCGCTCGCCTGGCCGCGCGCGCGCACCATCAACGCGGTGATGTTGGCGTCGTCCATCTGCGCCAACGGCACGAAGTACTGGAGCGTGGTCGAATCGGTCACGCTGCCGTGCTTCGGGTCCGCCGCGACACCGACGACCTGGATGCAGGGCCCATCGTTGATGAACAGGCACTTCCCGAGCGGCTCCTGGCCCGGCCACAGCAGTCTGGCCATCGTCGCCGTGACGATGGTGACTTTCGCTCCGCCCTTCACGTCGCCGTCCCCGAAAGTTCGGCCGCGCACGATGCGCGTACCCATGGTCGCGAAATAGTGCGGCGTCACGGCGTTGAGATAGGGGCCACCGCCGCTCGAGCCCGGGATCGAATCCCTGCCCTCGGCGCGGAGGCCGAACGAGAACGACGAGCTGAACGGCGTGCCCATGGACGCCGCCGCGCTCGCGACGACGGGCAGGCGCTCCACGCGCTCGAGCATCCGGAGATAGGCCGCATTGCGCTCGGACACCGGCGTGTTGGAGCCGCCGACGGCCGAAATCTGGCGTGCGATGCCGACGGAGCTCCCCGAGACGCCGCCGAAGCTCGCCTTCGCCTCGAGGACGCGGTCGGCGTCAAACCCGAGATCGAGACCCTGGACATTGCGCAGGCTGCGCACGAACAGTCCGGCGCCCACCAGCAGCACCAGCGTCAACGCCACCTGCGCCACGAGCAGCACCGCGCGAGTGCGGCCGCCGCGCGCCGTGGACCCGTGTCCCCCGCTTTTCAGCGCCTCGGCAAGGTCGGTCCGGCTCGACTGCACCGCTGGCACCAGCCCCGAAAGCAGCGCGGCTACGAGGACGCTGGCCGCCGTGAAGGCCAGCAGTCGCGCGTCCACCACCGGTGCGTCCTTCGGCAGGTTCGGAATCAGGTAGCCGCGCGCCACGGAGCCGACCCACATGGCCAGGAGTACTGCAGCCGCGCCGCCTGCCCCCGCGAGCACCACGCTCTCGGAGATCAGCAGCCGCAGCAGCCCGGCCCGCCCCGCTCCGAGTCCGGCGCGCACCGCCATTTCACGCCGGCGGCTCACACCGCGGGCGAGCAGCAGGTTGGCGACGTTCGCGCACGCGATCAACAGCACGACTGCGGCCACGAACCCGATCCACGCGGACACCCTCGCGTCGTCCGACATGGAGGGACCGCGGGCCGCCTCGATTGGCCCGAGAATCACCTGGGCCGTGCTGTCGTTGCTCCGGGAGTTCCGGACCCCCCCGGCCTCGACGGTTGTGCCGCGGCGATAGACGAGGGTCGCTTGCGCCGCCGCGTCCTCCGGCCGCATTGCCGGCTTGAGCCGCGCGATCACGCTCATCCAATACCAGTTGCGGCTGGTCAGCGCCTCTTTGCTGGTTACGTCCGCGGCCGCCGCCTCGATCGGCAGCCAGACGTCCACGGGCTCCAGGTCGATGCCGCCGAAGTCCCGCGCGGCGATGCCGACCACCGTGTAGAAGCTGCGCCCGAACTGGAGCGAGCGGCCCATGACCGCGCTGTCGCCCTGGAAGCGGCGCTGCCAGAACCCGTAGGAGAGCACGGCGATCTTGTCCGCTTCGGGTCGGTCGTCCGCGGCACCGAACAAGCGGCCGCGCGCCGCGCCGACGCCGAGCAGCGGGAAGTAGTCGTGCGACACGGCCGCACCCTTGACCTGCTCGGCCTCGGCGCCGTGGCCCATCGTGAGGCCGAGTGACGTCACGCCGGCCGTGCGCGCGAAGACGCCCGCATCGCGCAGGTCCACGAACGCGGGATACATCCCCACGCCGCCGGTCCGTACGCCCATCGAACCCTGCGAGCGGCGCACATAGACCCGCACGACGCGACCCGCGTCCTGAACGCCGGCGGGTGGCTTGAAGAACAGCGTGTCCACGACGCCGAACATCGCCGCGTTGACGCCGATGCCTAACGCCAGCGTCAGGACGATGCCGAGCGTGAAGAGCGGCGTGCGCAGGAGCGCGCGCGCAGCGTAGCGCAGGTCGCGCAGCAGGTGGCTCATTCCGACCTCAGGGCGATCATGGGATCCACGCGCGCCGCGCGGCGCGCAGGCAGCCAGCTCGCCGCGAGCGCGACGGCGGCCAGCAGCAGTCCCACGCCGGCGAAGGTGAGCGGGTCGCGCGGGCCCACGCCGTACAGCATGCTGCGCAGCGCCTGGCCCACGCCCACAGCGCCCACCAGGCCGATCAGCAGCCCAAATCCAGTCAATCGCATGCTGCGGCCCAGGACCAGGCGCACGACATCGGAGCGCGCCGCTCCCAGCGCGAGGCGCACGCCGATTTCGCGCACCCTCCGGCTCACGGAGTAGGCCATGGTGGCGTAGATACCGATGGAGGCGAGCAGCAGGGCCAGAATCCCGACGGCCGACAGTATGATGGCGCCGGTTTCCTGGAGGAAGTACTGAATCGAGGTGAACTCGGCCATGTTGCGCGGGTCGAGGAACGGCAGGTCGGCGCTGACTTCGGCGAAGGCGCTGCGGATCGCCGCGGTGAGCGCCAGCGGGTCCCCGGCCGTCCGCACATGCAGCGTGAAGTTGGGCGTCGCGAACCGGGCACCGTACGCACGGTACACCATCGGCACCGGATCCTCGTCGAAGCTGTTGACCTTGGTGGTCGTCACGACGCCGACGATGGACAGCCATTCGTCGCCCGACACGCTGACGCGCGCGCCGATCGCACGCCTACCGGCGAGGTACTTGCGCACGAACGCCTGGTTGACCACCACGACCGGCGCGTTGCCGGCCACGTCCGCGTCGCCGATGACCCGCCCTTCCAGTAGCCGGATGCCCGTGGTCCGGAAGTAGTCGCCGGACACGTTGTTGTAGGTGATGCTCATGTTCTCGTCCTGCCGCGGCGCATAGCCCTCGACCCGCGTGGCGGTCGTGGGGAGCGGACCGGGACTCAGAATGACGAACCGGGCCACCGAGGCCGCCTCGACCCCCGGCAGGGCCCGCACGCGCTCCAGAAGGCCCCGCACGGTGGACACGCCCACGCTGTCGTTCCTGATGCCCGTGAGCCGGAG
>JBIOIA010000131.1:0-6903 GCA_044449445.1 Gemmatimonadales bacterium
CCATGTCGCCGCCGCCCCCCGTGCGGCATGGCGGCGGCGACATGGATCGCCTGCGCGACGAGCTCGAGTCGGAGCGGGCGCTGGTGGAGCGCCTGCGTGAGGCCAAGCTCCAGCTCGAGCATCGAGCCGCGGACGCCGAGGCTGCGCTGGAAGAGAAGCACCGGGAGAAGCGAACCAGCGTGATCCGCCGGCTGCTCGGTCCCGAGCGCGGATGACCGGGCGTCCTCGTGATCCCGCCGAGGGCGGCGTGAGCGCGCTCGGAATGTCGGTGGACGCGCTGCCCAGAGGGCGCATTCCGACGGTCGGCGTGCGGGAGATCGTGGCGGCGCTCCATCGCCGCCGCGAGCGCCGCCGCGAAGCGGTGGAGGAGCTCGGCGGCGCGTTGCGGCAGCTGTCGGACGGGGTCCAGGCGCACCTCGCGCGCATCGCCAAGGTGCGCGAAGCCATCGAGGCACAGGGCGGCGACCTCTCGGCGCTCCAGCACTACGACAACCTGATGGCACGGCTGCGCGCCGAGCTGCGAGCGGCCGAGCGCTCGCTCGCCGTGGTCTTCAGCGATGCGGCCCACGTCGGGGGAAGCGGGAGTTGATCCTCAGGAACCTGGGGCGCTGGGCACGGTATCAGCTACTTCAAAGCCTGCCGCGAATCCCACTTTGGTAAGGTGAGAGCGATGCACATCCTCCGTCGGCCGGCGATACTCGTCGCCGCCGCGCTCCTCTGGGGCTCGGGCCTGGCGGCCCAGATCCCGGCCGACTCGACGGCGCGCCGCCAGCAGCGCACGCTGGACTCGCTGATCGAAGTGATTCGTGGCCTCCAGTCGCGGATCGACAGCCTCGCGCAGCGTCGCGCGGGCGGGGACACGTCGAGCGGCGACGAGCTTGCGGCTTTGCGTGCCGCTGCGTCCGCCGCGTCGGCCGATTCAGCCGCCGCCGCGCAGCCGCGCCAGGCCCGGCTCGGCCCGAACGCGCAAAACCCGGAGATCTCGGTCACCGGCGACCTTCGCGTCGGCGCGGCCAATCCAAGACCGGCAGGCACTGCCGGCGACAACTTCGTCGCGCGCGAGTTCGAGATGGGATTCCAGTCCGCGCTCGACCCCTATGCCACGGCGAAGATCTTCGCCTCCTTCGAAGGGGGCGAAGTCAGCATCGAGGAGGGCTACCTCTTCTTCCCGGTCCTTCCGGGTCACGTCAGGGTCGACATCGGCCGCTTCCGTCAGGAGATCGGCGAGCTGAATCGCTGGCACCTGCACGCGGTGCCGGAGGACGAGTATCCGCTCGTGGTACGCCGCTACGCGTCGGACGACGGCCTGATCGGGACGGGCGTCTCGCTCTATTGGCCGCTGCCGTTCTCGGGCAAGGCCGGCACGTACGAGCTGTATGTGCAGGGCACGAACGGCGACAACACGGTCCTCTATGCGGGCGGCAACCGGCCCGCCATTCTGTCCAAGCTCGCCGGCTTCTGGCAGCTCTCGCGCGCCACCTACCTGATGGCGAGCGCGAGCGGCACCTACGGGACCAACCCGGATACCGGCCTCACGACCTCGCTTGCCGTGCTGGCCGCACGGTTCACGTGGCGGCCGCCGGCGGAAGGCATGGCGCGCGAGCTCACGGTGCGCGGCGAGTTCTGGAACCTGCACCGCAGCTTCAGCGGCGTCGCGACGACGCGCTACGGCGGCTACGCCGACGCGACCTGGAAGCTGAGCCGCCGCTACACGGTGAGCACGCGCTGGGACTGGCTCCAGGCCGTCGATCCGGCGGTCGCCTCGCACGAGTGGGCGATCACGCCGGCCCTGACCTACTGGCAGAGCGAATTCGTCTTCCTGCGCGCGCTGTACGAACACGCCCGCGACACCGCCGGCGCCCTGCACGATCGCTTCACGATCCAGGCGGTGTTCGCCATGGGACCCCACAAACACGAGCTGTTCTGATGAATGCTCTTCTTGCGTTCCTGTTGTCCGGTGCCCTCGCGGCCGGCCCTTCGGGCCCGATCAAGGTCGTCACGTCGCTGACCACCTTCGCATCCATCGCTCAGGAGATCACGGGCGACCGCGCGACCGTGACGGCGATCGCCGAGGGCGACGAGGACCCGCACTTCGTCCAGCCCCGGCCCAGCTTCGTGCCGCTGCTGCGCGACGCCGACCTGTTCGTCACGTCGGGCATGGACCTCGAGCTGTGGGTCGGCGCGCTGCTCGACCGCGCCGGGAACGGAAACGTGCGCGTGGGCGCGCGCGGTTACGTGGCGGGGTTCGAGGGCATCCACGTGCTCGAGGTGCCGACGAACCTGTCCCGCGCCGGCGGCGACATCCACGTGGACGGGAACCCGCACATCCAGACCGACCCCATCAACGCCATTATCATCGCGCGCAACATCCTGGCCGGGCTCCAGCGCGTGGATCCCGCCAACGGCGACTACTACGCGGGACGCGAGCGGGACTTCGAGGTGCGCATCCTGAAGGCGACCTACGGCGAGGAGCTGGTGCGGATCCTGACGCCGGCGACGCTGTTCGACCTGGCCCGCAACGACCGGATCATGGACTTCCTCCAGCGCACCAACTACCAGGGCCGCCCGCTCATCACTCGCCTGGGCGGCTGGATGCAGCAGACGGCTCCGATCCGCACCGCGGAAATGGTCTGTTACCACAAGGAATGGGTGTACCTCACCAACCGGTTCGGCCCCTCCTGCGTCGAGTACCTCGAGCCCAAGCCCGGCATCCCGCCGACGCCGCGCCACGTGCAGGAGGTCATCGCGCTGATGCGCGAGCGGAACATCCGGGTGCTCTTTTCGGCGAACTTCTACGATCGCAACCAGCTCCGCGAGATCGCGCAGCGCACCGGGGCGACGGCCGTGATCGTGCCCGCGAACACGCGCGGGATGCCCGGCGTGGATACCTACTTCGATCTCGTGAACGCCTGGGTGACGGGACTGGTCCAGGGCTTCTCCGCCACTCCCACGGGAACGCAATGAGCGCCGTCGAGCTGATGTTCCCGCCGTTCGTCGCGGCGATGCTGCTGGTCGCGATCCACGGCTACTTCGGCCTGCACGTGATCGCGCGCGGCGTGATCTTCGTGGACCTCGCGCTGGCGCAGATGGCCGCGCTCGGCGCCACCACGGGCCTGCTGTTCCGGATCGCGCCCGATTCGCAGGAGGCCCACTTCTTCGCCATTGGCGCCGTCGCGACCGGCGCCGCGATCCTCGCGGCGACGCGCACGAAGGAACGGACGCACGTGCCGCAGGAGGCCATCATCGGCATCGTATACGTCGTGGCCTCGGCCGCGGCAATCCTCGTGGCGGACAGGGCCCCGCGCGGCGCCGACGTCATCAAGGACATCCTGGTCGGCAGCCTGCTCTGGATCACGTGGCCCACGATTCTCAAGGACGCCATCGCCTACGCGATCATCGGCGCGGTGCTGTTCGCGTTCCGGCGCCGCTTCTGGACCATCTCGTTCAGCCCCGACGAGGCGAAGGGCCTCGGCTGGCGCGTGCGGTGGTGGGACTTCCTGTTCTACCTCCTGTTCGGCATGACCGTTACGTTCTCGGTGCCGATCGCGGGCGTCCTGCTCGTGTTCACATTCCTCGTCGTGCCCGCCGTGGTCGCCTTCCTGTTCGCGGAGCGGCCGATACCGATGATGGCGATCGCCTGGACGATGGGGACGTTCTCCTGCACGCTGGGACTGGCCCTGTCGTACGCCTGGGACCTGCCGACCGGACCGCTCGTCGTCTGCACGTTCGGCGCCGTCCTGTTCCTGACCTGGGCGGTCCGGCGCCTGGTGAAACTGGCCGCCGCCGCCTGACCCCGCGTCGCCGACGCGATATGTTCCACGCATGCGCCGGTTCCTGATTCCCGTCGTCGGCATCGCGGCCGCAGCCGCGCTCGCCGCGTGCCACGACGCCGGCATCAGCCAGTGCTTCGAGCCGAACGCCGCGGCGTATCCCGTCTACCTTCCCGGCGACACATCGGTCGTGTTCCGCTGGCCCGACAGCTACCGGCCCGTTCGCATCTATGCCGAGCCGGTGGACAGCCTCCAGGCCAACGCCCAACTCGGGATGCAGCTGTGGACGAACGGCGTCCGCTGCGGCGAGCTGTCGCTCCAGCTGTGGCCCGACTCGGCGACCGCCGACATCATCATGCGCAACCCGGCGAACATGCCCCCGCCACCGACCGCGGCCGCCTTTCGCGTTCCCGGCGACTCGGCGCACGCGTGCATCGGACGCACGGACATCTATCTCGACTCGACCCGGAAGGTCCTGCTGCGGCCGATCCGCAGCTATGTCGTGCCGCTGATCGCCGACTCGGCGGACATCTACTCGTGCTATCACTTCGTGACGGCGCATGAGATCGGGCACGCGCTCGGCCTGCTCTCGGAGAGCCCGGACGCGGGCGACATCATGTTCGTGACTCCCCATGCCACGGTGCTCAGCACGGACGACCGCTACACGATCGAGCTCCTCTACCACCTCAATGCGCCCGTGACGCCCTCGCCTCGATGAGGTCGAAGCACGCGATCACCGAGGCCGACGTGCGCGCCGCCGCGCGCAGCGGGCGGACGCTCGCGCTCCAGAAGGGCTCGGTGGTGACGCCGGCCGCGCGCGACCTGGCGCGGCAGCTGGGCGTGGCGCTCGTGACAGCCGGACAGGCGGACGGCCGGACCGGCGGACAGAACCGACTCTCTGAATCAGCCGACCGTCCGCCCGACCGCCCATCCGCCAGTCTGCCCGTCGTGGCCCTGGGCGCCGACCACGGCGGATTCCCGATGAAGGAATGGCTGAAATCAGTGCTGGACGCGCTCGGGTATGCGGTGCTCGACCTCGGCACGGATTCGACCGATTCGGTAGACTACCCTGACTACGCCGTGGCGGTCGCGCGCGCGGTGGCCGACCAGCGGGCGTGGCGCGGCATCATGGTGGACGGCGCGGGAATCGGCAGCAGCATGGCCGCCAACAAGGTGCCCGGAGTACGGGCCGCACTGTGCTACGATCTCACGACGGCGGCCAACGCGCGGGAGCACAACGACGCGAACGTGCTGACGCTGGGAGGGACCCTGATCGGCGCGCGTCTCGCGGCCGAGATCGTGAAGACGTTCCTGACCACGGCGTTCGGCGGCGGCCGCCACGCGCCGCGGGTCGAAAAGATCAACCGCCTGGACCGCCGCTAAGGCGTTTTGGAAGAAGGGCACATGAAGACGAAACCTGCCGGGCGCCGTTCCGCGGGCAGCGCGAAGCGCCAGGTCGTGCGGACCGACCTCGTCGGTCAGCACCTCCTCGAGATACCGTCCCTCAACGCCGGGACCGCATATTCGGCAGCCGACCGGGAGCGGTTCCAGCTCCACGGTCTCCTCCCTCCCGTCGTCGAGACGCTCGAGCAGCAGTGCGCGCGCTGCTACCACGCGTACCAGCGCAAGACCGACAACCTCGAGCGGCACATCTACCTGCGCGCGCTCCAGGACAACAACGAGACGCTGTTCTGTGCGCTCGTCACGCGCCACCTCGAAGAGATGGCGCCGGTCATCTACACGCCGGTCGTGGCCGAGGGCTGCCGCCACTTCTCGCACATCTACCGGCGCCCGCGCGGGCTGTTCCTTTCCTATCCGATGCGCGCGCGCATGGTGGAGATGCTCACCAACCGCCCGAACCAGGACGTGGACGTCATCGTCGTCACCGACGGCGAGCGCATCCTCGGCATCGGCGACCAAGGCGCGGGCGGCATGGGCATCCCGATCGGCAAGCTCTCGCTCTACACGCTGATCGGAGGCGTCGCGCCCACCCGCACCCTGCCGATCACGCTGGACGTGGGCACCAACAACGTGGAGGCGCTCCACGACCCCGAGTACATCGGCTGGCGCCACGAGCGGATCAAGGGGCAGAAGTACTGGGATTTCGTTGAGCAGTTCGTGCGCGCGGTCGAGCGCACGCTCCCGCACGTGCTGCTCCAGTGGGAGGACTTCGCCAAGGACACCGCGCGGCCGATCCTCGACCTGTACCGCGATCGGCTGTGCACGTTCAACGACGACATCCAGGGCACGGCGGCCGTCGCGATCGGGGCGCTGTTCGGCGCGCTGAAGATCACAGGCACGCGGTTCCGCGACCAGGAGGTCGTGATCCTGGGCGCCGGCAGCGCCGGCACCGGGCTGGCCGAATACATCCTCACCGCCATGAAGGAAGAGGGCCTGAGCGACACCGAGGGCCGGCGCCGGTTCTACCTGCTCAACTCCCGGGGCCTGGTGCATTCCGGCACGACAGAACTCTCGGAGGTGCAGCGTGCCTTCGCCCAGGACGAGTCTCGCGTCGCCTCGTGGAAGGACGCGAAGGGCCAGATCCCGCTCGCCCACGTGATCAAGAACACGCGTGCGACGATCCTGATGGGGCTCTCGACCAGGCCCGGCATGTTCACGCGCGACATCGTGCAGGAAATGGCTTCGAAGGTCGAGCGGCCGATCATCTTCCCGCTGTCCAACCCGGCCGACAAGGCCGAAGCCGCGCCGGCCGACCTGATCGCGTGGACCGACGGCCGCGCCATCGTCGCGGCGGGCTCGCCGTTCGCGCCGGTCACGTACGGGGGGCGCGTGTACCCGATCGCCCAGTGCAACAACTTCTACATCTTCCCGGCGATCGGCCTCGCCGTGGCGGCCTCGCGCACGCACCGCGTCACCGACGCGATGATGCTCGCCGCCGCCCGCGCGCTCGGCGACCTCTCCCCCGCCCTCAAGGACCGGAGCGCGCCGCTGCTGCCGCCGCTCGATCACGTGAAGGAAGTGGCGAAGGGCGTCGCGCTGGCCGCGGCGATGGAAGCGGTGCGTGCCCGCCTTGCTCCGCGCGTGACCGAGGACAGGATGCGGAAGGTGATCGCCGACCGGTTCTGGGTGCCGCAGTATCCCGAGTATCGAAGGGACGGAAAGCACTAGCGGC
>JBIOIA010000132.1:0-6831 GCA_044449445.1 Gemmatimonadales bacterium
AACGGTACAGGAGACCAGGTCGCCGCGGATCGGCGTCGGGTTCAGCGAGGCGCGGGATGGCGGCCTCCTCGTCGCGCACGTCGAACCCAATTCGCTCGCCTCGGAGGCGGGACTCCAGCCCGGTGATCTGCTGACCAGGATCGGCGACGTCTCCACCAGCGATCCCCAGAACTTCGGCGCGCAGTACCGCAACCGCTACGGCAGTGCCGAGGGGATGCCCATCGTCCTGTCGTGGGTGCGCGGCGGGCAGCAGATGACGGGGCGGGGAACGGTGCGGCTCGTCACCGAGCACAGCTACGAAGTCGCGCGCGATCCGAACGCGAGTGCGCAGGCGCGGGCGATTCTGGATGGGATTCTGGGTCAGGGAAGATGAAGCGCAGGAGCGTGGGAGCGCAGGAGCGAGGAGCGTGAAAGTCAGGCTGCTGCTGTTTGCCATGTACGCCGAGGCGCTTGGCGCGCACGAGCTGCCGCTCGAGTTGCCGGCGGGCGCGACGGCGGCCGATGCGCTGGCCGACGTCAGGCGCCGTGCCGGGGCCGAGCGTCTGCCTCCCCAGCCCCTGATCGCGGTGAACCGGCGCTACGCGAAGCCGGAGACCGCGCTCGAGGAAGGCGACGAGATCGCGCTGATTCCGCCCGTTGCGGGAGGGTAGCTACGGGCGCTTGGTCGAGTCGCGCGCCGCTTTCCGGTCCTGACGCAGATCCCTGCGATCCTGCCTGACGTCCCTGGCCCCCTGCCGCGCCTGCCGCACGTCCTGGCGCCGCGCCTGACGATCCTGGGCCAGCTTCTGGCGGTCCTGCCCCGTCGCCGTGCTGTCGCGCCGGTCCTGCCTGAGCTTGCTACGATCCTGCCGGACGTTGGCGTTAGCCTGCCGCACGGCCTGGCGGTTCGCGCTCTCCGCCTTGCGGTCCTGACGAAGATCGCGACGGTCCTGCCGAACCTCGCGCCGGGCGCGCGTGGTGTCGCGGGGCTGCTGTGCGGCCAGGGCGATCGGGGCGCCCGCAGCCAGCACCAAGGCGAGAATCACAGCGCTACGGGATCGCATACCGTCCTCGTTGAAGAAGGTGGGCATCTGTCGTAATGTTCAGGATCATGGCTCATTGGCTCACGGAACGCCAGATCGACGCCGCCGCGCTCCTGGCCGAGGTCGCCTCGCCGGGGTGCGGGGGCACGGCGCTGTTCCTCGGCACGGTGCGCCGCTCAGCGGAAGACGGCGACGTGGACGGCATCGAGTACTCGGCGTCTCCGGAAATGGCCGAGGCCGAGTTCGATCGCCTCCTCGCCGAGGCGAAGGCGCGCTGGCCGGCGGCTCGTGTCGCGCTCAGGCACCGCACGGGGTTCGTCCGGGCCGGCGAGGCGAGCGTCGCGATCGCCGTGGCGTGTCCGCACCGGGCGGAGGCGTTCGAGGCGTGCCGCTATCTCATCGAGGAGACCAAGAAGCGCGTGCCGGTCTGGAAGAAGGAACGGCTGGCCTCAGGCAGCGAGCGATGGGTCGGCGCCGGGGCGGCGCATGCCTAGGCCGCTCCCCATGCTCGACGCGCAGGGCCGCGCGATCACGTACCTCCGGATCAGCGTCACCGATCGCTGCAACTTCAGGTGCCTGTACTGCATGCCGGAAGCGGGACTGGAGTGGCTGCCGAAGTCCGAGATCCTCACCTACGAGGAGATCGCGGAGATCGTGCGCCAGCTTGCGCCGACCGGGATCCGTCGGCTGCGGCTCACCGGCGGCGAGCCGACGATCCGCCCCGAGCTCGAAACACTGATCCGCTACCTGTCGCAGATCTGCGGCATCGAGGACGTGGCGCTTTCGACCAACGGCGTGAAGCTGGTGGCGAAGGCCGCGGACTACCGCGCGGCCGGGCTCGACCGCGTGAACATGTCAGCCGATTCGCTCCGGCCGGATCGCATCGCGACGATCGCGCGTCGGGACCTGGGCTTCGACCCGATCGCGGCGCTCACGGCGGCGGAGCAGGCGGGTCTCGATCCCATCAAGGTGAACGTGGTCGTGATGCGCGGCATCAACGACGATGAGGTCGAGGACTTCGCGCGGCTGACGCTCGAGCATCCCTGGCACGTTCGGTTCATCGAGCTGATGCCGGTGGGCGACATGGCCGAGCTCGAGTGGAAGCACGTGGTGCCGAGCGACGAGGTGCTCCAGCGTGCCGCGGCGGCGCTGGGCGGGCTCTCGGAATCGGGCGACGCTCCGCTCGGCAACGGGCCGGCGAAATACTACCGGGCGAGCGGCGCGCCGGGCTCGATCGGCGTCATCACCCCGATGACGCACACGTACTGCGGCTCGTGCAACCGGGTGCGGCTCACGGCCGACGGGCGGTTGCGCACCTGCCTGTTCGGGACCCACGAGGTCAACTTCCGCGATCCGCTGCGGCGCGGGGAGAGCGTGGTGCCCGTCTTCACCGCGGCGCTGGCGGCCAAGCCGCCCGAGCACCACCTTCTCCAGATGGATGCCGGAGGGCTGAGGGCGCTCTCGCAAGTCGGAGGCTGAGCTGGCGCTGCACGTCGCGCTGATCGAGCCGCAGATTCCGCCCAACACGGGCAACATCGCCCGGCTGTGCGCGGCCACCGAAACCTCGCTTCACCTGATCGAGCCGCTCGGCTTCTCGCTCGACAGCGCCGAGCTCGCGCGCTCGTCGGTGCACTGGTGGGACGAGGTGGACCTCTGGGTCCACAAGGGCTGGCCGTATTTCCGCCAGGCCGTGGGCCGCGAGCGCTGCTTCTACTTCACGGCCAAAGCGACCACGAGCTTCTGGGACACCGACATCCCGGACGGCAGCTGCCTGGTGTTCGGCAACGAGACCGACGGCATGCCGCAGCGCATCCTCGACAAGCACCCCGAGCGCTGCTTCCGGATCCCGATGCACGGGCCGGTGCGCAACCTCAACCTCGCGACCGCAGTCGGGATTGCCCTGTATGACGCGCTGCGCAAACTCGGTTACAAGTCCGACGTCGGTATCCCCGCCACCCATCGCTGAGCGAGAGCACTCGTGAACAAGATCACCGTCGTCGGAGCCGGAAACGTCGGCGCCACCGCAGCCCAGCGCCTCGCAGAGAAGGAGCTGGCCAAGCAAGTCGTCCTGATCGACGTCATCGAGGGCGTGCCGCAGGGCAAGGGCCTCGACCAGTGGGAGACCGCTCCGATCGAGGGCTTCGACACGCGCGTGATCGGTACCAACGGGTACGGCGAGGCGGCGGGCAGCGACCTGTTCATCGTCACCGCCGGGATCGCGCGCAAGCCCGGCATGAGCCGCGAGGACCTGCTCAACACCAACGTCGGCATCGTCAAGTCGGTCGCGCTGGAGATCAAGAAGTGCGCGCCGAAGGCGCTGGTGATCGTGGTGTCGAACCCGCTCGACACGATGTGCTACGTGATGAAGGAAGTCCTCGGCGCGCCGCGCGAGCGCGTGCTGGGGATGGCCGGCGTGCTCGACACCGCGCGCTACCGCTCGTTCATCGCCGAGGCGCTCGACGTGTCGGTCGAGGACATCCAGGCGATGGTGCTGGGCGGCCACGGCGACACGATGGTGCCGCTCATCTCCTACACGACGGTGTCGGGGATCCCGATCACGCAGTTGCTGAAGCGCGACGTGCTCGACAAGATCGTGGACCGCGCGCGCAACGGCGGCGCAGAAATCGTGCAGTACCTCAAGACCGGGTCGGCCTACTACGCGCCCTCGGCGGCCGCGGTGCAGATGGCCGAGGCGATCGTGAAGGACAAGAAGCGGGTGCTGCCGTGCGCCGCGTGGCTCCAGGGCGAGTACGGCTACCGCGACATCTTCCTCGGCGTGCCGTGCAAGATCGGCGCGGGCGGGCTCGAGCAGATCATCGAGGTCGAGCTCACGAGCAACGAGAAGGTGGCGCTGGGGAAGTCGGCGCAGGCGGTGAAGGAAACGATCGCGCAGGTGAAGCTGTAGGACGCTACTCCAGCGGCATCACCCTGAAGTCGTAGATCACGAACGACCCGGGCTCCTTCCGGGCCTCTTCGAGCGCGCGCATCGCCTTCCTGACCATGTCGTCCGGATTGCGGACCAGGTGCTCCACCAGGCTCGCGATGCCGACCGACAGTCTGGCGGTGGTCCCCGTCTCGCCCAGCGCCTCGTTCACCGTCTCCGCCAACCGCGGCGCGTAGTGATCCCGCACGTTGGCCGCCAGCGTGCGACGCAGCAGCAGCAGGAAGCAGCCCTCGTCCACGGCCACCCGATCGGCGGTGCGGGTGAGCTTCCTCACGGACTCGCCCAGTGTCTCCATGGCCTTCTTGTCGGACGCCTCCTCGAGCGTGACCGCCACGAGGCACAGCGGCGTCACGTACAACTCGTTCATCAAGGTCTGGGCGGAGCCGTCGATCTCGTACTGGATGAACGCGGCGAGCGCCGGCCGGGTGTAGAAGCCGGTGCCGGGATCCAGCAGGCGGACCGGGTCCTGGGCGCCCTGGGTGCCGCGTTCCCCCAGCCCTTTGTACGTCTTGGGCAGGGGAGCGCGAAGATCGGCGGAGCGGCGTTCGGCGCTCTTGCGGGCCATGAGCGGCGGCGTCAGCCCCCGGCTGCGTCTTCCGCGGTTGCCGGGCGCCGGCCCTTCGTGATGCTGGCCTTGATGTAATCCGCGTTCATCCGCGCGATGAACTGGACGCTGATCCCCTTCGGGCAGACGGCCTCGCACTCCTCGTGGTTGGTGCACGAGCCGAAGCCCTCGGCGTCCATCCGCGCGATCATGCTCAGCGCGCGTTCCATGCGCTCCGGCTGGCCCTGCGGCAGCATCGCGAGATGGCCGATCTTCGCCGCGGTGAACAGCGAGGCGGAGGCGTTGGGGCAGGCCGCGACGCACGCGCCGCAGCCGATGCAGGCCGCCGCGTCCATCGCGAGATCGGCATTTTCCTTCCGCACCGGGAGCGCGTTGCCGTCCACGGCCGAGCCGATCGGCGCCGAGATGAAGCCGCCCGCCGCGATGATCCGGTCGAAGGCGCCCCGGTCCACGATCAGGTCCTTCACGACCGGGAAGGCCCCGGCGCGCCACGGCTCGAGCGTGACCTCGTCGCCGTCGCTGAAGGAGCGCATGTGCAGCTGGCAGGTGGTGGTGCGGCGCTTGGGGCCGTGCGGCGCGCCGTTGATGACCACGCCGCACGCGCCGCAGATACCCTCGCGGCAGTCGTGATCGAACGCGATCGGATCTTCGCCCCTCGCGATCAGCCCTTCGTTCACGACGTCGAGCATCTCGAGGAACGACGTGTCGGGCGAGATGTCCGTCGCGTCGTAGGTGACGAACCGGCCCGCCTCGCGCGCGTTCTTCTGGCGCCACACGTGGAGCGTCAGGTTCACTTGTAGCTCCGCGTCGCGAGATGGACGGTCTCGAACGCCAGGGGCTCTTCGTGACGCACCTGCGCCGTGTCGTCGCCCGCCCACTCCCACACGGCGACGTGGCAGAAGCGATCGTCGTCGCGCTTCGCCTCGCCCTCGCCGGTCTGGAACTCCTCGCGGAAGTGTCCGCCGCAGCTCTCCTCGCGCTCCAGCGCGTCGCGGCAGATCAGCTCGCCCAGCTCGAGGAAGTCGGCCACGCGGCCCGCCATCTCCAGCGTCTGGTTGAGCTCGGCGCCCTCGCCCGTGACAGTGAGGTTCCGCCAGAACTCCTCGCGGATCTCGGGGATGCGGTGCAGCGCGATCTGGAGTCCGGCCCGGTTGCGCGCCATGCCGCAGTAGTCCCACATCACCTTGCCCAGCTCGCGGTGGAACGAGGCGGGCGAGCGCTTGCCCTTGATCGCGAGCAGCTTCGCGACGCGCCCTCTGACCCCGGCGACGGCGCCCTTCACGTCGGCGTGCTCGGTCGCGGGCGCGCCCGGCTTCACGCCCGCCAGGTAGTTCCCGATGGTGTAGGGGATGACGAAGTAGCCGTCGGCCAGGCCCTGCATCAGCGCGCTCGCTCCCAGCCGGTTGGCGCCATGGTCCGAGAAATTCGCTTCGCCCAGGACGAACAGGCCGGGCACCGTGCTCATGAGGTCGTAGTCCACCCACAGCCCGCCCATCGTGTAGTGGGAGGCCGGGTAGATCCGCATCGGGAGCTTGTAGGGATCCTCGTCGGTGATGCGCTGGTACATCTCGAACAGGTTGCCGTACTTGTCGCGGATCGCGGCCTCGCCGAGCCGGGCGATTGCGTCCGCGAAGTCGAGATACACGCCTCGGCCGCCGGGCCCGACGCCGCGGCCGTCGTCGCACACGCGCTTGGCGGCGCGGCTCGAGACGTCCCGCGGGGCGAGGTTGCCATAGCTGGGGTAGAGGCGCTCCAGGTAGTAGTCGCGATCGGACTCGGGGATCGCCCGCGGGTCCTTGCCGATGTCTTCCTTCTTCTTGGGCACCCAGACCCGCCCGTCGTTGCGCAGCGACTCGCTCATGAGCGTCAGCTTCGACTGGTGCTCGCCGGCGACCGGGATGCAGGTCGGATGGATCTGCGTGTAGCACGGGTTGGCGAAGCCGGCCCCGCGCTTGTGCGCGCGCCAGATCGCGGTCGCGTTGCACCCCTTCGCGTTGGTCGAGAGGTAGAACACGTTGCCGTACCCGCCGGTGGCGAGGCACACCGCGTCGCCCAGGTGGGTCTCGATCTCGCCGGTGACCATGTCGCGCACGACGATGCCGCGCGCGCGGCCCTCGACCACGATGACGTCGAGCATCTCGTGACGCGCGAACATCTCGACGGTCCCGAGGCCGATCTGGCGTTCCAGCGCCTGGTAGGCGCCGAGCAGGAGCTGCTGGCCGGTCTGGCCCCGGGCGTAGAACGTGCGCGAGACCTGCGCGCCGCCGAAGCTGCGGTTGTCGAGCAACCCGCCGTACTCG
>JBIOIA010000133.1:0-6739 GCA_044449445.1 Gemmatimonadales bacterium
AGCCGGATCTCGACGCGCTCGGTGACGAGTCGCTCCTTCTCCCAGCTCGCGAAGGGCGCGACGCAGTACTCGAACAGATCGGTCAGCGTGTTGCGGACCCGGCGCCTCAGCCCCGGGGGGTTCGCGCTGCTCCTGGGCAGCAGGCGCCGCGCCCGAAACAGCGGACCGATCAACGCGCCGCGATCCCCCTCAGCACGTCGAACGTGAGATGTGCGCCGTACTCGATGTTCGCCAGGCTGATGCGCTCGTCGTTGCCGTGGATCCGCCCGCTCTCGGAGGCCGGCAGCACCCACGGATCGAATCCGTATGAGATGACGCCGATCCGGCGGAAATAGTGCGAGTCGGTGAAGGCCGTGAGCATCGGCGTCGTCACGAGCACTCCGGGACTCCGCTGCTGCATCACTTCGGTGATGACGCGCATCAGCTCCGTCTCGCCAGGCGATTCGGTCGCGTCCCAGATGCGGCCCATCGGCTCGATCGCGACCGCCGTATCGTTCACGACCCGGCGCAGCTCCGCCAGAAACGCCTGCGGGTCCTGGCCGGGCAGCAACCGCACGTCCACCTCGCCGCGCGCGACCGGCGGGATGACGTTGGTCTTCCCGCTGCCGCGCACCACGGTCACCGAGATCGTGTTGCGCAGGATCGCGTTGTAGTAGATGTCCGACGTGAACCAGCGGCTTGCATCGGGATCCGCGAGCGCCGCGCGGACGTCGGCGAGCCACGCGCGGCGGCGCGGGTCGCTCTCCCGAGTCGAGAGATCGCGGAAGAAGCGCTCGACGGCCGGCGTCACGATGAGCGGCGTGTCCCACGAGGCGATGCGGTCCATCGCCCTGACCAGCGTCGCCACGGCGTTGTCGGGCACCGGGCGCGAGCCGTGCCCCGAGCGACCATGCGTCGTGACGCTGAGCCAGAACGGCGCCTTCTCGGTGGTGCCCACGCCGTAATAGCGGATCGCCCCAGAGGGATCCACGTCGGAGCCGCCGCCCTCGTTGATCAGGAACTCGGCGCCGCCGACGAGCTCCGGGTGCTGGCTCGCGACCCACAGGGAGCCGAGGGTCGAGAGCCCGCCGATCTCCTCGTCGCAGACGGCGACGAAGATGAGGTCACGCTTCAGCGGCACGCCCGCGCGCTTGAGGAGCACCATCGCCATGAGCTGCGAGATGCCGATGCCCTTCATGTCCACGGTCCCGCGGCCGTACAGGTAGCCGTCCAGGATCGTGCCAGCGAACGGCGGCACCGACCAGAACTCCGGCGTGGCCTCGACGACATCCATGTGGTTCAAGAGCACGATCGGCCGGGCCGATCCGTCGCCGGCCAGGCGCGCCACGAGGTTCGCCTTTCCCGGTGCGGGCTCGTAGATCCGACTCTCTATGCCGTCGCGCGCGAGCACCGCCTGGAGCCAGCGCGCGGCCGCGATCTCGTTGCCCGGCGGGTTGGTGGTGTTGATGCGTACGTATTGCTGAAGCAGCTCCGTGGCCTCGCGTCCGACGTCGCCCCAGTCGGCAGCATTCGGCGTCGTGAACGCTGCCCGCCGCGGCAGCTCCGGGACTTGGGCTTGAGCCGTCTGGGCCGTTGCCGCAATCACGATCGCCGCAAGCTTCAACCGTCTCATTGATCGTCCCCTCTCACGTATTACCCATCACCTCTCACCCATTACTCATCAGCCATCACGCATTTCGTCCCAGTGCTTCCGGAGCCTGCGCTCGTCCAAAGGCGCCGGCCAGTGCGAGCAACGACACGACGTACGGTGCCATGAGAAAGAACTGGTACGGCACGTCGAAACCGACCGCCTGGAATGCGAACTGCAGCGCGCTCGCCGCGCCGAACACCAGCGCGGCGGCGAAGACGCCCAGCGGCCGCCAGCGGCCCAGCACGACGATCGCGATCGCCACGAATCCGCGCCCCGCCGTCATCCGCTCGGCGAACGTGCCGGCCTGCGCCAGCACCAGTGTCGCGCCCGCGAGTCCTGCCATGCCGCCGCCGAACAGGGTCGCGCCGAAGCGCAGCCGCGAAACGCGCAGGCCGGCGGCTTCCGCTGCGGCGGGCGACTCGCCCGCGGCCCGGATGGCGAGGCCGAGCTGAGTCCTGGCGAACAGCGCCCACGTGGCGGCGGCCGCCACATAGAGGAGATAGGTGGGAACGCTCTGGCGGAAGAGGGCGGCCCCGATGAGAGGAATCGACTCGAGCCCGGGAATGCCCTGCGGCGCGAGCGTCGGCAGCGAGAGCGCGGTGCCCGTCACGCCGAATGCGGCCCGGTAGATCGCTCCGGTCGCTCCCACTGTGGCGAGCGTGATCGCCGTCCCGACGACAATCTGGTCTCCCTTGAGGACGATCGAGAACACCGCGAACACCGCTGCGATCGCCGCGCCCGCCATGCAGCCCGCCACGACCCCGGCCCAGGGCGAGCCGGCCCAGTGCGCCGCCATTGCCGCCGCGAGCGCGCCGCCCAGCATCGAGCCTTCCAGTCCAACGTTGATGACACCCGAGCGCTCGTTCACGTTCTCGCCGAGCGCGGCAAGGCCCAGCGGTGTCGCGATGCGCACCGTGGCCTCGAGAAAACCGGCGAGCGGAGAGAGCAATCCCGGATCAGGCATCGGCGGAGCTTCGCAGCCGGCGTTCCAGCGCGACGACCACGAGGATGACGAGACCTTCGACCGCGTACACCGTGACCGACGGAATGCCGGCCGATCGCTGAAGGGCCGATGCGCCGGCCTCGAGGAACCCGAAGAACAGCGCGGTCGGAATTACCGCGAGCGGATTGAGCCGCGCGAGCAGCGCGACCGCTATTGCGCTATAGCCATACCCGGGGGAGAGCCGCTCGTAGAGCGCGAACGTCACGCCGCACACCTCGGCGGCGCCCGCGAGACCGGCCAGCGCCCCGGACGTCAGCAGCGCCATCGCCATCACGCGCCCGACATTGATGCGGCCACTCACACGCGCGGCAACCGGATTGGCCCCCGCCGCACGCAGCGCGAACCCGGGCCGCGTGCGCATCAGGAACACCCACGTGGCCGCAGCCAGCAGCACGCCGAGCGGGAACGCGAACGTCAGGCGCGTGCCGCTGATAAGTGGCGCGAGCCGCGCCGCGCCGGCGATCGGATCGCTCTGCGGGTAGGTGTGTCCCGCCTCCTGGAGCGGCCCCTGTACCAGGAATCCCACCAGGTACTCGGCGATGAAGTTGAGCATGATCGTCGTGATGACTTCGAGCACGCCGTAGCGTAAACGCAGCCACGCGGGAACGGCCGCCCACGCCGCGCCCGCAAGTGCCGCGGCGACGATGACGAACGGCACCGCCGCGACCGGCGCCGTCAGGCCCCAGCGGGTGCCGATCCACGTCGCGACGATCGCGCCGGTGTAGAACTGGCCTTCGGCCCCGATGTTCCAGCTTCCGGCACGGAACGCGATCGCGACCGCGAGCCCGATGATCAGCAGTGGCGTCGCGCGAACCAGCGTCGCGAGGAAGAGGTCGGTCAGCGGTCGCCGATGGCGTAGATGTAGCCGTCGCGTGCTCCGACATAAATCCGTCCCTTCCACACCGCGGGTGTGGATTCGATGCACGCGCGGCTCGGCAGTCGGAACTCCCACAGCAGGGGCGGCACGTGGTCGGGATCGCGAACATCCCAGGCGTGGATCGTTCCCTCGCAATCGGTCACGATCAGCGTGCTGTCGACCACCGCCGGCGAGCTCCACGCAGGGGGATGCAGGGAGCGTTCCCACTTGATCACGCCCCGGTCGCGATCCACGGCGAGCAGGCGTCCTGAATTGGTCGGGACGAAAAGCGTATGACCGAACAGGGCCGGTGTAGCCCACATGCCTCCACGCGGCTGGCCACCGCCCTGCGGGACGTGGATCCCCCATACGCGCGGATTGCCGGGGCGCCTCGGATCGAGCTTCTCAAGCTGGCCGACTTCCTCGCCGCGCCGATTGAACCGCTTCAATTCCGACGCCACGTACAGGTTGCCCTCCTCGTCGATCACGATCGAGGCGTCGGTGTCATCGCCGGTCCAGTAACGGAAGACCGGCTTCACGCTGGTAGAGTCAGCGCGCAGGTGCGAAAGATCCACGCCCCAGATCGCACCCCCGCTGTTCGCGTAGTACGCCCTCCAGCCGAACAGCGCCGTGGAGTTCTCGATGCTCACGTTGCGATCACCCAGGGCGGCGAGCAGCGAATCGTCGAACGATGGGATTTGCGCGAGGACGTGCGGCGAGACCTGGACTTTCCCCTGCGCGTCGTAATGGCGGTTCAGCTTGACGACGTAATACCAGCTGTTCTCGCCACCTTCGAACAGGTAATCGTCCCGGATGACGGCGTTGCCGTCCCAGTCGTCGTTCCACATGGGCCTGGGCACGTCATACGCCCACAGGCGCCACAGCTCCGTCGGCCGGTCGCGGTCAAGGGCGATGATGTGGAAGTAGTTGTCGCGCGAGCCGGAGTACAGGAGCGGATAGCCGTCGGGATCCACCGATACCGTACCCTTGACGATGTCGCCCGTCATGAATGGCGGACGTCGATCGCGGCCGGTCGCGCCGTCGATGAAGTGAATGCCGCGATCGTAGGTGCCCACGATCACTTCGATGCCGTCGGGCCGTTCGATCACCGCCGGCTGTCCGGTCCAGCCGCTGCCACACCACTCCTTCCCTTCGTGGGCCACGTATGAGATGGCGCACATCTTATGGTCCGGATAGCGCCACAGGATCTGCGGATGACGCGGTACCGGCCCGCGCCCGTAGTAGGTGTGCGTCGCGTTGCCGCGGAACATCGTAAGACCGACGACCGAATCGCTGATCGGGCGACCCACGTCCGAAGCGCGCACGAACGGCACGGGCCCCGGATGATATGAGTATGGCGCTTCACGCGGCTCGAGCCGGCCGGCGAGCACGAGGATTGCCGCGGCGCCGAAGGCACCGGCGCCCACGAGCGCGGCCACCATGCGCGGTCGCGCAGTAGCCCGGGACATCGTCATGAGAGTCCTCCCAGCATGAGTGCGCCGACCTCCGCGCGACTCCGTGAACCTCTGGGCACCCACTGCCACCGCCCTGCGACCATCACGGCGACGCGATCGGCCAGCGCGATCGTCTCGTCGAGATCCGTCGAGTGAAAGAGAACGCCGAGCCCGCGTTCGCGCGCAGCGCGGCGCAGCCATGCATGCACGTCCGCCGCCGCTCGGATGTCGAGGCCACGCGTCGGGTTCTCCGCCACAACCAAGGCGGGCGCGCCGCCCAGGACCCGAGCCAGTACGACCTTCTGCTGGTTTCCGCCGGACAGCGTGCCCGCCGGGCTCTCCTGCCCCGGGGCCTGGATTCGGAACTCCGCGATCGCGCCCTCCGCGGCGCGGGCAGCGGCGCGGCGGTCGAGCCAGAACCCTGCGGACCGGCCGAGCGCCAGGTTGTCGACGATCGAGAAGTCCGCGATTAGCGCCTCGCGCTGCCGGTCCTCGGGAATGAATCCGATGCCGCCCGCCGTTGCGGCGACCTCGCCTACGTGCGGAATGAGGCCCGCGACCGCGCGCATCAGCTCGCGCTGGCCGTTGCCTTCGACCGCGGCGATGCCGACGATCTCGCCCGCGCGCACCTCAAAACTGACGTCGCGCACCGGATCGGGCCGCCCGTGCACGCCGCGCACGCCGAGGCCGCTCACGCGCAGCACTGCTGGTCCCTCATGGGCCTCGCCATCACCGGCGCGCCTTTCGAGCGCGAGCGCCACCTGCTCAGGGGCCGCGTCCTCACCGATCATGGCGCGCGCCAGGTCCTCGGGGCTGAGCGCGCTCGCCGGCGCGCTCAGCACCACGGCGCCGCGCCGCAGGATCGTCACACGGTCGGCGATCGCGGCGACTTCCCGGAGCTTGTGCGTGATGAGCACGACGGACATGCCCGAGCCGACCAGGCGACGCAGCGCCGCGAACAGGTCGTCGGTCTCGCCCGGCGTGAGCGCCGCCGTCGGTTCGTCCAGTATCAGCACGCGCACGTCGCGCGCGAGTCCCTTCACGATCTCGAGCCGCTGCCGAAGGCCCACGGGCAGATCGCCCGCCACCGCCCCGGGATCGAGCGCGAGTCCGGTGGCCGCGCCCACGCTGCGCACCGCCGCCTCGGCGTCGCCCTTCCTGAAGCGCACGCCTTCGCGGCCCAGCCACGCGTTCTCGGCGACGGTCATCCGCGGCACCTGGGAAAAGTGCTGGTGCACCATGCCGAGTCCCGCCGCCATCGCTTCGCGCGGCGAGCCCCCCAGGAGCAGCCGTCCGCTCACCTCCACGCTGCCGACGTCGGCGCGCAGCAGGCCGAACAGGACGTGCATGAGCGTCGTCTTGCCCGCCCCGTTCTCGCCCAGAAGCGCGTGAACCTCCCCGGGCGCGAGTGCGAAATCGACGCCGCGGAGCGCCTCCACCGACCCGAACCGCTTCTCGATACCGCGCATCCGCACGGCATCGGCGCCGCCCCGGCCGGTCACATTCCCGTCGGGTGGTCGATGAACGACCACGGCAGGCCGAAGCGCAGGGCGAGATGCTCGCCTAACGCTCTCACACCGACCGTCTCGGTGGCATAGTGACCAGCGTAGAACACGTTCACGCCGAGCTCCTCGGCGTCGAAGAACGTGTGGTGCTTCCCCTCGCCGGTGACGAACGTGTCGAGGCCGGAGCGGTGGGCCTCCTCGATCATCGACCCGCCCGCGCCGGTGATGACGCCGACTCGGCCGGCGCGCGCCGGCCCGCCCCGAATCAACCACGGCGCGCAGCCCAGCGCG
>JBIOIA010000134.1:0-6496 GCA_044449445.1 Gemmatimonadales bacterium
CTGATGTCGTGCGCTCCGGCTCCATCGTGGCCGGCAATCCTGCGATACATTCATGGCTGATGACTACGCTGGCTGACCCCTGACTCCAGACGCCCGATGCCCAGTCTCGTAGAATGTGTCCCGAACTTCAGCGAAGGCCGTGACCAGGGGATCCTGAACCTCCTGCGCGAAACGATCACGCAGGTGAGCGGAGTCCGCCTGCTGGACGTGCAGGCCGACGGCTACCACAACCGGTCGGTCTTCACGTTCGTCGCGCCGCCGGACGCCGCGCTCCAGGCCGCGTTCCACGCCGTCAAGCGCGCGAGCGAGCTGATCGACCTCAGGACCCACACCGGCGAGCACCCGCGGATGGGCGCGACCGACGTCGTGCCGTTCGTTCCCGTCCAGGATTGCACGATCGACGATTGCGTGGCACTGGCTCGCAAGCTGGGGGAACGCGTCGGCGTCGAGCTCGGGATTCCCGTATTCCTTTATGGTAAGGCGGCGAGCCGGCCTGACCGCGAGCGCCTGCCGGACGTGCGCAAGGGCGAGTTCGAGGGCCTGCGCGACCTGATCGGGAAGGACGCCTCGAAGGACCCCGATTTCGGCCCGAAGCGCATTCATCCGAGCGCCGGCGCGACGGCGGTGGGCGCGCGACCGTTCCTCGTGGCCTACAACATCTACCTGAAGGGCGGCGACGAAGCCCTCGCCAAGGCCATCGCGAAGCAGGTGCGCGCCTCGAGCGGCGGCCTGCCGGCGGTCCAGGCGATGGGCATCACGGTCGGCGGCGAGCCGCAGGTCTCCATGAACCTGCTCGACATCGACACCACGCCGCTGCACGTCGCGTTCGACGCCGTCCAGGCCGCCGCGCGCGCGAAGGGCGCGGACGCGGCATGGAGCGAGATCGTCGGGCTGGTGCCCGAGCGGGCGCTGCGCTCCACCACCGAGGCGCACCTGAAGCTGCGCGAGCCAGCGCTTCCCCACCTACTGGAGCAGAAAGTGCGCGAGACAACGGGCCCCACGCTCGAGGGCTTCCTGGACCAGGTCGCTTCCGCGAGCCCGACGCCGGGCGGCGGAACCGTCGCGGCGCTCGCCGGGGCCTTGGCCGCCGCGCTGGCCGCGATGGTCTCGCGCCTGACCGTTGGCCGGAAGAAGTACGCCGAGCTGGAGGCCGAGTTCAAGGGGATTCTCGAGCGCGCCGAGACCCTGCGCGCCACGCTGCTCAAGCTGGGCGCCGACGACGCCGCTTCGTTCGACGCGGTGAGCAAGGCCTACGCGATCCCCAAGGAACAGGCGGCCGAGCGCACTTCCGCGATCCAGGCCGCCCTGCTCGGCGCGAGCCGCGTGCCGCTCCAGACGCTGCGGGCAGCTCGCGAAGTCGCCTCGCTCGCCGCGCGCTGCGCGGCAGCAGGCAACCGGAACGCCGTGTCCGACGCCGGCGTCGCAGCCCTGCTCGCGGGCGCGGCGGCGCGCGGGGCCGCGTACAACGTGCGCATCAACGTCGCGGCGCTGCCCGACAAGCACGCCGGCGCGACGCTCGTAGACGAGGCCGTCGGATTGCTGCGCGAAGCCGATCGCGCCGTGGACCGCGCCACGGCGTCGGTCGAGGCGGCGATCGGTGCCTGAGCCGGCCACGCCGGTGATCCGCCCGGCGAAGGCGAAGGACATCGCCGCGGTGCGCGAGCTGCTCAGTGCCGCGCACCTGCCGACCCAGGGCATCGCGGACCAGTTCGGCGAGGGCTACGCAGTCGCGGAATTCGAGGGCGAGATCGTCGGCGCCATCGGCGTCGAGGTCTACGGGCCTTACGGCCTGCTGCGATCGGCCGTGGTCGCTCCCGCGCAGCAGGGCTCCGGCCTGGGCAAGCGGCTCACCAACGACCGGATCGCATGGGCCAGGAACCGGCGCCTCGAGGCCCTTCACCTGCTGACAACCACCGCGGCGCCGTTCTTCGCGCGTCTGGGCTTCGTGGAGACGCCGCGCGCTGCAGCTCCCGCCCAGCTCCAGAAGTCACCCGAATTCGCCACGATCTGCGGATCGTCCGCCGTCTGCATGCGTCTGGACCTCGCGAAGTGAGCCGCAAAGTCCAGGTCGTCCGCACCTATCTCGATCTCACGAGCCCCGGGCAGCTCAAGCCGGCGCGGGTCGAAGACCATCTGCTCCGCCTGGCGCGCGTGCCCGTGCCCTCGGTGCCGCTGGTGCAGCGGCTCTACAAGGAGGTCGGCGCCGAGTACCACTGGGTGGACCGCTGGAAATGGTCTGCGAAGGAATGGCGCGACTGGGTCGAACAACTGGGTTACGGCGTGTGGATTCTGACCTACGACGGGGAGCTCGCCGGCTTCTTCGAGCTGACGAACAACACCGAGCCCGGACGCGAGGCGGACGACGGCTCGGTGGAGATCACGCTGTTCGGCGTGGTGCCGGCCTTTCACGGCCGGGGCTTCGGCAGGCACCTGCTCACCAGCGCGGTGGAAATCGCCTGGGCGATCGGCGCGGGCCGCGTGTGGCTGCACACCTGCACGCTCGACGATCCGAAGGCGCTGCCTAACTATCTGGCGCGGGGATTCAAGGAGTTCAGGAAGGAGACGTACGAAGCGGAGCTGGACTAGCCGACAGTCGCGGGGACTTCCTCGACCGTCAGGAGCCGGGCGCCGTCCTGCGTGATCGCGACGGTGTGCTCGAAATGCGCCGAGAGCGAGCCGTCGGTCGTGACGACGGTCCAGCGGTCATCCAGGGTGCGCACGCCCGGCGCTCCGATGTTCACCATCGGCTCGATCGCGATCGTCATCCCTGTCATCAGCCTGGGCCCCGTGTGGGGCCGCCCGAAGTTCGGGATCTGCGGCTCCTCGTGGAACGCCGTCCCGATGCCGTGCCCCACCAGCTCGCGCACCACCCCGTAACCCGCCGCCTCGGCGACCTGCTGGACCGCGTGACCGATGTCGCCGACCTGGTTGCCGGCCCTGGCGGCGGCGATGCCCGCCGCGAGCGCCTTCTGGGTCGTCTCGAGCAGCGCGCGCGCTTCGGCGCTCACGGTCGCGACCGGCACGGTGATGGCGCTGTCGGCGTGCAGCCCGCCGATGCTCGCGCCGACGTCCACGCTCACGATGTCGCCGCCGGCCAGGACCCGTTTCTTCGACGGGATCCCGTGGACGACTTCGTGGTTGATGGACGTGCACAGCGTGGCGGGAAACCCGTACAGCCCCTTGAACGACGGCGTCGCGCCGGCGTGGCTGCGGATGAACTCCTCGGCGATCCGGTCCAGCTCGAAGGTCGAGATGCCCGGCACCGCGCGCGCGCGCACCAGGGCCAGTGTGCCGGCCACCACGCGGCCGGCCTTGGCCATCGTCTCGAGCTCGCGGGCCGACTTGATCGTGATCACGCGGCAGCCGTCTTCATCCTCTCGGATATCTGCGTCACGCTGCCCGAGCCGGCGACCTTCTTCACGACGCCGCGCTTGTCGTAGAACGCGATCAGCGGCGCCGTCTGGTTGTGATAGACCTCGAGCCGCTGCTTGATGGACTCGAGATTGTCGTCGGAGCGACCTTCCTTGGCCGCGCGCGCCAGCAGCCGCTCGACCAGCTCCTTCTCCTCCACGTCGAGCACCAGCACCCGGTCCACCTTCGCGCTCTTCCCCTTGAGCATCCGGTCCACGGCCTCGGCCTGCGGAACCGTGCGCGGGAAACCGTCCATGAGGACGCCGTTCTTCGCCGGCGGCGAATCGAGGATCTCCTGGATGAGCCCGAAGATGATCTCGTCGGGCACCAGCAGGCCCTTGTCCATGAAGCCCTTGGCCTTGGTGCCGAGCGCGGTTTTCGCCTTCACCGCGGCGCGCAGCAGTTCGCCTGTGGATACCTGGGGGATCTTGAGATGCTCGGCGAGCAGCTTGCCTTGGGTGCCTTTGCCGGAACCTGGAGCTCCGAGGATCATGACGTTCTTCATGACCGGCCTCCCTTTACATCAGTCGTTGCCGCCCGCGGAACCTGACTCTTCCCTGCTTCATGAAGCTGTCGTACTGGCGCAGAATCATGTGCTGCTGGACCTGCTGGACGGTATCGAGGGCGACGCCGACGACGATCAGCAGCGACGTGCCGCCGAACGGGAACGGCACCTTCAGATAGTCGAGCAGGATCATCGGCAGGATCGCCACGGCGGTGAGGAACAGCGAGCCCGGCAGCGTCACGCGCGAGAGCACGTGATCGATGTAGTCGGCGGTCTTCTGGCCCGGCTTCACGCCCGGGATGAATCCGCCCTGCTTCTTCAGGTTCTCCGACAGGTCCACCGGGTTGAACACGATGGCCGTGTAGAAGTACGTGAAGAAGATGATCAGGATCGTGTATGTGACGTAGTACGTCGCGCTGCCGCGCTGGAACACGTCGGAGATGTCGCGCAGCCAGGAGATGTTCGAGAACTGCGCCATCGTGCCTGGCACGATGATGATGGACTGCGCGAACACGATCGGCATCACGTTCGCCGTCAGCAGCCGCAGCGGGATGAACGATTTCTGCCCTTCACGGATCCGTCCTCGGCCCATGACCTTGCGCGGAATCTGGATGGGGATGCGGCGGGCCGCGATGATGATGGCCACGGTCACCCACACGACCGCGAGCATGATGATCACGAACACCAGCAGCCGCACCAGCGTGAGCGTGCCGGTGCGCAGGTATTCGGGCACCTGGAACAGCGTCGGCACGACGCGCTCGATGATCGAGAAGAAGATCAGGAGGCTCATCCCGTTGCCGAGGCCGCGCTCGGTGATCTGCTCGCCGAGCCACATGATGAAGACGGCGCCGGTCGTCAGGAAGAACGTCGTCAGCACCCGGAAGCCCGTGCCCGGCGTGGCGACGGCGCCCTGGAGCTGCTCGAGGAACAGCGACACGCCCCAGCCCTGCGCGAACGCCAGACCGATCGTCAGGTAGCGCGTCCACTGCGTGATCTTCTTGCGCCCTTCTTCTTCCTTCTGGAGCCGCTCGACCGTCGGGAAGACGGCGCCCATGATCTGGTAGAAGATGCTCGCCGAGATGTAGGGCATGATGCCCAGGGCGAACACCGTCGCGCGGCTGAGGCCGCCGCCGACGAACAGGTTGTAGACGCCGAAAAGGGTGCCGCTCTGGTTGCGGAAGAAGTCGATCGTCGCCTGCGGGTTCACGCCGGGCACCGTGATGTGCGCGCCGATCCGGTAGACCAGCAGGCACAGCAAGGTGAAGAGGATCTTCTCCTTGAGCTCCGGGACGCTGAACGGGTTGGGGATCCTGGGTGCGGTCACGCCGTCAGGCCTCGACCTTACCGCCCGCCGCTTCGATCTTCGACTTCGCGGCGGCCGACAGCTTGAGCCCCTTCACGACGAGCCCCTTGGGGGCCTCGCCGTCGCCCAGCAGCTTGATGGGCTTGTCCACGTGCGCGACGAGCCCTTTGCCCACCAGCAGCTCGGCCGTGACCTCGCCGCCCGCGAACTGGCCGAGGTCGCGCAGGTTGACGACCTGCGCATCGACCTTGAAGGGGTTGGTGAAGCCGCGCTTGGGCACGCGCCGGATCAGCGGCATCTGGCCGCCCTCGAAGCCGGGCCGCGTCTGGCCGCCGCTCCGGGCCTTCATGCCCTTGTGGCCCTTGCCCGACGTCTTGCCGATGCCCGAGCCGGGGCCGCGGCCGACGCGCTTGGGCTTCTGGGTCGAGCCGGCAGCCGGGTGCAGGTTGCCGAGCGTAATCTTATCTCTCGATGGGGTCGTCATCACTTCGCTCCGACCGGCGCCACTTCGACGAGATGGCGCACCTGGAACAGCATGCCGCGCATCGAGGGCGAGTCCTTCACCTCGATCACGTGCTGGTGGTGCCGCAGCCCGATCGCTTCGAGCGTGCGGCGGTGCATGTACGGATGGCCGATGCCGCTCTTGACCTGCTTGACGCGCAGCTTGCCGCCGGCGTGCGCCTTCATGGCCGGCTTCTTCTTGCCGCCGGCCGTCTTGGCGTTAGGCATGAGCTGTCTCCGACTGCCGTGCCTTGTACCCGATCGCCTCGGCCTCGACGCCGCGCTCGCGCGCGACCTGGCGCACGGTGACCAGTCGCGTCAGCCCGTCCATCGTGGCGCGCACCGCGTTGTGCGGGTTGTTGCTGCCGAGGCTCTTGGTCAGGATGTCCTTGATGCCGGCGCACTCGAGCACTGCGCGCACCGGACCGCCGGCGATGACGCCCGTTCCGGGCGCGGCCGGCTTCAGGAACACGCGGGCGGCGCCGTGGCCTCCCGTCATCTCGTGCGGAATCGTCTGCCCGGTCCGCGGTATGTTGACCATCGAGCGGCGGGCCGCGTCGACGGCCTTGCGCACGGCCTCGCTGACCTCGTTCGCTTTGCCTGTCGCCACGCCGACGTTCCCGTTGCCGTCCCCGACGGCGACGAGCGCGTTGAAGCTGAAGCGCCGGCCGCCCTTCACGACCTTCGCGACCCGGTTGATGGCGATCACGTTCTCCACCATGTCGCTCTCACGCTCACGGCGATCCCCGCCGCGACCGCCGCGGCCGCCGCGACCA
>JBIOIA010000135.1:0-6487 GCA_044449445.1 Gemmatimonadales bacterium
CCGCTCCAGCGCGACATGCAGCACCAGGTGGAAGAGCTCGCCAACCAGGAAGCGCAGAACGACGAGCGCATCGCGCGGGCGCTGATGGCGGTCTTCGGGCCCAGCGTGGCGCCCGACGCCACCTTCTCGCTGCGCATTTCGGACGGCGAGATCAAGCGCTACCCGTACAACGGCACGCAGGCGCAGCCGTTCACGACGTTCTACGGCCTGTTCGACCGCAGCTTCAGTTTCGGCGGCCGGGCACCGTGGTCGCTGCCGCCGCGCTGGCTCGCGCACAAGGACTCCGTCGTCCTCGCCACGCCGCTCAACGCCATCGGCACCAACGACATCATCGGCGGAAACTCGGGCAGCCCGGTGATCAACCGTGACGGCGAGATCGTGGGGCTCATCTTCGACGGCAACATCGAGAGCCTGCCGGCGCGCTTCCTGTTCACCGAGGCCAGGAACCGCTCGGTGTGGGTGGACTCACGCGGCATCGTGGAGGCGTTGCGCCACGTGTACGACGCGGGGGCCCTTGCCGACGAGCTCGCTGGCGGCCGTTAGGCGCCCGGGCTCACACCACCTACCCCGGATGAGGTCGGCCATGCGGCGTTCCGCCATCGTTGTCGCCAGCGCCCTGCTCGCCGCCATGCCGCTCGCGGCGCAACAGCAGCGCACGATTGCCGTCGGCCAGACGCTGGACGGCCAGCTCGTGGACACCGATCCGATCGCGCGGAGTCGCAAGGCGCCCTACCACACCTGGACGCTCGAGGGCCGGCGCGGTCAGCGGCTGGTGATCGACCTGCGCTCCACCGATTTCGACGCGTACCTCGTGCTGCGCGACGACGCGGGCTTCCTGCTGGGCAACGACGACGACTCGGGCGGCGACAACAACGCCCGCATCCACACCATCCTGCCGCGCGACGGGCGCTACGTGATCATCGCGACCGGCTTCCGCGAGAACTCCCGCGGCCACTACACGCTGTCGGTGACCGGCTGGGAGGCCCCGGCCAGCCCGGCGCCCGGCGCGCCCGGGACCATCGCGGTCGGCGAGACGAAGGACGGAATCCTCGAGCCGGGCGACGAGATCGCGGGCGACGGGCCCTACCAGGACCGCTGGAGTTTCGATGCGCGCGCCGGCCAGCGGCTGCGGCTCGACATGATGTCCACCGATCTCGACAGCTACCTGATCCTGCTCGGCCCCGACGGCGCGCAGCTGGCGACCGACGACGACGGCGGCGGGAACAAGAACGCCTCGATCGGATTCCGGGCGGGCCCGGCCGGGCGCTACACGGCCATCGCGACCAGCTACGGTGAGAACGTCAAGGCCGGCGCGTACCAGCTGCGGCTCTCCGAAGAGACGGGCAACTTCGCCGACCCCGGCGTGGCGTCCGATCTCAATCCGGGGCAGACGCAGGAGGGCCGGCTCGAGACCGGCGACTCCCAGGGCAAGCGCGGGCTCGAGGACCACTGGACGTTCAACGGCCGGGCGGGGCAGATGGCGCGCGTGGACGTCATGTCAACGGCGTTCGACAGTTACGCGATGCTGCTTTTCAACGGCGTGCCGGTGGACTCGAACGACGACGGCGGCGAAGGCAACAACGCCCGTCTCATGACCATCCTGCCCGGCACCGGTACGTACACGGTGGTCGTGTCGGCCTACGGCTCGAGCTCCTCGGGCGGCCGCTACACGATCGCCCTCCAGCTCACCGACGCGCCCGCCGGCGCGGGCCGCATCGAGACGATCCGGCCTGGAGCGCAGGTGACCGGCCGGCTCGAGCCCGGCGACCGGCAGCACGGGGGCGGCGGCTACGAGGACCTGTGGGAGTTCGATACGCGCGCCAACCAGGACGTGATGATCGAGATGCACAGCTCGGACTTCGACGCGTACCTCGAGCTGCGCGACCCGTCCGGCAACCTGGTGCAGGAAAACGACGACGGGGGCCCCGGCACCGACGCGCTGATCATGGCGCACCTCGAGCGCGCGGGGCGCTACCGCATCGTGGCGCGTTCGTACGGCGACCGCCAGGCGACCGGCGTCTACGAGCTGACGCTGAGCAGCGTCGGCGAGGCCGCGCGGCCCGGCCGCGTGGTGGAGCTGCGCGAAGGCCAGCTGGCCATCGGCCGCCTCGAGGCGGGCGACAGCCTCGTCGGGGACAGCACCTACGCGGACATCTTCCTGTTTCACGCGCCCCACGAGGGCGACATCACGATCGACCTCGTCTCGGGTGACTTCGACGCGTTTCTGATCGTGCGGGACGCCGAGGGAGCCACGCTCGCCACGGATGACGACGGCGGCGACGGCACGAACTCGCGCCTCACGCTGCACGTCCAGGCCGGCCGGACGTACCGGATCATCGCCAACAGCTACGGGGAGGACCGGGCCACTGGGCTCTACCGGCTGACCGCGCGCTATACGCACTGACCCAACCTCTTGCCCCGCCGCGACTTGGTTCTTATAGTAGCCCAACCTCCCCAGGGAGCACAGCTCGATGAGCGAGGCGTTCTGGAGCTCGGATGAGTTTGATGAACGCGCCCACCAGCTGTACAACGAAGGTCAGTACGATCAAGCCGTCGACATACTCCGCCAGGGGCTTCAGCTCTATCCCGACGCCGTAGAGCTGCACATCGGGATGGGCTACGCCCGTCTTGCCCGCGAGGAATACGCCTGGGCGCGCCGCGCTTTCGCGGACGCGCTCGCGCGCGAGCCCGAGCACGAGGACGCGATCGCCGGCAAGGGTGAAGTCCTGCTCAAGCTCGGAGAGGTGGAATCGGGCATCGGCTGCTTCGACCGTGTGCTCGCCCTGGGCTTCAACGAGGACCTCGACATCGTGCTCCAGATGGGCCGCGCGCTGTTCCGCGAGGGACTCATCGAGCATTCGCGCCGCTTCTTCGAGACGGCGCGTACGGCGCACCCCGAGAGCGCCGAGGCCGCAGCGTGCGTCGGGTACGCGATGCACCGGCTCTCGCGCGAGCGCGACGCGGTGAAGTGGCTGCGGCGCGCCATCGCCGTGGATCCCGAACACTGCGAAGCGCGCATCTACCTCGCCAACCTGCTGTACGACCGCGGCTCCTACGAGGAGGCGCTGGTCGAATTCGAGCGCACCGATCCCGAGGAGCACTGGGACGAGCTCGGCATCTGGCGCGTGATCGAGCTGAAGAAGACGATCTACCGCTTGAAGGACGACGATCCTGAGCTCAAGCCGTGGCTGGTCCGCCTGGCCGACCTGGCCGGCGAAAACGATCCGACCGAAATGCTGCTGGCCGAGATCGAAGCCGCGGGACCCTCGGGCACGGGCACGCGCGACCCCTCCCAGCTCGAGCTGTTCGGCACGCTGCTCACCGAGCTCCAGGAAATGCACCGCCGCGGCCGCGGCGGCGAGGTGCACGGCATCACGACGCCGGACGGCTCGGTGTACACGGGTACCTGGGACGAGATCGTGTTCCGGATGAAGGAGAACGACGCCAGCTTCGCGCACCGCTCCATCGAGGAGTTCATCGCGGGTGCGGCCGAGCGGGCCGCGCAGCTCGGCGTGCGCATCCCCGTCACCGACGCCGAGAGCTTCATTCGCGCGAGCGCCGAGGCGGGACTGTTGCGCATCGTGAGGTGATCGTGGGCGATGTCGAGCATCCGGTCGCAGATCCGTGGCCGGATGCTCGTCTTTTGCTTTGACTTTCGCCTGACTCCTCTCGACCTTCCGCCATGCTCGAATCCATCCTCAAGCCCAGGTCCATCGCCGTCATCGGTGCCTCGCACCGGCCCGACACCATCGGGTTCGAGATCCTCGACAACCTGGTGAAGTCGGGCTTCCACGGGCCGCTCTATCCGGTCAACCCGAAGGCCACGAGCATCCACTCGATCAAGGCGTTCCCGAAGGTGACGGCGATCCCGGACCCGGTGGACATGGCCGTGATCGTGGTCCCGAAACAGTTCGTCCTGGAGGTCGTGGAGGAATGCGGGCAGAAGGGCGTGAAGGGACTGGTCGTGATCACGGCGGGCTTCGCGGAGATCGGCGGCGAGGGGATCGAGCGGGAGAGGCAGCTGGTCGAGCTCGTGAAGCGCTACGGGATGCGGATGGTCGGCCCGAACTGCATGGGCGTGCTCAACACCGATCCCGCGATCTCGATGCTCGCGACGTTCTCGCCGTCCATGCCGCCGCACGGCCCGGTGGCGATCGTGAGCCAGTCGGGCGCGATGGGGCAGAGCATCCTCGACTACGCGGAGGAGCTCGGCATCGGGATCAGCCAGTTCGTCTCGGTGGGCAACAAGCCGAACGTTACGGGCAACGACTGCGTCGAGTACTGGGGCAAGGACCCGACGGTCCGTGCCATTCTCATGTACCTCGAGAGCTTCGGCAACCCGCGCCGGTTCTTCGCGCAGGCGCGCATCCTGACCAGGAAGAAGCCGATCTTCGTCGTGAAGGCGGGACGCACCGCCGCCGGCGCGCGCGCCGCGAGCTCGCACACGGCCGCGCTCGCCGGAACCGACCTCGCGCTGGATGTGCTGATGCAGCAGTGCGGCGTGATCCGCGCGCAGACCATCGAGGAGCTGTTCGACTACGCGATGGCGTTCCCGCGCCTCCCGCTGCCCAAGGGCAATCGCGTGGCGATCGTGAGCAACGCCGGCGGACCCGCGATCATCCTCGCCGACGCGTGCGAGTCGAGCGGCCTCGTGGTCCCCGAGCTGACGCCCGCCACGCAGGCGGCCATCCGCAAGCTGGTCGCCGAGGAGGCGACGGTGCGCAACCCCGTGGACCTGATCGCCTCGGCGAAGCCCGAGGCGTACAGAGGCGCGATCTCGCTCGTCCTCCAGGACCCGAACGTGGACGCGGTCATCGCGTCGTTCATCGCGCCGCTTGGGGTCCACGCGCGCGAAGTCGCGATCGCGATCCGGGACGCCGCGGCGACGCGCAAAGAGGTGCCCGTGCTTGCCGTGCTGCTCGGCCGCAACGGCGTGCCGGCCGGGCTCAAGGAGCTCGTGGACGCGCAGATCCCGGGCTACGTGTTCCCGGAGTCGGCCGTCCGGGCGCTCTCCGCGCTCAACCGCTACCGGGTGTGGTTGGAGCGCCCCGAGGGCACCGTCCAGAGCTTTCCGGTGGACCGCGCGAAGGGCGAGGCTATCGTCGCCGCCGCGCAGCGGGCACAGCGAACCAAGCTCGACGAAGGAGAGGCGATGGCGCTGCTCGAGGCCTACGGGATCCCGACGGCGCCGTGGAAGGTGGTGAAGAGTGCGGGTGACGCGGCGCTTGCCGCGCGCGCGATCGGCTTCCCGGTCGTCTGCAAGGCGATGAGCCCGAAGATCATCCACAAGGCGGACATCGGCGGCGTCCTGATCGGCCTCGCATCCGAGCAGGAGGTCAAGGAGGGGTGCACGCGGATGCTGCAAAGGGTGAAGGAACGCACCGGCGAATCTCCCGACGGCATCCTGGTGCAGGCGATGGTGAAAGGCGGACGCGAGACGATCGTCGGATCGGCGCGCGAGCCGCGGCTCGGCCCGCTGCTGATGTTCGGCTTGGGCGGGATGTTCGTCGAGGTGATGAAGGACGTGGTGTTCCGCGTGCATCCGGTGAGCGATGTGGACGCGCGCGAGATGGTGCGCGGGATCCGCGGCTACCCGATCCTCGAGGGCGTGCGCGGCGAGACGTCGGTGGACCTGGTCGCGATCGAGGAGATCATCCAGCGCGTGTCGCAGCTGGTGGGCGACCTCGAGGCCGTCCAGGAGATGGACATCAATCCGCTGGTGACGTTTCCGGACCGGGTCGTGGCACTGGATGCGCGATTCACGATACAACAGTCGAAAGTCGAAAGTTGAAAGCGTGCTTTGGACTTTCAACTTTCAACTTTCAACTGTCTCTAGAACATCGACATGGCGAGGAAGCTGCGCAGGTTGTCGTTCGTCTGGCGCAGCCGAACCGAGAGCATCTTCACGACCGCCCACAGCACCTTGTAGGCGATGTCACGGTTGAAGTCCATCAGCATCTCGAAGTCGGCGCGCGTGATGGTGATGAGGGTGCAGTCGGTGTTCGCGATCGCGTCGGTGGAGCGCTCGGACTGGTCGAAGATGGACATCTCGCCGAACAGCGTGCCCTTCTTGAGGACGGCGAGCGCCTCCTCGCCGCTGCCCGGGATCTGCCGGCTGATCCGGACGTCGCCCTCGGCGATGATGTACAGGCGGTTGCCTTTCTCGCCTTCCTTGAAGATCGTCTTGGCGCTGACGAACTTCGACTCCTGGCATACCTCCGCCACGCGGGCCAGCTCGCCGTCGTCGAGGTCCGCGAAGATGGCGCACTGCTTGAGGAGCTGAAGGTCCATAGGAAGTCGAAGGTAAGAGGCGGGCCGGGGAGCGGCAAGGACGCCCCTCGCGGCCCTCACGGCAACCCGAGGAGCACGATCATGCACCGGATGGCGGGACTTGTCGGTGGTTTGACCCTGGTGACGCTCGCGGCAACCCGAGCCGGGGCGCAGGAGTTCGTGCCCCCCGACCGCGGAGCCCGGCCTGCGCCCACCC
>JBIOIA010000136.1:0-6357 GCA_044449445.1 Gemmatimonadales bacterium
CGGCGCGGTCGTAACGCAGCTCGACCACGGCCGAGCCCGTCGCCGAATCGATCGTGACGCTCTGGGCGGTGGTGTGCAGCCACGGCGCATCGCTCGCGAGGCGGTACGCACGGGCGCGTCGCACGATCCCGGAATCCGGTACCAGGCTCACGCGGAAGCGCTGCACCGTGTCCGAAGCGCCGAGCGCGTCCTCGCGGCGGTACGCTCCGGGCGTGAGCGCCGCCCGCATGGCCCCTGAGACGTCGGGGCGCTGCGACACGCCGCGCGCCGAGCCGGTCGCGGCCGCGGGCGCGATGCCGGGGCCCGCCGGCGTGACCGGCAGCGCCTCGACGCGATAACGCGGCGCCTCGTGCGAGCCCAGGAGATACCGGTACGCGGCATCCACCTGGGCGAGCCCGGGCCCCTGGTCGATGTACGACTCGCCCGCGAAAGGCCGCGCGCCGGCGCGCAGCGCCTGCGCAACCGCCGCCATCGTCACGGACCGTTGCTCCTGGGCCATGGCCGAGAGCAGCACGGCGGCGAGCCCGGACACGTACGGCGTGGCCATGGATGTGCCGCCCTTCACCTCGCCGCCCTGGTCCCACGCCGGCACGGTCGAATACGCCACGCCCGGCGCGACGATGTCCGGCTTCGCGAGCGCGCCGCCGCGCGAGCTCCACCAGCCCAGCACGTCCGTCGCGGCGCCGAACTGGAATTGCGCGAACGAGGCGGGATAGGCCGCCCCGACCGCGACGGCCAGCTCGGCGGAGCCGGGCTCGCCCGTCGTGGACGTGCCCGGACCGTCGTTGCCCGCGGCGATCGCGAAGAAGACGTCGGGGTGCGCGATCAGGAAATCGTCGATGATGGAGTCCATCACCGCGCGGCCCTCGTTCGTGTTGCCCACGCCGAACGACATGTTGAGAACGAGCGGGAGATGACGCTCGCGCGCGTAGTCGTATGCGAATTGCATGGCGCGGAGCATCGAGCCGGTCGTGCTCACGCCGCCGCGCGCGTTGTTGGAGATCTTGAGGCTCAGCAGCTGGGCGCCCGGCGCGATTCCGTCGAACCCGCTCACGCCGTAGATCATGTGCCCGGCCGCGATGCCTGCCACGTGGGTGCCGTGATCGCCGCCCAGCACGATCGCGAGATGCGGCCGGCCGCCCTCGTCCGCGAGGTTGAGGGCCGCCGTGACGAGCCCCTGCCGGCGCCCGCCGCCCGTGCCGAACGCGAACGTCTCGCGGCGCAGCGCGTAATCGGACAGCGGCTGTTCGTCGGCGAGCGAGCCGTCACCGTTGGTGTCCACATACGCGACCCACTGTCCGCCGCGCCGGATCACGACGATGTCGAACGCGTCGCGGTTGGTGCCGTTGAAGTTGAGGTCCGCGAACGGCGGGTTGCCCAGCGGAAGCTCGCGCAGGACACCGCCCCAGGCCGCCGTCCCCGTGTCGGCCGACGCTGCGAGCCCTTGGGCGCCGCACACGCGGGTGCCGGCGGCCGGCGTGACGCACCCGTCGGCATCAAGCGTGACCTGGGCGAGCGGTATGTCGGTCTCGCCCGAGAAGTCGCGCACCTCGAGGATCTTGGGCTCGCCGGTGGACGTCGAGAGCAGACCGAGGATGCCGGGATCCACGCCGCCGTCCAGCACGGCGATCAGCACGCCGCGCCCGTCGTACGTCGGATGCGCGACCTTCCACGCCGACATGCCCGTGCTCGCCAGCGGCATCAAGCCGACCTGGAATGCGACCTGCGGCGGCGCCACCCTGGGCTTCTGCGTGGGTGGAGTCTGGGCAAGAGCGACCGCAGGCAGCAGGCAGATGGCGGCGAGCACGCGCGCGAGCTTCATGCTAGACGTTCTCGGGCAGCACGTAGGGGCCCAGGTGCGGGCCGTCGAAGTTCGTGACCACCTTGAGCGCGAAGCCGAGCAGGTCCCGCACGTCCTCGGGCGTCACGATCGCGTCCACGAAGCCGCGCGCGGCCGCGAACCGGGCGTCGAGCTGGTGCTCGTAGTCTTCGCGCATCGCCTCGACCGTCGCCTGGAGCTTCTTCGACGCGCCGCCGGCCGCCTTCGCCTTCTCGAGCTCCGGGCCGTGGACCGCCGAGACCGCGCTCTCGCCTTCCATAACGCCCATGCGCCCCGTGGGAAACGAGAAGATGAAGTCGGGGTCGAAGCCCTGCCCCGCCATCGCGTAGTACCCCGCGCCCGAGGCGTGGTTGACCGTGAGCACGAGCTTGGGCACGCGCGCCGTCGCCATCGCTTCGACAAACCGGGCGCCGGCGCGAATGATGCCGCTCGACTCGGCCTCGGTGCCGACCATGAACCCCGACACGTCCTGCACGAACAGGATCGGGATGCCCTCGCGATCCGCCGTCTCGATGAAGTACGCGACCTTCTCGGCGCTCTCCGTGTAGATGATCCCGCCGAAGCGCGCCGGAGCGCCGTCCTTGGCCTTGATCGCGCCGCGCTGGTTCGCGATCACGGCGACCGTGCGGCCCTCGATCGCCGCGTGGCCGCAGATCATCTCCCTCGCGTGCTGTCCCTGGAACTCGTCGAGCTGGCCCGCGTCGAGCAGGCAGGCGAGCACCTGGTGCATGTCGTACGACATCCGGTGATCGCTCGGCAGGACTTCGTAGAGATCGTTAGGCGCGCGCGCCGACGCGCGGACCGTGCGCTCGGCATTCTGCACCGCGGGGACGGGCCTGGGCAGCCGGGCGACCTGCTCGCGCAGCATCGCGAGGCATTCGGTGTCGTCCTTCGCCATGTAGTGGGCGACCGCGCTCGTCGTGGTGTGCATTCTCGCGCCGCCGAGCGTCTCGCTGTCCACGACCTGGCCGGTCGCGCCCTTGACGAGATTTGGGCCGCCCAGGCCCATGAAGCTGGTGCCGTCCACCATCACGATCACGTCGCTCAGGGCCGGCAGGTACGCGCCGCCCGCGATGCACGGGCCCATCACGGCGGCGAACTGCGGGACCTTGAGGAAGTGCCGCATCAGCGAGTTGTAGTAGAAGAGCCGGCCGGCGCCGTACTGCCCCGGAAACACGCCGCCCTGGTAGGGGAGGTTCACGCCGGCGCTGTCCACCAGATAGACGATGGGGATCCGCTGCCGCATCGCGATCTCCTGCGCGCGCAGCATCTTCGTGATGGTCTCGGGCCACCAGCTGCCGGCCTTCACGGTCGCGTCGTTGGCGATCACGACCACCTCGCGGCCGCACACCTCGCCCACGCCGGTCACGACGCCCGCGCCCGGCGCCTGGCCGTCATAGCGGTCGTGCGCCACGAGCAGGCCGACCTCGAGCCACGGCGCGTCCTTGTCGCACAGCTTCTGGACGCGCTCGCGCGCGGTCAGCTTCCCCTGGTCGTGCTGGCGCTTGATCTTGTCGGCGCCGCCGCCCTGCCGCAGCCGGGCCTCGAGCGCGCGATACTCGTCGGTGAGCGTCCGGAGACGGCCGGCCTTGGCCGCCACTACGGTCTCAGGTGCTGCTGAGCCCAGGACCGGATGTACTCGACGAGCTCGCCGGTCGGGGTGCCGGGTCCGAACAGCCGGCCCACGCCCTGCCGGGCGAGCGAGGCGACGTCGTCCTTGGGGATGATGCCGCCGCCCGTCACGAGCACGTCGCCGCGTCCCTGTTCCTTGAGGAGCCTGGCGACGCGCGGGAACAGCGTCATGTGCGCGCCGCTCAGGATGGAAAGTCCGACCACGTCCACGTCCTCCTGCACCGCGGCCGCCGCGACCATCTCCGGCGTCTGGTGCAGGCCGGTATAGATGACCTCCATGCCGGCATCCCGCAGCGCCGCGGCCACGACCTTCGCGCCACGGTCGTGACCATCGAGCCCGGGCTTGGCGACCAGCACGCGGATCGGGCGCGACAGCGGTTGCCGGGCAGGAGCGGCCTGCTTCCTCTTCGCTGAAGCCCGCTGCCGCCTGCCTCCCGCCGCCTTGGCGACCTTCTTCTTGCTGTCTTTCATAGCGCGGGTATCCTACGCCGCCGCGGTGGCCGAAACAAGCTCGCGGCAGAACGCCGCGACGTCGGTCGCGGTGCGGCAGCCCCGATCGCCGTGCCGGCCGAACGGATCGAGGAGCACCGGTACCATGCCGGCGGCACGGGAACCGACCACGTCCACCGGGTAGATGTCGCCGACGTAGTAGGACTCGGCGGCGCTCATGCCGGCGCGCTCGAGCGCCAGCGCGAAGATGCGCGGATCCGGTTTTTCGATGCCCACCGCTCCGCTGTCCACCACGAAGGCCAGGTGGCGCCGCAGGCCGACCCGCTCGAGCAGCGACTCGACCGTGCCGTCCGCGTTCGAGATGCACGCGACGAGCCAGCCCGCGGCGTTCAGCGACGTCAGTGCCTCGCCCGTGCCGGGCTCGACCGCGCTCCACAGGTTGTCGCGCTTGTGCTCGGCGATGACCTGGGGCCCGACCTTCCGGAACTCCGGCCCATCGATGCCGACCGCCCGCATCACCACCTGGAAGTGCAGCTGCCAGCGGGAGGAGTCGGTGGCGGCCATGCCGGCGTCCATCGCCTCCTCGACGGCGAGCCGGCCGCTCGCTTCCGCTGCGGCGAGCGCGACGGGATCCACCCTCCGGCCCAGCACTCGCCCGGCGATGGCCGCGACCCGCGGATAGTCGATGTGGACGAGCGTTCCGCCGGCGTCGAAGAAGACCGCCTTCAACGCGCCGCCCGGAACCGCAGCACGGCCGCCAGCTGATGGAAGCGCCGGGCCAGGTCGCCTCGAACGACGGCCACGCGCGAGCGCTGGCGCAACGCGTCCTCGATCGCATCGTCGATGACGTCGGCCACGGGCACGGGCTCGCCCTCGGCGCGCGAGCCGGCGCGGTCGGTCGTGAGCCGGCCGGAGAGCGCGAGGCGGAAGCCGGCGATTTCCGCATCGTGGTCGGCGATCAGCGTGCGCACCTGTCCGCGCGCGAGGGCGCGCAGCGCAGGCTCCACACCGTCCACCGCCCAGCCGCTGTCCACCAGTCCTGCGAGCTCTCCCAGGGCGTCGGCCGACGCGGCGTCCGCCGATTCGGCCCACAGCTCCATGGCGCGTGCGCGGATGTCGGCCGGCGTCGCCTCCTTGGGGTTGAGCCGCAGCACGCCGATGACCGCGTCGCGCACCGGCGTGTGGAGGTGCGGCAGCAGCGCGCCGGCGTCCACGCCGATCCCGCCCACGACGACCCCGTCGAAGGCGCGGACTCGCACCGCGCGCTCGATCGCCTCGGCGACGTGCGCCAGGTGGCGATGCTTCACTTCGCGGATCCTGGAGTGGAACCGGAACTCGCCGATGCCCGGCGCCGTGCCGCGCTCGGGATGAAAGCGGTGGTTCCGCGTGGCGTCGGGCGCGAACAGGCCGTCCAGCTCCTGCGCTCCCGAGAGGTCCACCGCGAACAACCGCGCCGTGCGGCGGTCCGCCACGGCCACCAGCAGCCTGCTTCCCGCCTCGGCGAGGGCGACGAGCTCGCCCACGACGGGCGAGCGGTCCACGAGCACGCGGCTCCTGAGCACGTGCGGCAGCCGCACGGCGCGGAAGAAGTCGTTCCCCGCGAACACCGCCACGCCGCGGCTGCCGGCGAGGTTGGCGCTGTGCCGGAAGAACTCCTCGATCCGCGCCAGCGAGCCCTGCACCGCCTCGCGGTCCTGGTGCGGAAAGCCCAGGACGTGGGCGCGCTCGCCGGCCAGGCGCAGGCGATTCTTGAGCTTGATGCGGTATTTCTCGCCCGCCCGGTCTTTGGGCTCGAGCTTCTGGTAGCAGGATACGACCCAGCCGCGATCGCCGTTGGCGAGCAGCTCGGCGAGGGCCGCGTGGACGTCGGAGGTCGCCGCCGCCATGGCCGCGCGCTCCGGCCGGACGGCGAGGCGGCCCTTAGAAGAAGACTGGCTCCTTGTAGGCACCGTACACTCGCTCCAGGGCTTCCCGGATTTCGTAGAGGGTGGCGTACGCCCGCGCGCAGTCGAGCATCGGCGGGATCACGTTCTGGTTCTTGCGCGCGGCTTCGGTGAGCGTCTCGAGGCGGCGCTCGACCAGGTCGCTGTCGCGGCGCGAGCGCATCTTCTTCATGCGCGCCGCCTGCTCCCGCTCGGCTTCCTTGCCGATCTTGAGCAGCGGGATCGTCACCTCGGGCTCGTCCACGACGAACTCGTTGACGCCCACCACGACGTGCCGCTTCTGCTCCACCTCGTGCTGGTGCCGCATCGCGGACAGCGCGATCTGGCGCTGGAACCAGCCCATCTCGATGCCGCGCACCACGCCGCCCACCTTGGCGATCTCGGTGAACAGCTGCTCCGCCTCGGCCTCGAGCTGGTCGGTGAGGGCCTCGAGGTAATACGAGCCGCCGAGCGGGTCGGCGACGTTCGGCACGCCGCTCTCGTAGGCGAGCA
>JBIOIA010000137.1:0-6275 GCA_044449445.1 Gemmatimonadales bacterium
CGACGCGATCCTGACGCAATTGCTGCCGCTGTACGTGAAGAACCAGGTGTACCGGGCCCTGGTCGAGACGGCGGCGTCCGAGCACGGCGCGCGGCGCACGGCCATGAAGAACGCGACCGACAACGCCGACGAGATACTCGGCATCCTGACGCGCACGTTCAACCGCGCGCGCCAGGCGCAGATCACGCAGGAGATTTCGGAGATCGTCGGCGGAGCATCCGCGCTGGCAGGATAAAGACAGTCGAAAGTCGAAAGCTGAAAGTCGAAAGCCGGCCTTTCGACCCACCTTCGACTTTCAACTTTCAACTTTCAACTGGCTGGAATACACCATGGCGCAGAACATGGGCAAGGTCGTCCAGATCATCGGACCAGTCATCGACGTGGAATTCGAGCCCGGGCACCTGCCCGAGCTCTATACGGCGCTGAGAGTCCACGAAGGCGACGTCCGGCTCACGGCAGAGGTGCAGCAGCACATCGGGCGCAACCAGGTGCGCGCGGTCGCCATGTCCTCGACCGACGGCGTGGTGCGCGGGATGCCGACGCTCGACACCGGCAGCCCGATCACGGTGCCCGTGGGCAAGGTGGCCCTCGGCCGGATCCTGAACGTGCTCGGCGAGCCGGTGGACGGCGGCGCGCCGATCCCCGCGGACGCCGAGCGCTGGTCTATCCACCGCGAAGTCCCGAAGTTCACCGACCTCGAGCCCAAGACCGAGATCTTCGAGACCGGCATCAAGGTCGTGGACCTCATCGCGCCGTTCGTGAAGGGCGGCAAGATCGGCCTGTTCGGCGGCGCCGGCGTCGGCAAGACCGTCGTCATCATGGAGCTCATCAACAACGTCGCGAAGGGCCACGGTGGGAAGTCGGTGTTCTGCGGTGTCGGCGAGCGCACCCGCGAGGGCAACGACCTCTACCTCGAGATGAAGGAGTCCGGCGTCCTCCCCTCGGCCGCGCTGATCTACGGCCAGATGAACGAGCCGCCGGGCGCCCGGCTCCGGGTCGGACTCTCGGGCCTCACGGTCGCCGAATACTTTCGCGACGTCGAGGGCCAGGACGTGCTGGTCTTCATCGACAATATCTTCCGATTCACGCAGGCCGGCTCCGAGGTCTCGGCGCTGCTGGGCCGCATGCCCAGCGCCGTCGGTTACCAGCCCACGCTCGCCAACGAGATGGGCGACCTCCAGGAGCGCATCACCTCGACCAAGAGCGGCTCCATCACGTCGGTGCAGGCGATCTACGTGCCCGCCGACGACCTGACCGACCCGGCGCCCGCCACGGCCTTCAGCCACCTCGACGCCACGGTCGTGCTCTCGCGCGACATCGCCTCCCTCGGCATCTACCCCGCCGTGGACCCGCTCGACAGCTCTTCGCGCATCCTCGACGCGCAGTACATCGGCGAGCGCCACTACAAGGTCGCGACGCAGGTGCAGGGGACGCTGCAGCGCTACAAGGACCTCCAGGACATCATCGCGATTCTCGGCATGGACGAGCTGTCGGAAGAGGACAAGGTGATCGTGGGCCGTGCGCGCCGCATCCAGCGCTTCCTCTCGCAGCCCTTCGCCGTGGCCGCCCAGTTCACAGGCATGGCGGGCAAGTACGTGAAACTCGAGGACACGATCAGCAGCTTCGAGCGGGTGGTGCAGGGCGAGTTCGACCACCTGCCCGAGCAGGCCTTCTACATGGTCGGCGGGATCGACGAGGTCGTCGAAGCCGCGAAGAAGATGGAAAGCGCCTCATGAAGGTCGCCGTCGTATCGCCCGAGCGCGTCCTGTTCGACGGGGAGGCCGCGGCCCTGACCGTGCCCGTCTACGACGGCCTGCTCGGGATCCTGCCGCGCCACGCCCCCATGCTGGCCCTCCTGGGGAAGGGCATCCTGCGGGTCCGGCTCAAGGACGGGGGGCAGCAGCGATTCCGGGTCAGCGGCGGGTTCGTCCAGGTGCGGGCAAATACTGTGCGCCTGGTCACCGAAGAGGCTGTGGCTATTGACTTTGGGGGGCCATCTTCCCAGTAGTTGGGGCCAGTCTTACCTCTCCCCCGTGCAAGGACCAGGGGGCTTCGTGCGGCTCAAACTGGGAGGATGCATGCGGAAACACCTAGGGACGGTGCTCGCCGTGGCGGGGCTGATCGCGGCTCCTTCACTAGCCCAAGCGCAGGCCCACGCCGCCATGGCGATGGGTGCCAGCCCCGAGCACGAGTTCGGGGTGGATGTGGCGGTCGGCTTCCAGAGCTTCAGCAACGCGGGCGTCAGCACAAGCGGTCTGTTCGCCAACACGCCCGTAGACCTTCGGGTCGGGTTCATGTCTCATAGCAAAATGAACTTGGAGATGCGGACAAGCCTCGCGCTCTCGACCACCGGAACGACCACTTACAACTTCGACCCCGGCCTCAACGTGTTGTTCAAGATGGGGCAGGGCACCATGCAGAACAACACGTATTGGACGGTCGGCGCTGATGCCTCCATCATCAACAACGGCGCCGCGACCAACGGCACCGGTGTCGCCCCCGCGATCAACGGCGGTATCGGCATTCGCCGCCCGTGGGGCTCGGCCGCATGGCGGCTCGAAGGGGGCCTCCGCTACGTCTTCAAGAACACCAACGTCTTCCCGGCAAACGAACTGCAAGTCGGGGTTCGCGCGGGCATCTCGCTCTGGCACTAACTGCCTGATTGGCGTGGTGTGAGCCACGTCACAGGGATGAAACCCGTGGCCCACCCCAATAGTAGAAGGGTGGGCCATGTGTTTTATCATGGGCCCCGGAGTGCTATCTTGTAGCGCCGGCTTCGCTTGGCCCGGCAACCACTTACGGAGGATGCAATGAAGCGCTTCGGCTGGAAGGTGTTGACGGCAGCCCTCGCCGTCCCTCTGACCGTGCAGGTCGCGAGCGCCCAGCTGCCCGGCATCCCCTACGGCCCGGTGAACACCGGCCTGGGGATCAATGTCGCGGCCGACTATGGCAAGTCGAACGTGAGCGGCTCGGGGTCGGCCTGGGGTCTGACGGGCGGGCTCGGCATCGCCAACCTGGGAATCCAGGCCTCCTTCGGCAGCGAGACGCCGGTGAGCGGCGGCAGCAGCAACACGACCTTCGCGGGGGCCGCCGGCATGAAGCTGTTCGGTGGTGGCCTGACGCCGGTTACCATCGGCGTGCAGGTCGGCGCCGGTCACGAGAGCTTCGGTACCGGCAACAGCTTCACGACGATTGAGCCCGCCGTGTGGGCGAAGATCAGCCCGCCGCTGTTCCCGCTCAAGCCGTTCGGCCAGGTCTACTACCTGACAGGCACCACATCGGGAGCGGTGACGCTGACGAAGGAAACGCGCGCAACCATTGGAGCGAACTTCAACCTGCTCCTCGGATTGGGCGTCCATGCGGCCTACGATTTCAGCACCAAGTCCGGCGGCAGCAACTTCTGGGGCGTCGGCGCGCACATCAACTTCCGGGTGCCGAGCCTCGGCGTGCCCGGCGTGCCCGGCATCTAAGGACGATGCGTGAGGGGAGCGGCGTTCGCCGCTCCCCTTCGCTCTTCACCCGATCATTCCATACGTGCGAGTCGATGCTTCGCGGATACGGCGCTGTCTGCTTCCGGCGGCGCTCTGCTCGCTGGTCGCCGGCTGCGCGCTCCAGTTCAACACCCGCAGCCTCGGCGTTCCGGTCACCATGGCGGCGCCGGCGGGCCAGGCCGCTGCGGGTGACACGTTCAACATCACGACCCACGCCGTCTACCTGTTCTGGGGACTCGCGTCGACGAAGCAGCCGAACCTTCGCGAGTCCATCGCGGGCCAGCTCGGCGCGGGCGGTGGCGTGAACAACCTCGCGATTCACTCGAGGATGCGCTGGCCGGACGTGCTCCTCACGGCGCTCACGCTGGGCGTGGTGTCGAGCACGTCGGTGACGCTCAGCGGCGTGGTAACGCGAGGCGCACCGTAATTTCGATGTGACCAGCGTCGCACCACCCGGCCGGTGATGGCAGTCACGGCCATTGGGTGGGGCTCCGACGATCTTGGCAGGCCCCGGAGCGTGCAGCCGGGCAACCTATCTGTGGAGGATGCATGAACGCATTTAAGCGTATGACCGTCGTGGCCCTGGCCTCGGTCGCCGTCGTTCCGGCGATCCGCGCCCAGGTCCCCGGGATGCCGTTGTTCACGAACCCGCGCTACGCTACCGGCCTTCGTGTGCACGCGGACATTGGCCAGCCGACCGACAAGGGCACGAGCCTCGGTGACCTCACGGTCATCCAGGGTGGCGCGAACTTCGTCCTGGGCCCCATCGGCATCGATGCCAGTGTCGGCACGCTGCGCAACAACATCCAGGCCCTGCAGACGTGCACTGCGGGCGCCCCCGCCAACTGCAACACCAACAGCAAGCTCACGGCGAGCGCACTGGCTCAGCTGCGCATCATGGGCGGCGGGCCCTCGAACCTCTCGCTGTCAGTCTTCGGCGGCGCGAGCACGGACCTGACCGCGTACGATGCGCTCGACTGCAGCAGCTTCACGACGGTAACGACCCCGACGCTCGCGCAATGCCAGGCTCAGAAGGCGGCCCTGACCGTGAAGCAGCTCAACATTCCGGTTGGCGCCGCCCTGGGCCTCAGGATTCCACTCGGCCTGGCGAGCCTGAACCTGTGGGGTTCGGCGCGCGAGAATTTCACCAGCTTCGCGAACTGCAACGGAACGTGCCCCAGCGCAGGCTCCGGCAAGGTGCGGTTCGCGTTCGGCGCTGATCTCCCGGTCTTTCGCATCCTCTCGGTGCGCGCGGCGTACGACACCGGCAAGGACATCAACGATCAGACGACCTCGGTCTGGGGCGTCGGCGCCTCGATCGGGATCGGCGGAATGCGCTAGAGGTTCAGCACCAGCTCCAGCGAGCGCTCGGCTGCGCCGAGCCCCGTGTCCACCACCGCCCGTGCCGCCGCTCCCGCGGCCGCACGGGCGGTCTGGTTTTCGAGCCATCGCGTGAGCGCGTCCGAGAGTGAGCGTGCGTCGCTGGCGCTGGCTCCGCCCGAATGCTCCAGGAGCAGCCGCGCGTCGCGGCTGCTGTTCCACTGCGGGCCGAACAGCACCGGCACGCCGAGCGCGGCGGGTTCGATCACGGCGTGCAGGCCAGCGGCGTGGAAGCCGCCGCCCACGAACGCGATCGTCGCCGCCGAGTAGAGATCAGCCAGCACGCCTACTCGGTCCACGACGCAGACGTCGAACTGAGAGGCGGCAGGCGGCGGGCGGGAGGCGGCAGCGTCGATGGAGAACTGCGACTCCAGCGCGGACAGACGAACCACGACGGCGCCGGGCAGCGACAGCGCAATGCGGCGCTCGAGCGCGGCGAGGTGTTCCTCGTCCGGCTCGTGGGGCGCGATCACGAGCGCGAGCGGCGTTTTGGCGCGCGTCAGCGCGACGGCGGGAAGCAGCACGCGCTCGTCGGCGGGCCAGGTGGAGCCCGCCACGAGGAGCGGCGCGCGCGACTCGCGCAGCGCGCGCAGGGCGGGACGGCCGCGGTCGATCGCAACGGCGCGGGCGAGGGCGGCGTCGTGGCGGGTGTCGCCGGTGATCCGGATCCGCTCCGGGCGCACGCCCAGGCGCTCCAGCGCCCGTGCGTCGGCCTCGTCGATGGCGCCGACCGCATCGAGCGCACGGTAGGTCGGACCGAGCAGCGCGCGCGCCAACATGCTCCGCCTGGAGGACGTGGGCGCGAGCGTGGCCGAAATCAGTCCGATGCGCACGTTTCTCGCGGCCGCCTGAAGCACCAGCTCGGGCCACAGGTCGGTTGCCGCGAAGACGAGCGCCCGGGGGTGCAGTGCGTCGAGCGCGACGGCCGTGTCGCGCCTGGTGTCGGCCGGGACGTAGCCGGCGAAGTCGGCACCGATGGCCGCCGCGAGCTGCTCGGCCGACGCGCTGGCGTGCGTGAAGACTACCTGCCAGTCGGGCCGTGCTGCACGCAGCCGGGCCATGACCGCTTCGGCCTGGCGGCCCTCGCCGACCGAGGCGGCGTGGAACCAGACGAGCGGCATCTTCGTATCGCGATGGAGGCGGGCCCACTCGGCCAGCGCTCCCGCGGCGCCGAGCCGCCCCGTGATAGCGCGGGCGGCCTTCCGGTCGCCGAGCGATGCGATGGGAGCCGCGGCACGCATGACGTTCCACGCGGCGCGATAGAGGAGCTTCAGCATGCTGAAAGACTATCTCAATCGGTCACGGGCGGCACGCTACAGCATCCTGTTCGCGCTGCCGCTCCTGGTCCTGTACGAGGCCTCGAGTCTGATGCTGAACGGCTCCCCGATCGCGGGGGTCCGCAAC
>JBIOIA010000138.1:0-6221 GCA_044449445.1 Gemmatimonadales bacterium
CTCGATGGTCACGGCCATCTTCGTCACGCGCACCTTCTTCATGGTGTACCTCGCGCGTAAACAGCAGCTCCAGACGCTGAGCATCTAGATGATCCGACTGTTCGCCAACGCCAACTACGATTTCATCGGCTTCCGCAGGATCGCGTACGTCGTGACGGGGATGATCATCATTCCCGGCATGCTGTTGATCGCGGCCACCGGGCTCAACTACTCGATCGAATTCACGGGCGGGACGCTGGTCCAGGTCCTCGCGAAGCGGCCGGTCGCGATCGGCGAGGTCCGGAGCGCGCTGGAGGCGGGGGGCGTGCACCAGCCCGAGATCACGTCGTTCCGCGGCTCCAACGAGTTCGTGATCCGCGCGCGGCTGGGCACCGTCGTGTCGAGCGACGAGCACACGGCGCAGCGCACCGCTGATTCGGTCACGTCGGCGCTGGACCGCCGGTTCGGCGCGGGCACGTTCACGCTGCGGGGCCGCGAGGCCATCGGCCCCAAGGTCGGCGGCGAGCTGCGCACCAAGGCCCTGCTGGCGATCCTGCTCAGCTTCGTGGCGACGCTGGTGTACCTGGCGTTCCGGTTCGAGTGGCGCTTCGGCGTCGCGGCCGTGCTGGCGACGGCGCACGACATCTTCACGACGCTCGCGTTCATCAAGTACATGAACCTCGAGGTGTCGCTGGTCGTGGTCTCGGCGATCCTGGCGGTCGTGGGTTACTCGCTCAACGACACCATCATCATCTTCGACCGCACGCGCGAGAACCTGCACAAGTACAAGCGCGAGGACCTGGCGGACCTGCTGAACCGCTCCATCAACGAGACGCTGCCGCGCTCGATCCTGACGCACAGCACCGCGCTCGCCACCACGCTCGCGCTGCTGTTCTTCGCGGGCGAGGTGATCCGGCCATTCGCGTGGGTCATGGCGTTCGGTATCTTCACCGGAACGTTCTCGTCCATCTACATCGCGGCGCCGGTGCTCATGATCATCGAGAAGCGCTGGCCCGGCAAGGACGTGCGCGGCGTGAAGGCGCACGTGATGCCGGCCGGCGCGCCGGCCGCCTCCGCGCCGTCGGGCGCAGGCATTCGCGTTCCCGGCGGCCGTTGACGGCGTGACGGTCCCCTGCCGTCTACCCTCTAGCGTCTACCGTCCGTCTTGCTCATCGACTCGCACTGTCACCTGGCCGACGCCGCCTTCGAGGCGGACCGCGCCCTCGTGATCGATCGGGCCCGGGCGGCCGGCGTCTCGGGCGTGGTGGTGGTCGCCGAGGACCTCGCGTCCTCGAAGAGCGCGCGGGAGCTGTGCGCCGGCAGGGACGACCTGTGGCCGACGGCGGGGATCCACCCGCACCGGGCCAGCACGTTCGATCCCGGGTCCCGGGAGGCGATCGGCGCGCTGCTCAAGGAAGAAGACGTCGTCGCCGTGGGTGAGACCGGCCTGGACTACCACTACGATCACAGCCCCCGGGACGTGCAGCGCGAGAGCTTTGCGTGGCACCTCGCCGCCTCCGCCGAGACGAAAAAGGCGGCGATCGTCCACGCGCGCGAGGCCGACGCGGACGTCGCGCGGCTGATCGCGGACGCGCCTGCCGGCACCACCGGGGTTCTGCATTGCTTCGCCTCGGGTGAGGAGCTGCTTGAGGCCGGACTGGCCCGCGGCTTCTGCGTGTCCTTCAGCGGCATGATCACGTTCAAGAGCTGGGATGCGCAGTGGGCCGTCGAGCGCGTGCCCGATGAGCTGCTGCTGGTCGAGACCGACGCGCCGTTCCTCGCGCCGGTACCCAACCGCGGCAAGCGCAACGAGCCCGCTTTCGTCACCCGTACCGCCTTGCGGCTCGCCGAGCTGCGCGGCACGAGCCCCGAGAAGATCGCCGAATTGACGAGCGCCAACGCCCGCAGACTGTTTCACCTCGCACCTACCCTCCGGGAACCATGACGACCACCGCCGCAGCACCCGTCCCGTCCGACATCGCCATCGCCCAGGCCGCGAAGCTGCGGCCCATCGTGGACGTCGCCAAAGACCTCGGCCTCACCGAGGACGAGCTCGAGCTCTACGGCCGCTACAAGGCGAAGGTGCACCTCGATGCGATCGACAAGCGCAGGATCCGCGGGCGGCTCGTCGTGGTCAGCGGCATCACGCCGACGGCGGCGGGCGAGGGGAAGTCCACCGTGTCGGTGGGCATGACCCAGGCGCTGCGGCAGCTCGGCAAGAACGCGATCGTCTGCCTCCGCGAGCCCTCGCTGGGTCCGGTGTTCGGCGTCAAGGGCGGCGCGGCCGGCGGCGGCTACGCACAGGTGGTGCCGATGGAGGACATCAACCTCCACTTCACGGGCGACTTCCACGCCGTCAGCTCGTGCCACAACCTGCTCTCGGCGCTGATCGACAACCACATCCACCAGGGCAACGCGCTCGGCATCGACAGTCGTCGGATCACGTGGCCGCGCACGATGGACATGAACGACCGCGCGCTGCGGAACATCATCGTCGGCCTGGGCGGCACGGCCAACGGCCCGACCCGCGAGGAGCGGTTCGTGATCACGCCGGCCAGCGAGATCATGGCGATCCTGTGCCTGGCGAACGGACGGCAGGACCTCGAGGAGCGGCTCGCGCGGATCATCATCGGCACGACCAGCGACCGGAAGCCGATCCGGGCGGGCGACCTCAAGGGCACGGGCGCGCTCGCCCTGCTGCTCAAGGACGCGCTCCAGCCCAACCTGGTGCAGACGCTCGAGGGCGGCCCCGCCATTGTGCACGGCGGGCCGTTCGCGAACATCGCGCACGGCTGCAACACGCTCACGGCCACGCGCCTGGGCCTGTCGCTGGCCGACATCGTCGTCACCGAGGCAGGATTCGGCGCCGACCTGGGGGCCGAGAAGTTCCTCGACATCAAGTGCCGCTTCGGCGGCCTCAACCCCGAAGCGTGCGTGATCGTCGCGACGGTACGCGCGCTCAAGATGCACGGCGGCGCGGATAAGAAGGCCCTCGGCGTGCCTAACGTAAGTCAGGTCGAGAAGGGGTGCGCGAACCTCGCGCGTCACGTCGAGAACGTGCGGAAGTTCGGCGTGCCGCCGGTCGTGGCGCTCAATCGGTTCACCTCCGACACCGATGAGGAGCTGGCCGAGGTGCAGGAGATGGCGGCGAAAATGGGCGTGCCGCTGGCGCTGTCCGAGGTGTGGGCGAGGGGCGGCGAGGGCGGCAAGGCGATCGCCGAGACCGTGCTCGATGTGCTGAGCGAGAAGAAGGGCGCCTACAAGCCGCTGTACGACGCCGGCAAGCCGATCAAGGAGAAGATCGAGACCATCGCGCGCGAGGTGTACCGCGCCGACGGCGTGACCTTCACCAGCGCCGCGTCCAAGAGCATCGAGCAGCTCGAGGCGATCGGCATGGGCAACACCCCGGTCTGCATGGCGAAGACGCAGTACAGCTTCAGCGACGATGCCACCAAGCTCGGCGCGCCCAACGGTTTCAGAATCACCGTGAGGGACGTGTATCCCTCGGCGGGCGCCGGGTTCGTGGTCGCGCTCGCGGGCGACATCATGACGATGCCGGGACTCTCGAAGTCGCCGGCGGCCGAAAAGATCCGGATGCTGAAGGACGGAACGATCGAGGGACTGTTCTAAGGGAGGCACGGTGGCGGACCTGAAATTCGTAGCGAGCGACAAGGCGCCCAAGGCGATCGGGCCCTACAGCCAGGGCGTGATCGCGAACGGGTTCCTGTACACGGCGGGGCAGGTGGCGCTGGATCCGGCGACCGGAAACCTGGTACCGGGCGACGTGAAGGCGCAGACCGCGCGGGTGATGGAGAACCTCCAGGCGGTCCTCAAGGCGGCGGGGACGTCGTTCCCGAAGGTCGTGAAGACGACCGTGTTCCTGGCGAGCATGGACGATTTCGCGGCGATGAACGAGGTCTACGCCCATGCGTTCGGCGATCACAAGCCCGCGCGCTCGACCGTGGCGGTGAAGACGCTGCCGAAGAACGCGCTGGTCGAGATCGACATCGTCGCGCTGGTCTAACCGTGGTCTCCGTTCCGAGCCAGATGCTGCCGCTGGGCACAGCGGCGCCGGACTTCACGCTGCCGGACACCGAAGGCCGCACCGTGTCGCTGAAGGGCCTCGCGGGCGGCAAGGCGCTGCTGGTGATGTTCATCTGCAATCACTGTCCCTACGTGAAGCACGTGCGCGCCCAGCTCGCGCAGATCGGCAGGGACTACCAGGCGAAGGGCGTGAGGATCGTCGCGATCAGCAGCAACGATCCGGCGGCGTATCCCGACGACAGCCCGGAGAAGATGAAGGAAGAGAAAGCGGCGGCGGGCTACACGTTCCCGTACCTGTTCGACGAGGCGCAGGTCGTGGCGAAGGCGTATCGCGCGGCGTGCACGCCCGACCTCTACGTGTTCGATGCGAAGCAGCAACTGGTTTATCGCGGCCAGCTGGACGAGAGCCGACCCAGGAACAACCTTCCGGTGACGGGCCGGGACCTGCGCGCGGCGCTGGACGCGGTGCTGGCGGGCAAGCCCGCCCTTGCCGAGCAGCGGCCGAGCCTGGGCTGTAACATCAAGTGGAAGCCGGGCAACGCCCCGGCGTACTTCCCGCACTAGTCGCGGGGGCGGATCGGGCCTGGTGGTCTGAGCAGTCTTCAAAACTGTTTGGGGCCTGCGCTGCGGGCCCTGGTGGGTTCGATTCCCACACGCTCCCGCCACGGGCTAGATCGGCCGGAACAACTCCTGCACCTCGATGATGAGCAACTCCTTCGTGCCCGCCGGAGCCCAGACCAGTCGCCCCTTCTCGAAGTGCGGGAACGTCGCCTGCGGCGACCACACCTCGACGTGCCGCGCATCGCAATCCACGAACCACGCCGCGGGAATTCCCACTTCCTGATAGAGCCGCCGCTTGGTGAAGCGATCCTGGCGCGCCGTGGACGGACTCAGGACCTCGATCGCCAGCAGCAGCGTCTGCATGCGGGCCCAGTCGCCGGTGCGCGCCTCGTCAGTCGCGACCACGAACAAGTCGGGCTGGACAAGGATGTCCGGACCCCACGAGATGTCGGCCGGCGAGCTGTAGAGCTGCGCGACCGGGTACTTCTTTAGGTAGATCCCGAGCTCCAGGAACAGGCGCCCCAGCGCCCGCTGATGCAGCTCGCGCGGCGACGGCGTCACGAGCAGTTCGCCGTGAACCGTCTCGTAACGGTTCCCGTCCTCCGGCAGCGCGCGCACCATCTCGGCCGTGTAGAACAGCGGAGCAGCCATGCCCATAAGGTCGGCTCGGCGGTGAGAGTTTGGCAAGCACGACGCACGAGCCCAGCCTAACCTCGGCCCGACCGTCCTCCGTCATCCGTTCAACGCAACGAGTGGCCTGACCGTGCGTTCGGCGGCGATCGCAGCTGCCGGCCACGCCGGTGACCCACACTACACAGCATTTCGTCGCTCCTTTCCCGCCACAGCATCACCACATTCCCCACGGCCGAGGGCCGAACATTCGACCTGCCGCCTCGGGGCTCGTGCTGTACCCCAAACGCTGCAGCGCGCGCGCGAGCACCGGATCTCGTCCGGTCGCGAGATCCAGGCCTGTCGGGAGCACGCGCTCGTCCGGCTGCACCCCGATGTGCTCCAGGGTTCCGCCGTCGGGCATCACGGCGTCCGCAACCGTGATTTGAACCGTGTAGAGCACGGCGAGTTGTCCGCCGGCCCGCTCGAGGAAGGATCTCGACAGCATGACCGCGCCGGCCGACACGTCGCCGATGACCACGCCGCGTCGCTGGAGCTGCACGGTGCGCGCCAGCAATTCGGAGGCCGATGCGGAGCCGTGGTCGATCAGCACGATCAGATCGCCGGCAAACGCATCGTGGCGGGCCTTGACCGTGTCCACCTCGGTCCGCCGGCGCTCGTGGAGCGTGTCCAGGACCACATCGCGCGGGACCAGGTACCCGACTGCCCTTTTCAGCGCGTCGGAATTGCCTCCCGAGTTGCCTCGCAGATCGACGATGAGCGATCTCATGCGGCGAGCCCGCCTGAACGCGTCGTCGATCTGGTCGTCATCCAGGGTGAACGTCGGCATGCGCCAGATCAGCGTCTCGCCCAGGGTGACAAAGCTGCCCTGGTGATCGCGCTCCCAGTTCTGCTCCTCCCGGACGAGGTCCCAAATGTCCCGGCCGCCGTCCGTCCATGTCAGATCGCTGATGCGCCGGTGCTCGCGCGTCTGGCTGGTCACGGCAACCTCGCGCACGGCACCAGTC
>JBIOIA010000139.1:0-6204 GCA_044449445.1 Gemmatimonadales bacterium
GCTGCCCAGGAGCAGCGCGAACCCCCCGGGGCTGAGGCGCCGGGTCCGCAACACGCTGACCGATCTGTTCGAGTACTGCGTCGCGCCCTTCGCGAGCTGGGAGAAGGAGCGACTCGTCACCGAGCGCGTCGAGATCCGGCTTGAAGGACTCGGCGAGCCGTTCGCCGGCTACCGGATCGCGTTCCTCACCGACCTGCACATCTCCCCGCTCGTGCCGCGCTGGTGGCTGGATCGCGCGGTCCGGGCGGCGCTCGCGCTCGAGCCCCAGCTCATCGTTCTGGGCGGCGACTACGTGGACGACGACCCGCACTACGTCCGCAACATCGCCGAGGTGCTGAGGCCGCTGAGCGCGCCGGACGGCGTCGTCGGCGTGCTCGGCAATCACGATCACTACGTGGATGCACCCGGCGTGCGGGCGCAGCTCCGAAAAGCGGGAGTGCGCGAGCTGTTCAACGAGCCAATGGTGCTGGCCAGGGGCACTTCGCAGCTCGCGATCACCGGCGTCGGCGACCTCGAGCGGGACGTCATCGACTTCGACCGGGCGCTCGCCGGGATCGGCGAGGGCGTACCCCGTATCGCCCTGTCCCACTGGCCCGACGTGTTCGCCTACTGGCCGCCGGAGATGCGCCTCGACCTCATGCTGTCCGGCCACACCCACGGCGGCCAGACCTTCCTTCCTCTCCTTGGACCCCCCTGGGTTCCATCCCAGTTCGGCTTCCGCTACCTGGCCGGGCTCATCCGTGAAGGAAGGCGCCAACTCTATGTGTCGCGCGGAGTTGGAGCGAGCGGCGTGCCGTTCCGCTGGGGCAGCCCGCCCGAGATCACCCTCCTCGTCCTCACTCCCGCGGGGTCTTGACAACCGCCGATTCACCGTACTACTGTACTGGTACACCAGTACAGTGAGCCGGGAGTGATCGGACGTGATGTTCAGGCAAATCGACCCGCGTAGCCCGATCCCGCTCTACGTCCAGATCGCCGACCGGCTGCGGGTGGCGATCGCGACGGGGGAGATGGGGCCGGGCGAGGCGTTGCCGTCGGTGCGGAACCTGGCGGCGGTGATCCGAGTGAACCCGGCGACGGTGGTGCAGGCGTATCGCGAGCTGGAATTCGCGGGCGTGGTCGAGAGCCGGCAGGGCGCAGGCACGTTCGTGCGTGAGCTGCCGGAGGCCAAGCGCGAATCCGAGCGCAAGCGCGAGGCTCGCAAGCTCGTTCGCGATCTGCTGCATCAGGCGACGACACTTGGTGTGGATCCGGAGGAACTCGAGCACGCATGGCGTGCCGAGCTCAAGGAGCGGACCTGATGGCATACGCGATCGAGACCCATGGGCTCACCTATCACGCCGGCAAGCACTTCGAGCTGCGCGAGCTCAACCTCAAGGTGCGAGAGGGATCCATCTACGGGTTCCTCGGCCCGAACGGAGCGGGCAAGACCACGACGATCCGCCTGCTGCTCGGGCTGCTGCGCTCGGAGGCCGGTTCGATCAGCCTGCTTGGCCAGGCCGTGCCGAAGGACGTGCACAAGGCACTCGCACTGACCGGCTACGTGCCGGAGCGGCCGCACCTGTACTCGTACATGAACGTCGAACAGGCGATGCGTTATCACGCCGCCTTTTTCGCGACGTTCGATCGCGAGTACGCAGACGAGCTCGTGGACACGTTCGGCCTCATCTCCGACCAGAAGCTCGCGCACATGTCGAAGGGCGAGATGGGGAAGCTCCACATGCTGCTCGTGCTGGCCCAGCGCCCGCGGCTGCTCATTCTGGACGAGCCCACGGACGGGCTCGATCCGGTGGTGCGGCGCGATGTCCTGACTGCGCTGCTCGACTTCTGCTCGCAGGGCACGGCCACCGTCTTCATCTCCAGCCACCTGGTACACGAGCTGGAGCGGATCTGCGACTGGGTCGGCGTGCTGGATCACGGCCGGCTGGTCGCGGACCTTCCGATGCACGGCTTCAAGCAGGGGATCAAGCGGCTCCGCATCGCCCGCGCGCCGAGCCTGATCGGCGACACGCCGTTCGTGATACTGCTGCGCGAGCAGACCACGGCGGACGAGATCTGGGTGGTGCGCGGTTGGCAGGCGCCTATGACGCAGTGGTTCGACGGCGTCGGGGCGGAAATCAAGGAAATCATGGACCTGTATCTCGAGGAAGGCTTCGTCGAGCTGCTGCGTTCCTCGCGTACGATGTGAGGGGAGGTCACATGTACCGGCAGATACTGCTCGCGCAGTGGGGCGCATCGCGACCGGCGGTGCTCACCTTCGTCGTCCTCGCCTTCGCGGCGCCGCTGGCCGCCGTGTACGTCGGCACCTCGGGTGCGGGCACCGACGTGGGACAGGTGCGCGGATGGCTGGCCGGCGCGGAGCGCGTCGGAGCACTGCTGCCGATGCTGGCGCTGTTCGTGGGAGTGTTCCTCGGGATCGCCGCCTGGGCGCCCGACCACCTGGGACGCCACGTCTACGCGCTCTCGCTCCCCCTGCCGCGCTGGCAGTTCGTGCTGCTGCGGTTCGCCGCCGGCGCGACGCTGCTCGCGCCGCCGATCGCCGCGCTCGGCCTGGGCGCAGTGCTCGCGAGCCTGGCGGTCAGCCTGCCGGCAGGGATTCACGCCTACCCGGCGCACCTGACCGTGCGGTTCGCCCTGGCGACGCTGCTGTGTTTCTCGATGTTCTTCTCAATCGCGATCGCGACTCGGCGCGCGGTGCTGTCGGTGCTCGGTCTGATCGGCGGAGTCCTGCTCGCGGACCTGATCTACAACACGTTCACGGGAGGAAGCTTCTCGATCACAGCTGCGATGTTCGAGGGCCTCACGACGTGGCCCGGGCCGCTCGCCATTCTCATGGGCCGCTGGGCGTTGTTCGATGTGTAGCCGCGCGCTCGTTTTCGCGGTCGCGGGGGCGCTGCTCGTGGCGTCGCGGCTCGCGGCCCAGCGACCGTCGGATCCAGATCCGCGCGGCAGCGCGTTGCTTGCGCGCGCCGAGTCGTTGTCGCAATGGCAGCAGCAGGCGGACAGCGGGCGGCGCCGCGAGTACGCCGAACGCCGGCACGGGCAGTTGCTCCGGGCAGGGCGCCTGCAGCTCGTCCTGTGGGAGTCGGTCACGCCGGAGATCGGGCAGCGCATCGCGACCCGCACCGACTCGGCGCTCGAAGACTTCGGAGGCCCGATGGCGGAGTGGCTCGAGCACGTCGTAGGCGTTCAGGCGAATGCGACCGACGCGGCGCACGTGCTTGCCATGCCCGGCACGAGAGGGCGCACCGTGGTGGATCTCGACTGGGCATACACCAAGGATACGGTAAGTGGCGCGCTGAACATCGCGGGTCAGATCGCGCGTGGCTATCGCAGCAGTCTGGACTCAGTTTGGCGGACCTGGCTGCCCAATGAATTCGGGGTAGTCTGGCTGTCGCAACATGAGAGCGAATGGGCGCTGGTCTCGCTCACCGAGCCCTTCGTGTCCTCGGGGGCCGGGTGCCTGGCGGGCCGGCTCGGCGAATGCCGACTGTGGCTGGCCCTGGATCGCACCGCGCGCCCCCTGGCGACCCGCTATCGCGCGGCGGACCTCCGCGCGGAGATCCGGCGGACGCAGTTCGCCGCCGCGTATCCCGACCGCGACGCGTGCCTCGGCGGCGATGACGCCGCGTGCGTGCGCTTCGCGGAGTCGCACCAGGTCGTGGATCCGATCCCGTCCCCCGACATCGCGCGCGCCAGCTTGGTTCGTGCGACCTGGGCACTCCACGGCTCGAGGACCATTTCTCGCGCGTTCGCCGACTCCGCCGGCTCGGTCGGCGAGAGACTCGCGCGCGCGGCCGGAATCGGCGAGGACTCACTCGTCGCGGAGTGGCGGGCCTGGACCCTCGCCCGAGGGCGGACCGATCGGCTGGCCGCCACGCTTCCCCAGTCGCTGGCGGTCATCTTCGCGGCGTTGCTCGTGGTCTTCCTGGCCGCAAGGAGCGGACGATGGCGCTGAAGACCTGGCATCGCGCGGCGCTCACGGCGGGCGGCATGGCGCTCGCACTCGCGGTCATTCTGCCCTCTCGCCCCTATCCCGAGCCGGGGGAGGCCCTCAGCGCGCTGTATCCGGTTGAGTATTGGTGGTGGCGTACGCAGTACCGAAACACGCTGGACAACACCCTCTTCGATCTGAGGAACCGCCACCGGGCAGCGGTGATGGCCGACTCGCTGTTCGCGCTCACCAACGGGCCGCGCGCGGTAAAGAGCGCCGATGGCGCGCTGACGGTGCTGTACGAGCAGCCGCTCGGTGCCGACTCCGCCCGCGTCTGGCTCGCAATGCTGGAGCGCGAGCTGGCACTGGCGCCGCGGGGCACGGGAGCTGGCGTGCCGGTTGTCGTAGCGCTCAAGTCTGCTCCGTCGAAGCGCAACCCCCGCGGGGCGGAAGGCGAGGCTGTCGGACGCGACGGTGCGGCGCGCGAGGATCCCTGGGTCGCGATGCGATTCGTCTCCCCACGTGCCGAACGGCCCACCTGCTTCGTCGCGCTGAGACTCGTTGACCTGAAGCCCGGACAGAACGCCAATCCAGGCGAGCTCATCGAGCGGGACTCGCGGACTGGCGCCGCGCGGACCGCTGTCCTCGACCGGTGCCTGATCTATGCGCGATTCGGGGTGCCCGGTGCACAGGTCGAGCGCTGGGCGGGACGCCGAGTTGACGTCCGTCGCTGGTGGAGCCAAGGGGACAATCTCTCTTGGGCGCTGGAGGCCGGGCGCCAGAGCCGCGCGCGCGACGAAATGATATCCAATCTGTCGCCGCGGGAGCTCTCGGACTACTGGGCCGATCCTCTGAACTCGTCGTGTGTTCGCGGCTCCAGTGTTCTCTGTCTCAAGTCGGTGGGGCTCATCGCCGACCCGACCCTGCGGGGCGAGTCATACTGGATGGGAAACGTGCGCCGCTCGCTGATCGCTGAGCTGATACTGAAGGACCCGGCCCGCTTCGAGAGGTTCTGGCGCTCGGCCGAGCCACCGACCGTAGCCCTCGAGAAGGCGTACGGCCGCCCGGCGGGCGAAATCGTCGGCGAATGGAAGCGCTCCGCCTTCAGCGTGCCGGCCCTGGGCCCGCGCACGCCCGCCCTGCTTTCCTCGCTGGGCTGGGCTGTCCTGGCGATCGGCCTGAGTCTGCTGACGGCGCATCGTCGCCAGGTCAGCTCCTAGCGCGGCCGGTTCTCCAGGACCACCCGCGCATTGCGCTTCAGGCCCTCGAGCCTCGCCCGCTCGAGGGCCGTTGCGCTGAAGCGCGCCTCGAAAACGCGCTCATCCATCTGCATGATCTCCCTGAGCGAGGGCCACTCGGCATCGGGCCGCGGCCGGTACGCGATCTCGCGCGTCGGCGAAGCGAACTTCTCGTTCCACGGGCATACGTCCTGGCAGATGTCGCACCCGAACAGATTGTCGCCGACCCGCTCCCGCAGCGATTCGGGCACGTCGCTCTTCGCCTCGATCGTGAGGTACGAGACGCAGCGCGTCGCGTCGAGCACTCCCGCGACGGGGAACGCCGCGGTCGGGCACGCCTCCAGACATCGGGTGCAGCTGCCGCACCGCTCGACGTCGAACGGCGCGTCGGCCGGCAGCTCGAGATCGGTGAGCAGGCAGCCGATGAACGTGAAGGAGCCGAGCCCGGGATGGATGAGCATCGTGTTCTTGGCGACCCACCCCAACCCCGCGCGCCTGGCCAACTCGCGCTCGGGCAGCGGCCCGGCGTCGACGTAAGCGCGATAGGATCCGCGCCCGGCGGCCGCTACGAGGACCTGGCCTAGCCGGTCGAGTTTGTCTCCAATAACACTATGGTAATCAATGCCTTGCGCGTATCTCGCTACCCGGTACTCGCCGTGAACCATGGGTTGATCCTGATAGTAGCTATGAAGTACTACTACTACTGACTTAGCCTGGGGCCATGCTCGTGCCGGCTCGCGCCGGACCGCCGCCTGGCGCTCCATGTACTTCATCTCGCCGTGGTATCCGCGTGAGAGCCAATCGTCGAGCGCCGCACGCTCGGCCGAAGGTGCGAGGTCGGTGATGCCGCAGGCTTCGAAGCCGAGCTCGGTGGCGCGGCGCCTGGCCAGCGCGGCGAGCTCGCCGCCCGTCATCGCCTGAGGAGATCGCGGCGCCACCGGGCGAACCGCAGCACGTCGCGCACCGGCGGGATCGCCGACTCATCGCCGTAGGCTGTATACATGCGCCACCTTATGTACTCGGCGGGCGGGA
>JBIOIA010000140.1:0-6178 GCA_044449445.1 Gemmatimonadales bacterium
GGTAGGCGCGGCCCGCCCCCTCGCGCAGCGCGCGCAGCCCGGCGCGCAGCGCCTCGTGCGGGCTCGCGCCGCCCTTCGGCCTGCCGCGCGCGCCGTAATGGAGGAAGTCCAGCTTCAGGTAGTCGTAGCCCCACTCGGTCACCGCGTGCCTCGCGAGCTCGCGCAGCCAGTCCTGCACGTCGCGCAGCGAAGCGTCGAGCGCGTACGACCGGCCGCCCCAGTGCGGCTGGTCGTCCATCGGCGCCGGCTGGCCGTCCGGGCCCGGCAGCAGCCATTCGGCCCGGGCGGTCGGAATGCCCGACGGATTGGTGACGGCGAACGGCGCGATCCACAGTCCCGCCTGGAAGCCCGCCTCGTGGATGTGGTCGGTGAGCCAGCGATGGCCGTGCGGGAATTTCTCGTTGGTCTCCCAGTCTCCCGCCGCGCGCTGGTAGCCGTCGTCGAGCTGGATGTACCGGAACGAGCGCGGATCGAAGCGCTCGCGCGCGACCGCGATGTTCGCCGCGACGTCCTCCTCGGTGACGCGCGCGTACAGCTCGTACCAGGAGCACCATCCGGCGGGCACGACGGCCCTCGGGGTGCCGGCGCTCGCCCACGCGAGCGCGCCCAGCGCGGCGATCGCGTCGGTGGAGGGAAGGATCGTGAGGTTGGCCGCGGCCGGTGGATGGTCGGCACTGACGGGACGCCGGTCGAAGCGCGCCAGCGCGTCCAGCGAACGACCGGTGATGTGAAACTCCCCGGCGCCGCCGTCGGCTTCGCCGAAGCTCAGGGCGAGCCCGGCGCCGGCCCGCGCACCAGCGCCGTTGACGAGCGCGAGCTGCCAGTTTCCCGAGGCGGCCGTGTGGGCGTCCACCGGCACGATGCTGCACGCGCTCCACGACTGGTAGCCGTTGATCCACGCGCGGCCCTGCGCGACCTGGTGCCCGCGCGTGAAGTGCACCGCGACGAGCCCGCGCGGCAGGTCGAGGCCGCGCACCTGCACGGCGATGAGCGGCGCCGCTCCGTCCTCGAGCCGCACCGTGACCTCCACGTTGCCCGCGCGCCCGACCACGTTCCACACGCCGCGGTGGCGCGCGCCGGAGCGGAAGCTGCGCACGTCCGCCAGCGCCGCGAGCGGCACGGGCGCGGCATTGTCGAGCTCGACCGCGATCTCGAGTCCGCGCAGCGCGGTTTCACGTCCCTTCGAGAGCCCCCAGCGATGACGGCCGTCGAGGGAGAAGTGCCAGATGTCACCGGCGGATTGCTGCGCCGGCCGCGCGCGCGCCCGCCGCGCGCGCGCCTGCAGCGGAGCGAGCGGCCCCGCGGCCAGCAGCTCCAGCAGGTCACGCCGCTGCACGGGCCCCTAGCCGCCCCGCGGGGGCGCCTCTAGCTTCGGCTCCATGGCACAGCAGGGAACTCCGGGCGCCGCGCGCGGCGCCAATCACGCCGTCCCCACGCATCCCGGCCTCCAGCTGCTCTCCGAGGTCACGTCGGCGCTCTCGGCCGGCGTGTTCTCGGAATCGGCGATCGAGAGCGTGGTGCGCTTGCTGCGCCGCGGGCTCTCGGCCGCCCCGTGCCGCCTGTGGGTGCGCGACGAGACCGGGCGGCTGTACCGCGCGTACGCCGAAAAGGAAGACACGCCGACCGCCGAGCAGGTGGCGCGGATGGGCGAGGCGATCGGGAAGGGCGCGGTGGACAGCACGTCGGACTCCTGGGACCGCCTCGAGCTGCGCGTGCCGCTCGACTACGGCGGCGAGCGGCTCGGGCTGATCGAGCTCTCGATGCCGCGCGACGGGCGCGAGCAGATGGCGCGCGACACGCTGTCGGTGATCGCCAACGTGCTCTCGCCGCTGCTCGCCTCGCGGCAGCTCTCGAAGGATCTCGCCTTCGAGGTCGCGCTGCGCGCGCGCGAGATCGAGGACCAGCGCCGCTTCACGTCGAAGGTGATCGACTCGCTTCCGGTCGGCCTCTATGTGATCGACCGCAACTTCCACGTCCAGGCGTGGAACCGCAAACGCGAGACCGGCACCCAGGGCGTGCCGCGCGACCAGGCCATCGGCCGGCCGATCTTCGACCTGCTGAGCCGCCAGCCCGAGGAGCTGCTGCGCCGCGAATTCGACGAGGTGTTTCAGTCGGGACGACTCCAGGTGTTCGAGACCGTCGGCGAAGACAAGCGCCAGTACCGCATCAGCAAGATCCCGATGCGCCAGGACGACGACGAGATCTCGCACGTGATCACGATCGGCGAGGACATCACGGAGTGGAAGGACGTCCAGTCCCAGATCGCGCAGTCCGAAAAACTCGCCGCCATCGGACAGCTCGCCGCCGGGATCATGCACGAGATCAACAACCCGCTCGCCACCATCGGCGCCTGCATCGACGCGCTCGAAGGATACTCCAGCGGCGTGGCGGCCGAGGCCAGGGCCAAGGTCGCCGAGTACCTCAAGATCATGGACAGCGAGGTCGAGCGCTGCAAGCGCATCGTGAACAACCTGCTCGATCTTGCGCGGCCGCGTACCGGCGCCAAGAAGGAACAGGACGTCAACGAGGTGGTCGAGGAGACGCTGCTCCTGCTCAAGCACCACGACCGCTTCCGGGCGCTGACCCTGGTCCGCAAGCTCGCCAAGGGCCTGCCGCCGCTGTTCGCCAGCAAGGACCACCTCATCCAGGTCTTCATGGCGCTGATGCTGAACGCCGCCGACGCGATGGACGCGCGCGGCACGCTCACCGTCACGACCCGCCTGAACCCCGACCGCAAGGACGAGGTGCTGATCAGCTTCTCGGACACCGGCGCGGGCATCGCCAAGGCCGACCTCCCGAAGATCTTCGAGCCGTTCTACACCACCAAGCCCCAGGGGCGCGGCACCGGGCTCGGCCTGTCCATCTGCTACACCATCATCGCCGAGCACCGCGGCCGCATCGAGGTGGATTCGATGGTGGGCCGCGGCTCCACCTTCACGGTGTACCTGCCGATCCAGTCCGCGTGAGGATCCTCGTCGTCGAGGATGACCGCACGGTCGGACAGTACGTCGCGCGCGGTCTCACCGAGGCGCGCTACACCGTCGAGCTGACCGCGGACGGAACAAGCGGCCTCGAGAAAGCCTCGGGCGGCCCGTTCGACCTGATCGTCCTCGACCTCAGGCTCCCGGGCATGAACGGCCTCGACGTGCTGCGCACGCTGCGCGACCGTGGCGTCGCGACGCCGGTGCTGGTGCTCACCGCGCAGGACTCCGTGGAACACAAGGTGGACGCGCTGCGCATCGGTGCCGACGACTACGTCACCAAGCCGTTCGCGATGGCCGAGCTGCTGGCGCGCGTGGAGGCGATCAGCCGGCGCCCCAAGTCGCTCACCCCGCCCATGGTCCAGGTGGCCGACCTCAAGGTGGACACCGGCAGCCGCGAGGTGAGCCGCGGCACCCGGGACATCGAGCTGACGCCCAAGGAGTACGACGTGCTCGTCTACCTCGCGCGCCACGCGGGCCGCGTCATGAGCCGCACGTTGATCACCGAGTACGTCTGGGACTACCACTTCGATCCCGGCACCAACATCGTGGACGTGGTGATCAACCGGCTGCGCAAGAAGATCGACCAGGGGAAGGAGCCGAAGCTGATCCACACCATCCGCGGCGTCGGCTACGTGCTGAAGGCGTAGATGCGGTCGCTGCGCGCCACGCTCACGCTGTGGTACACGGTCGCCCTCACGGCGGCCGTGCTCGCCTTCGGCCTGATGACGACGCTGCTCCAGCAGCGCACCAACGAGCGAGCGCAGCAGGACCGGCTCGGCGCGCTCTCCGGTCGCGTGGCCGCGGTGCTCGCCGAGCGCGCGACGGATGGACACGGCGCGCTCGTGAACGAGACCTTCGCGCCGCGCCTGACGTCGCTGCGAACCGACGTGCAGGACCAGATGCGGGTCATCGCCGGACTGGTGATGGTCGTCGGGCGCGAGGGGGTCGGCGTCTACAGCTCGCCGGAGCTGCTGCGGCTCTCGAGCGCCGCGCGTGACTCGCTCCGGCTCCGGCTGTTCACGGACCTGCGCGCCACCCGCGAACCCTTCACGGCCACGCTGGATCGGGCCGACTTCGATTTCGTCGCGCAGCGCGTGCAGGTCGCCGGCCCCTACACGTTCGTGATCGCGGTCGGCGAAACCGCGCTCGATCCACAGGCCGCGCTCGGCCGCCTCGCGACCTCGATGCTGGTGGTGCTGCCCGTGAGCGCGCTGCTCGCCGCGGTCGTCGGCTGGCTGCTCGCCGACCGCGCGCTGCGCCCGGTGGGCCGGATGATCGACGAGCTGGAGGAGATCACCGACGGCCGCAGTCTGCACCGGCGCCTCCCCGGCGCGCCGGGCGGCGTCGCCGACGAGCTGGGCCGGCTCGCCAACGCCCTCAACTCGCTGCTCGCCCGCCTGGAAACCAGCTTCGCCTCGATGCGGAGGTTCGTCGCCGACGCGAGTCACGAGCTGAAGACGCCGCTCACCGTGATGCGCGCCGGCGTCGAGCGCGCCCTGACCGACGCGCAGACCTCGCCCGAGGCGCTCGAACCGCTCGAGGACACGCTCGAGGGCGTGCGCTACATGACCGAGCTGGTGGATACGCTGCTGACGCTGGCCCGCGTGGACGAGGGCCGCATGGAGCTGCACACCGAGCCGGTGGACCTCGCGCCGCTGCTCGGCGAGGTGTACGAGACGGGACAGATCCTGGGCGAGGAGACGGGCATCGAAGTCGTGCTCGAGATGCCGCCAGAACCGGTGGTGGTCGAGGCCGACCGCGCCCGGATCCGGCAGCTCGCGATGAACCTCGTCACCAACGCGATCAAGTACACGCCGGCCCGTGGCAAGGTGTGGATCACCCTGAGCGGTACGGCGGACGCCGCCACAATCGCCGTGCGCGACACGGGAATTGGGATCGCGCCCGGCGACGTCGGGCGCGTGTTCGACCGGTTCTGGCGCGCCGACCAGGCGCGCTCGCGCACCGGCGAGCGGCCCGGCATCGGCCTCGGGCTGGCCATTTCGAAATGGATCGCCGAGGCCCACGGCGGCTCGATCGGCGTGACCAGCCGCCCCGGTCGGGGCAGCACGTTCACGGTGACCCTGCCGCGGCGCCTGGAGGCTCCGAGGGCTGTCATCGAATCGTAATCTTCGGGATATTCCGGAGACACTGCGGCGGGTTAGTATATCCGTAGACGAACGCCGCCCGTGGAGGATGGAGTGTTCGACAACCTGATCGAGTCCCGCCCGCAGCGCGACATGCGGTCGCTGCTCAAGAACAGCACGGCTTCGGTCATCATCCATGCGGTGCTGATTACGCTGGCCATCTACGCCACGCTGCACGCGGGCGAAACCAGCAACGAGCACGTGCGCGCGGTGGCGGTCACGGTGCAGACGCAGAAGCAGGAAGAGAAGAAGGAGGAGCCGCCGCCGCAGCGCGTGGCGACGGTCAATCCGCCTCCGAAGGGCTTCCAGACCCTGTCCATCCCGACCAACATTCCGGTGGACATCCCGCCGCCGCAGCAGAACCAGCGCTTCGACGCCGCCGACTTCTCGGGCGTGGGCGTCGAGGGCGGCGTCGCGAGCGGCGTCGTGGGCGGTACCGGGCCGGTCGTCACCGACCAGCCGTACATGGAGGCGGTGGTCGAGGAGCGGCCCGAGCAGATCGCGGGCACGTGCATCTCGCCGAGCTATCCGGAAATCCTGCGCCAGGCCGGCATCGAGGGCCGTGTGACGGTCGAGTTCATCATCGACACGCTGGGCCGGGCCGAGCGCGCCTCGCTGCGCGTCATCAACTCGGCGCACCAGCTGTTCGAGGGCCCCGCGCGCGCCGCCGTGCTGAGCTGCCGGTTCCGTCCGGGCCGCATCCAGGGCCGCGCCGTGCGCGTGCGGGTGCAGCAGCCCATCAACTTCCAGATCAACCGCTGACGTTCGACTGACCCGGCGCCCGCCCGGCGCCGGCATTCACCTTGGGGAGGGTGCCGTCACATGCAGATGTCGATGATCGATCTGTGGGGACACATGGGCTGGTTCGCGCGGTCCATCGTGTTCGTCATGCTCATCATGTCGATGCTGTCGCTCGGCAACGCGCTGATGAAGTGGTGGAAGCTGCGCAAGGCGCAGCGCGAGACGGCGAGGTTCGCGCCGGAGTTCTCGCGCTTCCTCCAGGAAGAGCAGATGGAGGGTGCCATCGCGCTGGCGGGCAAGTACAAGCAC
>JBIOIA010000141.1:0-6153 GCA_044449445.1 Gemmatimonadales bacterium
CGTCTGCTTCGTGCCGGGGTTCGTGTATCCCACGAACGATGCACTGAACTGCGGTCCGGCCGGCGCGGCAGTCGTGTTGTCATTCACGCAGGCGGCGGCAACCAGCGCCAGCGCCGCCAGCGCGATCGAGGCTCGTCGGCTCGGCCAACGTGGAGTGTTCACGGGGGTCATCGGCGTGAGGCCGTGCGCAGATACCCGATGATCGTCTGGGACTGGTCGTGCGTGACGCCCGGCACCTTCATGTGCTCCATGTTCCGCTCCATGCGCATGATCACGCCCGGCCAGTCGGCGCTGGCATGCGACCGCGGATCCGGGAGTTGGTGGCAGCGGCTGCAAACAGTCTGGAAGGTTTCTTTCCCGGCGCCGGCCGGCAACCGGTCGGCCACCTTGAGTGCATGGCCCGTCAGGTAGTTGAGCAGCTGGGTGCGGTCGCCTTCCTGCGGGGTCTGCACGCCGAGTTCGCCGTGCATCATGTCGATCCGGACCCACATGCGGCGGGCCACCGAAGGCCAGTCTACGGCGCCGTGCATGGCGGGCGAGGGCAGCGCGTGGCACTGGGTGCAGAACTGCGCGAGCAAGTGCGCGCCTTGCGAATTCGGGTCGGGCAGGCTCTCCGGGGCGACGCCATCGGGGGGCAGCGCGATGGTGGCGGCGGTGAGGAGGCGACGATCCTGCGGACTCAGCGCGGCATTGGACTGTGCGGTCGTGGTGCCCAGTGGGCCGGGCTGCTGGGTCGATGCCGCTCCGCCCGCAGGCTGTCCGGACTTGTTGCACGCCGTCACCAGGAGGCCGGCCAGCACGATGCGCAGGACTTTCATGTCGCTCTCTCGTTGGGAGTTGGCCTCGACGCCGCCCCGCACGGCATCCGGGGATGGTCACAACCATAAGGCCGTCCGGCGCCAATCATCAACCCCGGGCGATCACCGCGGCCGGCCGGATGGCCGCGGGACTTCAGGGCCGCGCGGCGGGCTGGACGATGCGCGAGCCCGGCGGCGGCGGCGGGGGCGGCACCACGTGCTGATTGACCATCCCCGCCAGGTCCGCGATCAGCCGCGACGAGCGGGCGCGGTCCTCGAGCCCGCGCGTCAGCACGATGAGGACGTAGCGCGGCCGGCCGTCGACGAACACGACGTCGCCGTCGTGGTGATGCCCGGTGAGCTCGCCGGTCTTGTGCGCGACCCTCGTGCCCTGGGGCAGACCCGCCGGGATTCCCTCGTTGAAGTGCTGGTCCAGGAGCACGTCCATCATCCGGGCGCACGAGGTGGCGCCGGCGGCGCGGCCGTCCGCGATCGCGGCGAAGACCTGACCGAGGCCGCGCGCGGTGAGCGTGTTGTTGATCCCGGCGCGGTACGCGACGCCGTCCTCGACGCCGCGCAGCACGGCGACCGAGTCAATGCCGAGCGCGCGCAGCGTGGCCATCACGCGCGCCGCGCCGACCCGCTCGATCAGGGTGTTCGTCGCGAGGTTGCTCGAGACGGTGATCATCAGCCGGACCAGGTCGCGGACGCTGACCGGCCGGCCCACCTGGCCGTACAGCGAGGAGTCGCTGTCGTCGGCGCGGTCGAGCCGGTAGGGCGAGGAATCGGCGAACGATCTGAAGTCGTTGGTCACGGTCAGCCGCTGGTCCAGGCTGAGCTGCCCGGCCTCGACGTCGCGGAACACCTGGATCATGACCGGGACTTTCATCGTGCTCGCGGCGTGAACGCGCAGGTCGGCGTTGATCGCGAGCGAGTCGGGCTTCGCCAGGTCGCGGAAGTAGAACCCGACCGTTGCGCCGCTCGCCACGATGCGCGCGTTGACCAGGGCGGTCAGCGAGTCCAGCGAGACCGTAACCGGCGCCGCGACCGGGTGCGCCCAGTCGAGCTTTACGGGCTTGCAGCCGACCAGCGCCGCGGCGGCCAGAAACGCCAGGCACCGCCATGATGATCCGTCGTGTGTGCGCGCGGTGCGGGAAATCGTGATCATGGACGGAACGGCTCCGTGCGCGCCTCGAAGGACCGGTGCGGCAGGCCCGACAGTTTGATGAGGAGCATCCGCGCGCCGCGGGTCAGGGCGCTGCTCACGTCGCCGCGCCCCGTGATTGCGCGCTCGACGTCACCGCGCAGCCAGCGTTGGACGTCCTCAAGCTCGGATGCAGTCAGGGATTCCACCTCGAGGCTCGCCACATAGTAGTAGCGCCCGCCGGCACCCGGAGGAAGCAGGTCCACCGGATACGCCACCGCGAGCGCCGAATCGAGCCGGACCGGATCGTCGAACGTACGGATCTGTCCCTGCGGGGGCAGGAGCTCGAACCGATTCTCGACCGGATTCTGGACGATGACGGCCTCCCACGTCGTTTCACGGACGAGGCGATCGAACAGCGTGGCCGAGCGCCACAGGCTCAGCCGGTAGGCGAAGCGGACCGCGAAGCCGTTGTGGACCGCGCCGAGGAAGACGCCGTCGGACAGGAGGTGTTGCGCGCGAACCAGGGGTGCGAGAAGCGCGCCGCCGCTGTCGCGACGCACGTCGATAATCAGTCGGGGTGCAGTGGGGCGGGAGGTGGTGCCCGCCTCCTGGGCGGCAAGGCGCCCGGTGGCGAGAGCAGCGGCGAGCAGCAGGAGCGCGCCGCGCCGCACGCCGTTAGAAGCGCCGCCCCATGCGCATGGTGAAGGTGATGGGGCCCGAGAACGGCCCGATGGCCTTGGCGAAATAGGCCCCGATCGGTCCGAGGTCGAGCCCGAGACCGACGTCGGGCTGCCACAGGCGCAATGCCGGGATGCTGCCGGAGGAGAACAGTACGGGGCCGTCGCCGACGTTCCACGCGTAACCGGCGTCCGCGAAGGCGACGATGTCCGGGCCGCTTACGTGGAACGGCTCGTAGCGCTCGTCCGCGTTGTCGCCCCACACGTTCGCCCAGTCGGATCCGAAATCGAAGCCGAGGTGCGTGCGCAGCTCGACCTGCGCGATGAGCGCGCGATCGCACAGCGCCGGAGTACCGGGGTAGTTCTCGCCGCCGCACGACATGTACCGGAACGTGTAGGCCGGCAGCGGGTCCGGGTTGCCGAGCGACACGCGGTCCTGGAGCGGCATCACGTCGCCGCCGAGCTTGCCGCCGCCGGCGAGCCGCACGTTCAGGCGGCCGGCCGGCGTGATCCGCGTGTAGAAGCGCGCGTCGAACCACCCGCGCTGGTATGTCAGCTTCCCGTCCTGGTACGAGGGCGGCACGCACAGCGCGTTGGGGGCAATCGGCAAGAGTCCGCAGCCCGCGTAGTAGGGGTCCAGCGCGCCGGTGATGTTGCGTCCCTGTGCCGCCTCGACCTCTGCGCTGACCAGGAATCCCGAGCTTGGCTCGATCTTGTCGTTGCGCGAGTCGTACTTCAGTGCGAGCGAGAGCGAGCGGTACTGCCCGTCGGACACGGCCGGATTGACCCGCCAGCCGGTGTCGCCGTGGAACAGCGCCCAGGGCGAGTTTGCGGTCTTGGAGAACACGTCGTGGTCGCCGCCCTCGAGCGTCAGGTTCAGGTTGCGCGAGGGCTTGAGCGCGGCGTACAGGCCCCAGCCGCGCCGGCGGTACCAGTCGCGATAGTCGTCATGGAGCAGGAAGGCCGCCCATCCCGCCTCGAAGTCGCGCAGCGGCCACGGCTCAACCGACGCGACCTGGTCGAAGACGCGCAGGCCCAGCCCGAGGTTGCGCGTGGGAGGCCCGAAGGAAACCTCGCTCCGCGCGCGGTAGCCGAAGTGTCCGTCGTACAGCGAAAAATTCTCGCCCGTGCGCAGGATGAGCCGCGCATCGCCGATGAGCCGCGCGCCGGGCGAGAGCCGGAAGTCGGCACTCGGGCCCGCGACGATCGGCGCGCCCTCGACGCGATTGTACGTGCCGTCCAGTGCGAGCACGAAATTGGTGTTGCCCTCGCTCAGGTGACGGCGCCAGCGCGTGATGAAGGCGCGCTCGGGCGCGTACGCGAGGTCGTCGCCGACGCGGCGGTAGCGCAACACGCTCGCGTACGAGCGGACGCTCCCGCGGATCATGTCGTGCTCCGCGCCCTGCACGGCGCCACCAACCACCAGCACGTCGCCCGCGATCACCGCTCCGGGCTCCAGCACCAGGTCGCCGTTGATCACGGTCAGCGAGCCGCCGATGCGGCCGGCGACGTGCACCGGCCCGCCGAGCACCGCGACGTCGCCGTCCACGCCGCGCGCCCTTGGGACGCGCGTGATTCCCTCGAACCGGACCGTGAGCGGCGCGTTGAAGAGGCGGATCGCCTCCTCGGCGATCTCGCGCGGCAGCTGCTGCACGTCGGGCGCGGCCTGCTGCTGGGCCTGATTGATGTGGATCGTGGCAGCGGTATCCTGGGCCGCGAGATCCGCGGCCCCAAGTACGAGGGCCGCCGCGGCGACGAGCGTGCTACGCATGCTGGGCTCCGGATGAATGCCGCCCCTGGAAGGGCATCACCCGTGCCGATCGGCAGATCATGAGGGCAAATCTAGCGCCATCAAGCACTTTCGCGCGCGCCCCCGGCAGCTCGGCGCAGCTCGGCATGTCCGGTACGGACCGCATGACGTGTCGTTTGGACACGTCAACCGACTGGCTCGATGCCGAGGCGTTTCATCCTTCTATAGAGGTTGGCGCGGTCGGTGGACAGCGACCGCGCTGCTTCGGCCACGTTGCCGTTGGCGAGCGAGAGGGCCCGGGTGATGAGGGTGCGCTCGTAGCTGTCCAGGGCCTCGGACAGCGGCGCCGGCGCGGGACCGCCCGGCCCCTGGAGCGGCGCCTCCGCACCGTCCGACGCGGGCATCGCGGCTCGCACGTCGGCGGCGGTGATCGTGCCGCCCGGCGTCAGGATGATCAGCCGCTCGACGATGTTCGCGAGCTCGCGCACGTTGCCCGGCCAGCGGTGCGCGACGATCTCCCGCATCGCCTCCGCGTCGAAGGTGACCGGCGGACGGCCGATGCGCGCGGTCACGAGGCCGGCCAGGTGCGTCACGAGCTCGGGGATGTCGCCGGGGCGCTCGCGCAGCGGCGGGATGTGGATCGGGAAGACGTGCAGGCGATACAGCAGGTCTTCGCGGAAGGCACCCTCGCGCGAGGCGCGCGCGAGGTCCTTGTTGGTCGCGGCGACGACGCGCACGTCCACCGGAATCGGCCGCTCGCCGCCGACGCGCTCGACTTCGCCCGCCTCGAGCGCGCGCAGCAGCTTCGCCTGCGCCTCCAGCGCGAGGTCGCCGACTTCGTCGAGGAACAGCGTGCCGCCGTCGGCCTGCTCGAAGCGGCCGATGCGCCGCTCGGTCGCGCCGGTGAAGCTGCCGCGCTCGTGGCCGAACATCTCCGACTCGACCAGCTCGCGCGGGATGGCGGCGCAGTTGACCCGGACGAACGGTGCGTCCGCGCGCGCACTCGCCGCGTGGATCGCGGCCGCGACCAGCTCCTTGCCCGTGCCGGACTCGCCGCTGATGAGCACCCGCGCCTCGGTCGGCGCCACCTTCGCGATCAGCGCGCGGACCTCGGCGAGCTGCGGCGAGGAACCGACGATGGTCGCGGTCGGCCCCAGTGCCTCGCGCAGCGCCTGCGCCTCGGCGCGCGCCTTCGCGAGCGCCAGGGCCGAGCGCAACGCGAGCACGACCGCCTCGGGCGCGAGCGGCTTCTCGAGGAAGTGAAGCGCGCCGAGCTTGGTGGCGCGCACCGCGTCCTGGAGACCTGCGCGCCCGCTCATCATGATGACCGGCAGGCCCGGTGCCTCCTGCGCCAGCCGCTCGAGTGTCGCGAGGCCGTCGCTCCCGCCGGGCATCGAGAGGTCCAGCAGCACGGCGTCCGGGCGGCGCCGCTGCACCTGCGCGACGGCGTCCTCGCCGCTCGAGGCCTCCGAGACGCGGAATCCCTCGGCCGCGAGCACCGCCGCCAGCATCCGGCGGAGGTTGGCCTCATCGTCGGTGATGAGGACCTGCGGCGCGCGGCTCACGTCGTCTCCGCCGACCGGGCGGTCGGAAGGACGACCGTCACGGTGGTACCGCGTCCCGGCTCGCTGGCGATCGCGATCGTCCCGCCGTGGTAGCGCACGGTCTGGCGCACGATCGCGAGGCCCAGGCCGGTGCCGTGCGTCTTGGTCGTGAAGTGCGGCTCGAAGACGCGCGCGAGGTCGTCCGGCCGGATCCCGATGCCCGTATCGCGCACCGTGA
>JBIOIA010000142.1:0-6110 GCA_044449445.1 Gemmatimonadales bacterium
CGCCATGCCGACCATCGCGGCGCAGCGCCTCGTGGCCTCGGCGCTCCTCGATCTCGTCGAGCTGGTTCCCGCGCTGCTCGTGATCGGCATCGTGTACCACGTCGCCACGGCGGACGCGATCCGGCTGTTCGCTCTCGTGGGCGTGGGGCTGCTCGCGGCCAACGCCCTGGGCATGGCCGTGGCAGCGATCGCGGGGTCGCTGGCCGAGACCGCGCTGCTCGCGGCCGTGTCCGCGCTGCTCCTGCTGCACGCCGGCGGGGTGTTCCGGACGCCGCCTCCCGGCGGCGCGCTCGAGGCCCTGCAGCGCGTGATCCCTTTCCATTACATGCACGAGGCCATCCGGGCCGCCGTGGGGGCCGGCTGACCTCGTCGCTCGCGGGCCGGCGGATCGTGATCACTCGGCCGGCCGAGAAGGCGGAGCGGCTCGCCGAGCGGCTGCGCGCGTTGGGCGCCGTGCCGATCGTGTTCCCGACCATCCGCCTCGAGCCGGCCGATCCCGGGCCGATGGACGCCGCGGCCCGCGACATCGACAGCTTCGATTGGGTCGTCTTCACGAGCAGGCAGGGCGTGAAGTCGTTCGTCGAGCGGCTTGAGGCTGTTGGTCGTCAGGCGTCGGACTTGAGCTCGCGCAGGGTCGCGGCGATCGGTCCCGCGACGGCCGACGCGCTGCGCGCGCTCGGCGTCGCGCCGGCGCTCGTGCCGGCCGAGTACGTCGCGGAGTCCATCCTGGCGGAGATCGGCGACGTGAAAGGCCGCCGCATCCTGCTGCCGCGCGCCGACATCGCGCGCGCCGCTCTGGCCGACGGGCTGAAGGAGCGGGGAGCGACGGTCGTCGAGATCGCCGCCTACCGAACCGTCGGGACCGGTGCCAGGCCGCCCGCGCTGGACGGCGTGGATGCAGTTACCTTCACGAGTTCGTCCACGGTCCGCTATTTCGTGGACAGCGGCGCCGCTCTTGGCTCGGCCCGGGTGGTCTGCATCGGGCCCGTGACCGCCGGCACCGCCCGCGAGCTGGGCCTCACGGTCCACGCGGTCGCCGAGGAGTACACCGAGGACGGCCTCATCCTCGCCCTCGAAGGAGTGTTCAGGTCGTGAGCCAGTTTCCTCTGACGCGCCTGCGGCGCATGCGCCGCACCAGGGGCCTGCGCGGATTGGTCCGCGAAACGGTCCTGGATGCGGGCGACTTCATCTATCCGCTGTTCGTCACCGCCAACCAGAAGCAGCGCCGTGAAGTGCCCAGCATGCCGGGCGTGTTCCAGCTGTCGGTGGACGGCGAGCTCGAGAAGGAGATCGCCGACATCGCGGGACTCGGCATCGGGGCCGTGATGCTGTTCGGCCTGCCAAAGGCCAAGGACGCGGCGGCGAGCCAGAGCTTCGCGAAGGACGCGCCGGTGCAGCGCGCGATCAAGCTGATCGGGAAAGCCGCGCCCGATCTCGTCGTCCTCACCGACGTCTGCCTGTGCGAGTACACGGACCACGGCCACTGCGGCCTGATCACGGACGGGGAAGTGGACAACGACCGCACGCTCGAGCTGCTGGGCCGCGTCGCGGTGAGCCACGCCGAGGCGGGCGCGTCCGTGGTCGCGCCGAGCGGCATGATGGACGGGATGGTCGGGGCGATCCGTCGCGCGCTCGACGAGGCGGGACAGTCGCTGACGCCGATCCTGAGCTACGCGGTGAAGTACGCCAGCGCGTTCTACGGACCGTTCCGCGACGCGGCCGAGAGCCCCCCGAGCTTCGGCGACCGCAAGAGCCACCAGATGGATCCGGCCAACGTGCGCGAGGCGCTGCGTGAATGCGCGCTCGACGTCAACGAAGGCGCCGACGCGCTCATGGTGAAGCCCGCGCTGCCGTACCTCGACGTGATCCGCGCGGTGCGCACCAATTTCCCGCTGCCGCTGGCCGCGTACAACGTGAGCGGCGAGTACGCGATGGTGAAGGCCGCCGCCCAGAAGGGCTGGCTCGACGAGCGCGCGGTCGTGCTCGAGCTGCTGACCGGCATCCGGCGCGCGGGCGCGGACATGATCCTCACCTACCACGCCAAGGACGCCGCCCGCTGGCTCCGGGACGCGTGATTCAGAAGGCCCCGCGTTTCCTCGCGGCCTGCCGCCGCGAGCCGGCGGATCGCACACCCGTCTGGTTCATGCGCCAGGCGGGACGGTACCTGCCCGAGTATCGCGCCGTGCGCGCGAACCATTCGATCCTCGAGATCTGCCACTCGCCGAAGCTCGCCGCCGACGTGACCGTCCAGCCGGTCGAGATCCTCGGCGTGGACGCGGCGATCCTGTTCGCGGACATCCTGCTGCCGCTCGAGCCGCTGGGCCTGGGACTCTCCTTCGAGCAGGGCGAAGGCCCCGTGATCGCGCGGCCGGTGCGCACGGCCGCCGACGTCGCGAAGCTGCCCACGGTGGACCCGAAGCGGGGCCTCTCCTTCATCCTCGAGGCCGTCGCCGCGGTGAAGGAACGGCTGAGCGCGCGCGCGCCCGGCATCCCGCTCATCGGCTTCGCCGGCGCGCCGTTCACCCTCGCGAGCTACGCGATCGAGGGCGGCAGCTCGCGCAACTTCATCCTGACGAAGCGTTTCATGTACGAGCAGCCGGATGCGTGGCACGCGCTGCTCGGTTCCTTCGCCGACCTGGTAGGCGCACTGCTCGCCGCTGAGGTCGAGGCCGGGGCGCAGGCGGTCCAGCTGTTCGACTCGTGGGTCGGCGCGCTGGACGCGCCGGATTACCGGCGGTTCGTGCTGCCGCACAGCCGGCGCGCGATCGAGCTGGCCTCGGCCTCGGGCGTGCCGGTGATCCACTTCGGCACCGACACGGCGGTGCTGCTCGAGGCGATGGCGGAGGCGGGCGGGGACGTCATCGGCGTGGACTGGCGCATCGGTCTGGACGAGGCATGGCCGCGCATCGGCGCCCGCGCGATCCAGGGCAACCTCGATCCGGTCGCGCTGTTCGCGCCGTTGCCCGAGCTCGAGCGGCGGGTGCGCGAGGTGCTGCGCAGGGCCGACGGCCGGGCGGGGCACATCTTCAACCTCGGGCACGGCGTCCTGCCGGGCACGCCGGTCGAGCACGTCAAGCGCGTGGTCGAGATCGTCCACGAGCGCGAGGCCGGACATCTCGAGCGCCGCGTGAAGCGCCGCGCATGAAGACCGCCCGGTCCGAGAAGCTGTTCAGGGACGCGCTGAAGCTGCTGGTCGGCGGCGTCAACAGCCCCGTGCGCGCCTTCAAGGGCGTCGGCGGCACGCCGCGGATGATCGCGCGCGGCACCGGCGCGTACCTCGTGGACGCCGACGGCAATCGCTACATCGATTTCGTCCTGGCCTGGGGCCCGCTGATCCTCGGCCATGCGCCGCCCGCCGTCGTCCGCGCCGTGTCGAAGGCGCTCAGGAATGGGACCGCGTTCGGTGCGCCGTCCGAGCTCGAGACCGAGCTCGCCCGCCGCGTGGTCCGCGCGTTCCCATCCGTCGAGCTCGTGAGGTTCGTGAGCTCCGGCACCGAGGCCACGATGAGCGCGATCCGCGTGGCGCGCGCGTTCACCGGCCGCGCGAAGATCGTGAAGTTCGAGGGCTGCTACCACGGCCACGCCGACCCGTTCCTCGTCCAGGCTGGCTCCGGCGTCGCGACGCTCGGCCTGCCCGACTCGCCCGGCGTCTCGGCCGGGACGACCGCCGACACGCTGGTCGCGCCGTTCAATGACCTCGAGGCGGTGCGCCGCCTGTTCGAAGGGCACGTTGACCAGATCGCGGCGCTCATCATCGAGCCGGTGGTCGGCAACATGGGCGTCGTGCCGCCGGTGCCGGGGTTCCTCGAGGGGCTCCGGACCATCACGAAGGACGCGGGGGCGCTGCTCATCTTCGACGAGGTGATGACGGGTTGGCGCGTGCACCCGAAAGGCGCGCAGGGACTGTACAAGATCCGGCCGGACCTGACGTGCATGGGCAAGGTGATCGGCGGCGGCCTGCCGGTCGGCGGCTACGGCGGCCGGCGTGACATCATGGAACTGGTGGCGCCGGCGGGGCCGGTGTATCAGGCCGGAACGCTCTCGGGCAACCCGCTCGCGATGGCCGCGGGGATCGCCACGCTCGATGCCCTGGCCAGGGGATCCGCGTGGAAGAAGGCGGAGCAGGCCGCGAAGCTGGCGGCCGGCGCCCTGCAGCGCGCGGCCCGCGCGGCGAAGGTGGGACTGACCGTGCAGCGCGTCGGGACGATGTTCACGCCGTTCTTCACGAACCGGGCCGTCACGGACTTCACGAGCGCGAACGCGTCGGACCGCAGGCGCTACGCCGCTTTCTTCCATGCGATGCTGGCACACAGCGTGTACCTGCCGCCCTCGCAGCTCGAGGCGGCCTTCACGTCCGCGGCCCATGGAGCGCCCCAGATCGCCGCATTCGAGCGGGCGGCGGCGCGCGCGATGGCGAGTGTGAAGTAAGGAGGTGTTGACAGGCCTCGCCGCGGAATCATATACTCGACTCTTATTCCCCCTTCATGAAACGTCTTACGCGGGCGAGTGATGTATTCGGAGATCTTCGTACCCGTCGACCATTCCCAGCATTCCGACTGGGCCATTGATCGTGCGATCGAGATCTGTACGCGCTCGAAAGGCCGCATCACCGGCAACCACGTCTACGCGGCCCGCCTGCACGATGTCCGCTTCCGGCAGCTTGAGACCGGCCTCCCCGCCCAGTTCCAGACCCCCGAAGAGATCAAGAAGCAGCGCAAGATCCACGACAAGCTGATCGAGAAGGGCCTCCAGCTCATCGCCGACAGCTTCCTCGACCAGATGGGGAACCGCTGCGACAAGGCGGGCGTGAAGCTGACGCGCCAGCTGCTCGAGGGCATCAACTACGAGGAGATCGTGAACGAGGTGAACCGCGGCGAGGGCCGGCTGCCGGGCCTCATCGGGTTCGACCCCAACCGGGCGGCGGGCTACGACGGCGGCGCGAAGGTGCGCAGCGACGTGAAGCTCGGCGAGGACGGACGCATCGTGGCCGAGGACGAGGACCAGGCTGCGCGCCTGGTCGGCAGCTCGCAGCGCCGCTACGACCTCGTCGCGATCGGCGCGCACGGGCTGGGCCGCCAGAACTTCTCGCAGCTCGGCGGCGTGGTCGCGCGGTCGCTGCGCGGCATCGAGAAGGACATGCTGATCGTCCGCGACGACAAGCCGCTCGAAGGCGGGCGGTTCATGGTCTGTGTGGACGGCTCGTCCTACGGCTACAAGGCGATGCGCGCCGCCCTCGAGTTGGCCGCGGAGTTCGGCGGCTCGCTGTGGGTATGCAGCGCCTTCGACGTGGAGTACCACCACGTCGTCTTCAACAACATCAAGGACGTGCTGTCGGTGCAGGCCTCGAAGGTGTTCAAGTTCGAGGAGCAGGAGGAGCTGCACAACAACATCATCGACAAGGGACTCCTCAAGCTGTGCCAGGCCAACATCAAGCGGGCCGAAGTGTGTGCGCAGGAGTTCCCCGACGTCCCGATCAAGACGCAGATCCTCATCGGCAAGCCGTTCCAGGTCATCATGCAGTGGGCCGAGGAGATCAAGCCGTCGCTGCTGGTGATCGCGCGGCACGGCGCGCACCGGATCGACCGCACCGACCTGGGCTCGCAGGCCGAGAACCTGGTGCGCATCGCGCCGTGCAACACGCTGCTCGTGGGCACGGTCGGCATCAAGCCGGAAGACATCCCGTGGATCGAGGAGGACGGGCAGGCGGGGCTCCCGTGGGCGCCCGACGCCGAGGTCCGCATCCTCCGCGTGCCGCCCTTCGCGCAGGGTATCGCGCGGCGCGCGGTCGAAGAGTATGTGCTCGAGAACGCCGGCGGCCAGGCGCAGACGGTCACCAACCGCTGGCTCGACGAGGCCATCAAGAAGCTGCTCCCGACCCACATGCAGCTCATCATGGGCATCGGGTCGGCCGAGGAGGTCGCGCGCGCCGAGACCAAGGCCGAAGAGCAGATGGCGAATACGCTGGTGCTGGGCAGCGACGAGGACCGGGAGCCGGCCGGCGCCACGATCGAAACGAAGTGCCCGGTGCCGCCCTTCAATACGGCGAGCCGCGCGCGCACCACGGCCGACCCGCCGGTCTGGACCCGCGAGGCCTTCGAGCGGCTCAGGGC
>JBIOIA010000143.1:0-6086 GCA_044449445.1 Gemmatimonadales bacterium
CCCGGAGGGGGGTCGCGCGGGAGCGTTGCCGCAACTCCGCAGGACCGCGAACTCGGCCAGTTGCTGCTGAGTAGCCGGTGGTGCGCGTTCAGCTACTCCCAGACCAGCGGCGCCAGCCACACCGAGCGGGTCCAGTTCTTCCCCAACGGCACGGTCAGCCAGAACACGGGCGGGGAGACCTACAGCTCGGGACGGAACGGGACGGTCGCCGGCCAGTCGAGGGGCGGGATGAGCGGCATGTGGCGCATCCAGGGCGGCATGCTGGTGCTCTCGCAGGACGGCCAGACCTGGACGCCGCAGCCGATCCAGGTGACGCGTAATTCCAGCGGCTATCCGATCGTGCATTCCGGCGGGAAAGAGTACTCCCAGTGCAACTGACGTTCAGGCCGTCGTCTTGTGGAACCGTGTCGTCGCGAACGCCAGGACGCCTACGCCGATCGCTCCCAGCGTGATGATCTGCGGCGCCAGGGCCGCCCATCCCGCGCCGCGCAGGAACACCCCCCGCACGATCAGGATGTAGTGCCGCAGCGGGTCCGCGAGCGTCACGTACTGGAGCGCGTGCGGCATGTTCTCGACCGGGAACATCATCCCTGACAGCATCATCGCCGGCAGGAAGAACAGGAACACGGACATGAACGCTTCCTGCTGCGTATTGCTCACGGTCGAGATGAACAGCCCGACGCCGAGCCCCGTGAGGATGAAGAACAGGCTCGAGACGCCGAGCAGCAGGAAGCTGCCGCGCAGCGGAATGTGGAACCACAGCATCGAGATCGCCGTCACCATCACCATGTCCACGAGCGCCACGAACGCCGAGGGCAGCGTCTTGCCGACGATCAGCTCGACCGGTCTGAGCGGGCTCACCATCAGCTGCTCGAGCGTCCCGATCTCGCGCTCGCGCACGATCGCCAGCGCGGTGAGCAGCAGGCTCATCATCATGACGATGTTGCCCATCACGGCCGGGACGTTGTAGACCCGGCTCTCGAGGTTCGGGTTGTACCAGGCGCGGGCGCGGAAATCCACGCCCGGTGTGCCCGTGCCGGCCAGCGCCCGCACCGCCGCGCCTTTCTCCAGCGCGTAGCGCGTGATGATCTGGCTCGCGTAGCCCAGCGCCACGTTCGCGGTGTTCGCCGTGCTCCCGTCCACCAGCAGCTGCACCTCGGCCTGCCGCCCGCGTGTCAGGTCGGCCGCGAAGCCCCGGGGGATTACGACGCCCATCACGACGTCGCCGTGGTCCAGCGCGTGGGCGACGTCCGAGGGCTGCGCGCCGCGGGCCGTGACGTCGAAGTAGCCCGTCGCCGTGAGCGTGCTGACCAGCGCGCGCGACTCCGCCGTCTGGTCGAGATCGAGGACCATCGTCCTGGCGTGGCGCACGTCGGTGTTCACGGCGTAGCCGAAGATCAGCAGCTGTACCATCGGGCCGATGAACAGCATGCGCCGGGCGCGCGGATCGCGCAGCAGCTGGTAGAACTCCTTGCGCACCAGCTGGCGCAGCCGCCCGAGGGCGATCACGCGATCTCCTTCTTGAAGGCATGCACCGCAAGGGAGAGCCCGATCACCGCGTACGCCACCATTGCGAAGCCCTGGGGCCAGAGGACGTCGAGGCCGACGCCCTTGAGGAACAGGCCGCGCAGCACGACCACGAAGTAGCGCGCGGGCACGACGGCCGAGATGATGCGCAGCGGAATCGGCATGTTGCCGATCTCGAAGATCAGGCCCGACAGCAGCACCGATGGCAGGTAGGTCGCGAGCATCGCGAGCTGCGTGGCCAGCAGCTGGGACTTCAAGGCGGCGCTGATGAAAATGCCGAGCCCGAGCGAGCCAAGCAGGAACAGAATCGCCATCACGAGCAGCAGCGCCGGGTTGCCGCGGAACGGCACGTCGAAGACCAGCATCCCGATCGTCACCGCCGCGCTGACGTCGATCAGCCCGATGCCGAGGTAGGGCACCAGCTTCCCGGCGATCACCTCGAGCGGGTGCACCGGCGTCGCGGCGAGCTGCTCCATCGTGCCGCGCTCCCACTCGCGGGCCACGGTGAGCGCGGTGAGCATCGCGGAGATCATCATCATGATCACCGCCACGAGGCCCGGTACGATCATGACCGCGCTGACCAGCGCCTCGTTGTACCAGACGCGCGGCTGCGCGAGGATCGGCGGCTGGAGCGCGTCGATGCGCAGCACCGCGCGCGCCGAATAGGCGGCGACGATCGCGCCGGCGTAGTTGAGCGCGATGGACGCCGTGTTCGCGTCGGCGCCGTCCACCAGCGCCTGCACCGGCGCGGGCCTGAGCGCGTCGAGGTCGCGCGCGAAGCCGGGCGGGATCACGAGGGCCATGCGCACCGCGCCCCGGTCGAGCAGCGGCGCGATGTCGGTCGTGCGCTCGGGGCGCTCGGTCACCCGGAACCGGCCCGCCGCTTCGAAGGCCTGCACCAGCTCGCGGCTCGCCTGGGTGCGGTCCTGGTCGGTCACGGCGAGCTTGATGTCCGTCACGTCGAAGCTGATGATGTAGCCGAAGAACACGATCATCGCGGCGGGCACCAGGAACGCCATCGCGAGGCTGCGCGGGTCGCGCCGGACCTGGAGGATCTCCTTGCGCGCGATGGCGAGCAGCCGGCCGATGCGCAGCCCGCCCGAGCCGGTGACGTCCATCATCCGGCCACCATCCCGCCCGCGCGCTCGACCAGCGTGACGAACACGTCGTCGAGCGTCGGCACGCCGACCTCCTTCTTGAGCGCGTCCGGCTCGTCGAGCGCGATCAGCCGCCCGCGGTTCATCAACGCGACGCGGTGGCAGTATTCGGCCTCCTTCATGTAGTGCGTCGTGACGAACACCGTCATGCCGCGGTCGGCGAAGCCGTAGATCAGCTCCCAGAACGCGCGGCGCGCCATCTGGTCCACGCCGCTGGTCGGCTCGTCGAGGAACAGCACCGGCGGCTCGTGCAGCACCGCGCAGCCCAGGGCGAGGCGCTGCTTGTAGCCCAGCGGCAGCTCGGCGGTGAGACGCTTCTGCTGGTCCTCGAGCCCCGCCATCTCGAGCAACCACGCGCGGCGCGCGGCCAGCCGCTCGCCCGTGACTTCGTAAAGCCCCGCGAAGAACGCGATGTTCTCTTCGACCGTGAGGTCGTTGTAGAGCGAGAACAGCTGGCTCATGTAGCCGATGCGCCGCTTGATCCACTCCGAGTCGGTGCGGATGTCGTGGCCCGTGACCGTGCCGGTGCCGCTGGTCGGGGCGAGCAGGCCGGTGAGCATCTTCATGGTCGTCGTCTTGCCGGCGCCGTTGGGGCCCAGGAAGCCGAAGATCTCGCCCTTCGCGACGTCGAAGCTCACGTCGTCCACGGCGGTGAAGTCGCCGAACGCGCGGGTCAGGTGCTGGACGCTGACCTCCGTGCCCGCCTCATGGTGTGACGTCGGGTGCTCGAGCCGCGGCGGGCTGGGCATGCGCGAGCCGGGCACCAGGCGGCCCTTATCCAGCAACCCGACGTGGTCGCAGCGCTCGGCCTCTTCCGGCATCGAGCTGGTGAGGACGACCGTCGTCCCTTCGGTGACCATGTCGCGCACGATCGCCCACAGCTCGCGGCGCGAGATCGGGTCCACGCCGAAGGTCGGCTCGTCGAGCAGCATGATCTCGGGGTGGTGGATCAGCGCGCAGCACAGCGACAGCTTCTGCTTCATGCCGCCCGAGAGCGCGCCCGCGAGGCGACGCGTGAACGGGCCCAGGCCGGAGAAATGGTAGAGCCGCTCGAGGCGCGCGGGGCGCTCCTTCGCGGGCACGTCGTAGAGGTCCGCGTAGAAGCGGATGTTCTCCTCGACCGTCAGGTCGGCATAGAGGCCGAAGCGCTGCGACATGTAGGCGATGCGGCTCTTCACGGCTTCGGGGTCCCGCGCGATGCTCGCGCCGCCCAGCCGCGCGTCGCCAGCCGTAGGGCGCAGCACACCGGCCAGCATCCGCAGCGTCGTCGTCTTCCCGGCGCCGTCGGGTCCCACCAGGCCGAACAGCGTGCCCTGGGGGACGTCGAGCGTCAGCTCGTCGACGGCGGTGACGTCACCGAACCGGCGGGTGAGTCCCCGGATCTCGATCGCATTCACTGCAGTTTGACATCAGCCGGAACGCCGGGCTTGAGGTCGATCGTCGGGTCCTGCGCGATCTGCACCTTCACGGCGTACACCAGCTTCACGCGCTCTTCCCGGGTCTGCACGTTGCGCGGCGTGAACTCGGCTTCGCTCGCGACGAAGCTCACCTGGCCGGCGTAGCGCTTGCCCGGATACGTGTCGGCGGTGATCTCGGCGTTCTGGCCGAGCCGCACGGCGCCGATCTGGTCCTCGGGGATGTAGATGCGGACCCAGCGGTCGGAGAGGTCCACGATCGTCACGACCGGCGCGCCTGCGGGCACCGTCTCGCCCATCTCGCGGCCCTTCACGGTGACCACGCCGTCGAACGGCGCGCGGATCACCGCGTTGGCGAGCATCGCGTCGAGCTGCGCGAGCGCGGCCTCGGCCTGCGCGACCAGCGCGCGCTGCGCCTCGATGCGCTCTGGGCGCGGGCCGATCTGCACCAGCTGGAGCTGTTGCTCGGCCTCGGACTTCTGGGCGCGCAGCACGTCGAGCTGGAGCCGCGCCTTGTCGTAGGCCTCCTGCGACAGCGCTCCGGCCTCGAACAGCCGCCGGGTGCGGTCGAGGTCGCGCTGCGCGTCGGCGAGGCGGTCGGTGGCCGCCTGGAACGCCTGCTGGGCCTGCACGCGCTCCTCGCTGCGCGAGCCCGCGACCAGCTCGTCCAGCGACGCGCGCGCCGCCCCGATCTGCGCCACGGCCTGCGCGCGCCGTGCGAACAGCTCGCTGCGCTCGAGCAGCGCGAGCGTGTCGCCCGCGTGCACGCGGTCGCCTTCGTGGACGCGGATCGTCTCGATGCGGCCCGGCGACTGGAAGCCCAGCTCGGCTTCGGTCGCCTCGACGGTACCGCTGGCGGCCAGCGGGGAGTCACCGCGGCGGCAGGCGGCGGTGGTCAACAGGCAGCAGAAAAGCAGGCGGCGGCGGTTCATCGTGGAGACTCCAGGCGCTGCGCGAGCCACTCCGGCGACAGCGCGCCGGTGACGCGGGCCAGCTCGATGTGGGCGGTGATCTCGGCGTGCGTCGCCTCGATGAGCGACGAGCGCGCCTCGAGCAGCTGGGCGAGCGCGTCGAGGTAGTCGGTTTGCGTGCCGGAGCCCACCTCGAGCGACGTACGCTCGACCTGGACGACGGCGTCGGACGTTTCGACCGCGCTCCTGAGCGCGAGGACGCGAGCGTGCGACTCGATGACCGTGGCGACTGCGCGGTCCACCGAGCTGGCGGCCGCGAGCTCCGCCAGGCGCAGCTGCTCGGCGGCGGCGCGCGCGTCGGCGTCGGCACGATCGATCTGGCCGGCGCGCGCTCCGCCCGTGTACAGCGGATACGACACGCCAAGGCCCGCCTGCCACTCGGCCTTCAGCGTCTGGCCGGGCGCGCCGTGGTCCACGAGGCCGGCCTGGAGTCTCAGCTCCGGCAGCCGCGTGGCGCGCTGGGCGGCCGAGGCAGCCTCGGCGGCCTGGGCGCGGCGGCGCACCTCGAGCACGTCGGCGTTGGAGGCCAGGGCCTGCTCGGCGAGCGCGGTGCGCGCGGCGCCTGTGACCGTCGGCGCCGGATCCGACGTGTCCGCCAGCACGTCGCCCGGCAGCACGGCGCGCGTGACGTTCTCGTACGACAGGCCGGCGAGCTGCGCCAGATCGTGCTCGGCCACGTCGAGTTGGCCCGCCGTGCCGCTCCGGTCGGCGCGGGCGCGCGCCAACGTCGCCTCGGCGCGCAACACCTCGACCCGTGCGGCCTTGCCCTCGGCGAGCAGGCGGCGCGTGCGGGCCGTCTCGGCATCGAGTGCGGCGAGCCGCTGGTCCTGTGCCGCGAGGACCTCGCGCGCGGTGAGCACGCTCAGGTAAGCGGTCGCCGTGCGCGCGATCAGGCTCTGCTGCGCGGAGGAGAGCGCGGCGTCCGCGGCGCCGGCGAGAGCTCTCGACGCGTCGGTGCGGGCGCTGCGGGCGCCGAAGTCGAAGAACGTCCAGTTGAGGAAGGCGCTGCCCTGGAA
>JBIOIA010000144.1:0-6000 GCA_044449445.1 Gemmatimonadales bacterium
CCAGCGCGGACACGACGGCGCAGGGCAGCATCAACCTGTTCGAGCCGACCGGCCGTCCGGCGCGCGGCGACCACAGCAACGACGTGGGCGGCGCTTCGGACACGGTGCAGCGCTTCCGCGTGAGCCTGGTGCCGGATTCCGGGATCGTGCGACGCGCCCGTGCGTACCGGCTCTCGAGCGATGCGCCGTGGCTGCGCACCACCGCTCAGACCGTCACGATCGATTCGGCGACGGGCTCGGCCGTGGTCGAGCTGCGTTACGACCGCGCCGCGCTGTCGCACCCCGGCCGCTACGCGGGAGCCGTGCGCGCCTTCCCGGTGAACGACACCGGCGCGACGAGCGCGTTCGTCCTCGTCAACACGGTGGTGGTCAGCGATACGGCCGCGGTGGCGCACGGCGCGCGCCTCGCGCCCGGCGCGACGAGCCGGTACTTCGTGACCGTGCCCGCGCAGGCCGCAGGGCTTTCGGTGGTGCTGACCAGCGCGGACACGACGGCGCAGGGCAGCATCAACCTGTTCGAGCCGACCGGCCGTCCGGCGCGCGGCGACCACAGCAACGACGTGGGCGGCGCTTCGGGCCGCACGGCGACCCTGAACGTCGCCGCAGAGGACCTGGTGCCGGGCGTGTGGGAAGTCGTCGTGCAGGCGATGCCCGGGCGCGCACTCGTCTACGATCTTCAGGCCAGGCTCTCGCCGATCCGCGTGGCCGGCATCGACTCGGCGGGCGCCGAGGCCGTCGTGCGGACCGAGATAACATCGGACACGACGGTGGGCGCGACCGTGGAGCTGATCGGCGCCGCCCGGACCTTCGATCCGGTGATCGAGAACAGCGGGCCGTGGAGGCTCGGCGTGCCGGTGCCGTCCTGGGCGAAGAAGATCGTCGTCGAGCTCGAGGTGGCGCCGGAGGTCTGGGACCAGGTGACCGACTTCGGCATCTCCGTGTACGACTCGGCCGGCGCGCAGCTCGGCGTGGGCGCGATGAACTACCCGTACCATCGCGTGAACGCGGACCTGCCATCCGGCCGTCCGGCCGGCTACCTCGCGACGATCGAGCTCTCGCCGGGATTCGCCCGACCGGTTGCGCCGGAGCGCACCGGGGGGCGGCTGCGCGTGCGGTTCGAAGGGGACGCTCGCCGACTCGCGTCGGTGTCCGCGCTTCGCCGCGGGCCGGGGCGGGTGCGCGTGAAGGCATTCACTGCGCTCGCCGCGCCCGCGTCGTGGCAGCCGCTGTTGCGCTTCCATGCCGGCGCCGGCGATACCGACCAGACGGCCACGACGCAGCTGTTCACGCTGCCGCCGCGGCCGTAGCCGCGCCCGCCGTGGCGAAGACCGTCCGCATCGCATCGGGTCAGGGCTTCTGGGGCGACTGGCTCGAGGCTCCCGTCCGGCAGGTCGAGGGCGGGCCCATCGACTACCTGATGATGGACTATCTCGCCGAAGTCACCATGTCCATCATGCAGAAGCAGAAGGAGCGCGATCCGAGGGTCGGATACGCGCGCGACGTGGTGCCGCTCCTGACGAGGATCCTGCCGCGGCTGGTGGAGCGCAACATCCGAGTCACCACGAACGCCGGCGGAGTGAATCCGGACGCGTGCGCGGCGGCGGTCGCCGAGGCGGCGCGCGCGCTCGGGCTCGGGGGCAAGCTGAGGATCGGCGTCGTGAGCGGCGACGACATCCTGGGCCGGCTGGACGAGCTGCTCGCGCGCGGCGTGACGCTCGCTGACATGGATACCGGGCGACCGCTCAGCGACGTGCGCGGCGACGTATTGTCGGCCAACGCGTACCTCGGCGCCTGGCCGGTGGTGGACGCGCTCCGGCAGGGTGCGCAGATCGTCATCACCGGACGGGTCACGGACACCGGACTCACGCTGGGGCCGATGTTGCACGAGTTCGGCTGGCAGAACGACGCGTGGGACCTGCTCGCCGCCGGCACCATCGCCGGCCACATCAACGAGTGCGGCGCGCAGTGCTCCGGCGGCAACTACCTCGCGGGCTGGCCGAACGTGCCCTCGCTCGAGGACGTCGGCTACCCGATCATGGAGACCAGGCCGGACGGCACGTTCAGCGTCACCAAGCACCCAGGAACCGGCGGCGCGATCACCGTCGCGAGCGTGACCGAGCAGCTGCTCTACGAGATGGGCGATCCGAAGTCGTACATCACGCCCGATGGCGTCGCCGACTTCACCAGCATCCGCCTGGAGCAGGAGGGCGCGGACCGCGTGCGCGTGTTCGGGATCCGGGGCAAGCCGGCGACCGAGTTCCTCAAGGTGAGCATCGCGTACCGGCACGGCCACAAGGCGGTCGGGACGCTGGTGTACGCGTGGCCCGACGCCTACGCCAAGGCGAAGGAGGCGGACCGCGTGCTGCGCGCACGCCTCGATCGGCTCGGCCTGAAGTTCGACGAGCTGCTGACGGAGTTCGTCGGGGTCAACGCGACGCACGGTCCGCTGGCCGGAGCGCCCTCGCCCGACATCGCCGAGGTGCAGTTGCGCGTCGGGGTGCGATCGAAGGACAAGGCGGCGGTCGAGCGGTTCACGCGCGAGCTGGCGCCGCTGATCCTGAACGGGCCGCCCAGCGTCACGGGCTTCGCCGGAGGTCGGCCGAAAGTCGAGGAGATCGTCGCCTACTGGCCGGCGCTGGTCCCGAAGCGGGAAATCCTCCCGGTGGTGCGGGTCGTCACGGCGTGAGCCCGCTGGATCCCGAGCAGGCCCAGCAGCTCGCCCGGCAGAGGGCGGCGATGGGCCGGGCGCGCGCGCAGGGGCGGCGCTGGTATCTTCGCTCCGTGCTGATGGCGGCGATCGCGGCGGTCGCGCTGTACCGCGGCGGCCAGATCAACACAGTGGTCGGCGTGGTGATGGCGTTCCTCGCGCTGCTCGCCTGGAGCCTGGGACGCAGCCTGCGCCGGAGCGCGACGGACATGGAGACCAAGATCAAGCTGATGGAGAACACGTGAAGCGCAGGCTGGTGGACATCGCCTACGCGCGAAGCGGCGACAAGGGCGACACGGCGAACGTGGGCCTCGTCGTCCGCGACCCGAAGCACTATCCCGCGCTCGTCCGCGAGGTCACCTCCGAGCGCGTCGCGCGGCACTTCCAGGGCATGCTGACGGGGGGCGTCGAGCGCTTCGAGCTGCCGAATCTCAACGCGCTCAACTTCCTGCTGCACGGGGCGCTGGGCGGCGGCGGCACGCTGTCGCTCAAGACCGACGCGCAGGGCAAGACGCTGAGCACGGCGCTGCTGCGCATGGAGATCGAGGTGGACGCATGAGCGACGCCCGCGTGCTCGTCCAGAAGAGCGGTGGGGTCATGACCCTGACGCTCAACCGGCCGGACAAGAAGAACGCGATCGATATCCGCATGATCGGCGAGCTGAAGGCGGCGCTCAAGGTGGCGGACCTGGACGCCGAGGTTCGGGTGGTGGCGCTGCGTGGCGCGGGCAAGGACTTCTGCGCGGGCCTCGACCTGAACGAGCTGCTCGAGTCCGCCGACCTGCTGCCGGAGCAGAACGAGGCGCGGGCCTGGGACCTGGGCGAGGTGTTCGTGATGCTGCGCCAGCTGCCCAAGGTGACGGTCGCGGTGGTGCAGGGCCGGTGCCTGGCCGGCGGGTGCGGCCTCGCCTCCGCCTGCGACATCGTGCTCGCCGACGCCGGCTCGCAGTTCGGCTACCCCGAAATCAACCGCGGATTCGTGCCGGCGATGGTGATGACTATGCTGCGCCGGTTGGTGGGCGAGAAGGTCGCCTTCGACCTCGCGGCGACGGGTCGGGTGATCGATGCGGCGGAGGCGGCGCGCATCGGCCTGATCACGCGGGCGTTCCCCTCGGCATCGTTCGAGGCGGACGCCGCCCAGGAGCTGGCGATGCTGGCGGGCTTCTCGGCCTCGGCGCTCGCGCTGCTCAAGCAGCAGTTCTATCAGCTGGACGGGCTCGGCTTCGAGGAGGGCGTCCGGCTGGGCGCGAAGGTCAACGCGGTGGCGCGCGCGACGCCGGATTTCAGGAGCGCGATCGCGCAGTTCCTGAAGAAGTAGATGAGCGTCTGGACCGTGGCCAAAATGGCGCTGGCGCTGCTCGGCGTCGCGCTGCTCCTGCTCGCCGACAACCTCGGCCGGCCGTGGATCGGGTATCTTGGCCTGGTGCCGATCGTCTCGGCGTTCCTGCTCCGGTTCGTGCAGCGCAGATTCGATCCCCAACGCTGAGATCCGGCGGCACACCGCAGCCCCCGAAGCCCCTCAACGCATAGCCATCTCGCGACGCTCGGCGTCTGCCTTCCTCAATAGGAGCCGCAGGTCGCGCCGGTATCGAGCCGCCGCCGCCGTGTCTCCCGCAAGCGCTGCGGCCCGAGCGGCGCCGGCGAGGCTCCGCGCCCTGCGCGGCTGCTGGGCCAGCGCGGCGTCGTACGCGGTGCGCGCCTCGGCCGCCCTCCCCATCTCGATGAGCAGGTCGCCCAGCAGCTCGCGCGCCGGCAGAATGGCTCCGGGCGTGACCGGGTTCGTCGGCGAGCGGTCTTCGAGGTCAGACGCCTCCCCCGCCAGGCGCGCGGCGCCCTCGCGATCGCCCACGGCCATGGCGAGCCACGCCTCGGCCGCCAGGCGCTGGGCACGCACCATCGCGCCCCAGAGCGGCACATGGCGGCTATTGAGGTCCTGGTCAATCGTCACGAGTGCGGCGACCTCGGTGCGCGCGAGCGCCGTGTCTCCGGCTCGCGCCGCGCCGATCGCGCGGGCGAATCGCGTCACCGCCTCGGCCTGCGGCTGCATGCCCGTCCGCATGGTCAGCGCCGCGGCCTCGTGCCATTGGTCGCGCTCGAGCGCGTAGCGGGCGGGGATGGCCGCGAGCGCATACTCCGATGATAGCGAGTGGTCGGGCACATAGCGGGTCACGGCATTGGCCTCGTCCACCACGAGCTTGGCGGACCGGTCGCGCCCCTCCTGGAGGTACGCGTAGGCCAGGTAGTCCATCGCGTGCATCCGTTGGTCCCAGATCCCGCCGAGGTGCTGCGCAACCTCGTAGCTGCGAGCGGCCGCCGCGGACTTCACGTTCGACGCGATCGCCTGGTCCCACATGCCCAGGCGGATATAGATGTGCGAGGGCATGTGCAGGGCATGGGGCACCGACGGCGCGATGCTGGCGTAGCGATCGGCCGCATGCGCGCCGAGGTGCGCCAACCCGGGCGTGTCGTAGGTGTGAATCAGGTAGTGCGCGAGACCCGGGTGGCCTGGCGCGCGTCGGAACAGCGGCTCGAGGATGTCCGCCGCCTGTCGCTGGAGCGCGTAGGTCGTGTCCGGCGGCGACACGGCTGCCACGGCGACCAGGCTGAGTGCATAGAACGCCGCGGCTTCGCCGTCGGCGGGCTGCGCCTGGTGCAGGCGGCCAAGCGCGTCGGACCATCGGCGCAGGCGCTGCCCGTGCGGGACGGTTGCGGCATCGGTGTAGAAGGCCGCGATGGCGTCCACGTAGCCCTGCTCGCGGGCCGTCGGAGCGCGGAGCGCCTGCGCGGCTGCGGCTGCCGCGGCGCCGGTCTGAAGCTCGGCTGGCGTGGGCGGTGCCCAGAGCGGATGGAGAGAGCTGGACGCGATCCCCCAGTACGCCATCGCGCAGGTGGAATCGGCCTGCGCGACCTGGCGGAAGGTTCTCGTGGCCTCCTCGTACCAGAACGAATGGAGGAGCGCCACGCCGCGCTCGAACTGGTGCTGCGACTCGCGCTTGCACGACGTTGGGAATGCGACGCGCCCCAGATGCGCGGGCGGCGCGCCGGAGTGATCGTGCTCCTGACCCGCGGCGAGACGGGCGCACAGGAGCAGCGGCGCGGCGAGAAGCAGCGTGAACCGGGTCATTCCGTCCTGCCTGGCTGGGGTGCCCAAAAGAGGTGAGCCGCGTCCAAGGTGTCAAGGACGTCGCTTCGTGCAGCGCAGATTCGATCCCCAACGCAAGAATTCGGCGACGTCAGAGTAAGCGGCCGCGCTTAGCGTGGGTCGCGATGACGGAGCTCACGGGCCGGCTCGAC
>JBIOIA010000145.1:0-5983 GCA_044449445.1 Gemmatimonadales bacterium
ACGTGGATGTCGCGGCGGCGGCGCAGCACCGGGATCGAGCGCAGCGCGCGTGCCAGCCGGGAAGGAGGTACCACGTGGGCGGGGAATTCCGGCGTGCTGCCCGCCGCGAACACCTCGACGTCGAAGCGGTCGCCCAGCCCCTCGATCATGTGCGCCATGTTGAGGCCCTGGCCTCCGACCCCGGCACGCGCGTTGGCCGCGAGCACCAGCCGCGCCCGCTGCGCGTTCACGCTGCGCCGGCGGAAAGCGCTATGGCGCGCCGGTACGCTCCGATGGCCGTCTCTCCCGCGGCCTTCCAGCTGAAACGCTCCACGACCCGTTGCCGCGCCTTGCCGGCCATCACCGCGCGCCGGACCGGATCTTTCAGCAGCGAGCCGACGGCATCGCGCAGCGCGCCGGCGTCCCCGGGCGGCACCAGCAGGCCGGTCGCGCCGTGCTCCACGATTTCCGGCAGCGAGGCGACGTCCGAGGCCACGACCGGAACGCCGTGCGCGGCCGCTTCGAGCGCCACGAGGCCCAGCAGCTCCGGCACGTTCGTCGTGCCGCCGTAGCGATCCTTGCCCACCGACGGCACGACGACCACCGCCGCGCGCGAGTACTGTGCGTCCAGCTCCTCGTCGCTCGCCGACATGACGAACGTGACGCGCTTGCCCTGCGCCAGCCTGCGCAGGTCCGCCAGGTAGCGATCGTCCTGGGCGCGGCCGCAGATCACGACGTCCCACGAAGGATCCGCGGCCTCGAGCAGCACGTCGGGGCCCTTGTGCGGGAAGAACCGCCCGACGAACAGCACGGTGCCGGTCACGCCGGGCGCCGGAGACCTGCGGCGCGTCTGCGCGTACGTGGCGTCGATGCCCCCCAGGAGCACCGCGTCCCGCGCATCGGCCTCCCGACCCGCGACCTTCGCCGCGAACGCCGAGAGATGCAGCAGTCCCGTGAACCAGCGCGACGTGTCCACGTACGAGGAGATGTCCCATCCGCCGCCGCCCAGGTCCGTCGCGAAGACCGGAATGCCCCGGGCGCGCGCCATGAGCAGCGCGACGCTGGTGAGCGCGATGTGCTGCTGGAAGCAGTGCACGACGTCGGCCTCCGCGATCTCGGGCCACAACCCGCGCGGGAACGGGTTCGAAGGCTGGCCCCGCACGAAGAACCGCGGCTGCCTGACTGCTATCCGGAGCTGGCCCTCCCGGAGCTCGCGCGTCTGGGCGCCGGCGGCGTACAGCGTCGCGCCGCCCAGCTCGCGCGCCACCGCGCGCGCCAGGCCCAGCGCGTAGCGCTCCCCTCCACCGTACACGCCCTCCTCGCCGAACAACGCGGGCGACGTGAACAGGACCCTCACGGCGCGCTCATGCCGGCTGCGGCCCGGGCGCCGCGACCTCGCGAATCAGCGCCTCCGCGATTCGCGCCACCTGCGCGTAGTCGAATTCCCGGCGCGCGATTTCCGGCCCGCTCCTGCGCCACCGCTTCAGCTCGCCCTTCTCGATGAGCGCGCGCACCCGCTCGGCGAGCCGCTCGGCGTACTCGGCCGGCCGGCCGTCGAAGGGGAGCAGCATCCCGGTGCCCTTGAGCACGCTCGCCGCCTCGCCGACCTCGGACACCACGGCCGCGCAACCCGAGGCGAGCAGCAGCGGCAGCTTGCCGGTCGTGCGCACCCACGACATCGGGTTATTGAGGGCGGTGTGCAGGAAGACGTCGATCGCGCCCAGGTAACCGGCCAGTGAGTCGAGCGGCACCCGCCCCACCCAGCGCATCCGCGACGCCACGCCCCGCTGCTCGGCGAGCTCCTTCAGCTTGGGCAGGCCGGGACCGTCGCCGATCACCAGCCCGATCGCGTTCACGTCCTTGAGCCGCGCCAGACATTCGACCAGGTCCCATCCCGGGCTCGGCAGATCGAGCTGCGGCTCGTAGCTGATCGTGCTCACGATGCCGAGGACAGTCGCGTCGCCCGACTCGATCTTCCTGCGCACCTTCGCACCGTCGCGGCGCGCGAACTGCGCACACTCCACACCGTCCCGCACCAGCGTGACGCGCCTGAGGCCCGAATCGCGCAGCAGCGCCGCGTGGTGGCTGCCGCGCACGACGACCGCATCCGGAACGCGCACGCTCAGCCATTCCCATGCCCTGACGAGCGCGCAATACGGCGCGGGCTTGCCCGCGGTCTTCACCGACTCGTAGAGCAGATCGCCGGTATCCACGATGAACGGCGTCGCGAGCGCGAGCCGACCCAGCGAGGCCGCTAACAGCCGGAGCGGGCTCTGGGACATGAGCCACAGCACGTCGTAGGGGGCTGCGGCGCGGACGGTGCGGAGGAACGCGCGCTGCACACCGAAGTCGAACTCCGACACGATGTCCGGCGGAAAGTGTCGCGCCAGCCCGTGGGCGCGATCCTCGAGGGACTGCACGCCGCCCCGGCCGGCGAAGAGCACACGGATCACGATGCGAGCCAAGGTAAGGGCTCGGCTGTTTGCGCCGCAAATGCCCGGGGCATACCGTTGAGTGTGAGCGTCCGGTCCGTGACTCGCCGGCTGGTGCCGCGCGGTGCCCGCAACTGGCTTCGCGCGCCCTCCCTGTCGGTGATGTGGCTCGCCGATGAAGCACGACACGCCCTGGGCCTGAATCCCGTTGTCCGCCTTCGTCCCGACTGGCCGCTCCGCTGCCATCCGGCCGCCCTGCGCGTCGCCTTTCTCCCGGCCTGCGCCGACGCCGAGCAGGCGCGGGAGTTGGACGGCTTCATCGCGAGCTGCGCACCTGGGATGCGGCTCTTCGACATCGGCGCGCACTTCGGTCTGTTCACCCTCGCGGCCCTGCACTATGGCGGATCGGCCGCGCAGGTCGTCGCCGTGGATCCCTCCCCCGCCGCGACCCGCATGCTGCGAATCCAGGCCGATCTCAACGGGATTGCGGACCGCATGACGATCGTCGAGGCGGCGCTCGGCGATCGGGTGGGCCAGGCGCACCTCGTTCCCGTCGGGGTGATCGCGGCGGGTTACTACGCACCGCCCCAGGCCGGCGGCTTCGCCGAGGCCAGGGTGGTTGCCGCGCTCACGCTGGACGCCCTCGCGGCGCGGCACGGCTGGCCGACCCACGTCAAGATCGACGTCGAAGGTGCCGAGGCGGACGTGCTGGCCGGCGCACACGACGTCCTCGCGCACACCCCCGCCCCAGTGCTCTTCGTCGAGCTGCACAACGAGATGGTGCGGGGATGCGGAGGCGACCCGGGGCGCGCAACCGCCGCGCTGGCCGCGGCGGGCTACGAGATCTTCGACCTCGACGGACGAACCAGCAGCGCGAACGCCATCCTGGCGCGGCCACTCACGAGGATCGTCGCGCGGAGGCGGGCAGCCTGAACGTCGCGATCGTAGCGCACAACCACAACCGCGCCGAGGGCACTGGCGGTTACACGGCCGAACTGGTGGCCCGGGTGGCACTCGCGCACGACGTCACGCTGTATGCGGCCGGCATCGCCTCGACGCCGCCGGCGAACGTGAACGTCGTGCGCGTACCGGCACTCACGGGCTTCGCATACGGCACGATCCTGACCTTTCCGCTCGGGTTCGCCATCAGGCGCCGCCAGCACGACGTCGTTCACGCGCAGGGTTGGGTCACGGGCAACGCCGACGTCGTGACCGCGCACGTGTGCGTCGGCGCTTGGCGCGAGGCGCTGCGGGAATCGGGTCAGGCCGCAACCGGCGGCGAACGTCTGTTCGGCGGATGGGTGGAGCAGCAGGAGGCCGAGCTGTTCCGGCGCGCGAGATTCGTGATCGCGCCGAGCGAGAAGGTGAGGGCTGACCTGGCGCGCTGCTACGGGCGCAAGAACGACGTCGTGGTGATTCCGCACGGGTTTCCGCAGCCCCGGCTGCTGGAGGACCGGCATGCCGCGCGAATAGCTCTCGGCCTGCCGCGGGACGCCTTCATCGCCCTGTACATCGGCGACTGGCGCAAAGGGCTGGTCAACGCGATTCACGCCGTGCACGCGACTCCCAGGGTCCACCTGCTGGTCGTGGGCCGGCGCATTCCCGTGGCGGGCCGCGCCGAAGGCCGTATCCATTGGCGCGAGACGACGCCCGGCATCGAGAGCGCCTACGCAGCAGCCGACGTCCTGCTCCATCCCACGATCTACGACTCGTTCGGGCTCACGGTCGCCGAGGCGATGGCATACGGCGTTCCAGTGATCGTTTCCGCCGCGGCCGGCGTCTCGGAGCTGGTGGATCACGGCCGCTCGGGCTGGGTCGTCCGGGGCGACGTGGTCGCGGAGTCGGCCGCGGCGCTGGAGCGATTCGAGGGCGATCATGGGCTGCGCGAGGTCCTGGCGGTCACCGCCCGCGAGGTCGCGGCGCAGCACAGCTGGGACGAAACGGTGCGGCGCACGCTCGAGGTCTACGAGCGCGCGAGGTCGTCATGAAAGTTCTCCATGTCCACGCCGGCAACCTGTACGGCGGGGTCGAGACGATCCTGACGTCGCTGGTGCGATACCAGAAGCTCGCTCCGGGGCTCGAGCAGCGCTTCGCGCTGTGCTTCGAGGGCCGGCTGTCGAAGGAGCTGGCCGAGCTGGGTGCGCCCGTCTCGATGCTGGGCGCCGTGCGCGCGAGCCGGCCGCTCAGCGTGTATCGCGCGCGGAAGAAGCTGGCCGCACTGCTGGCGCACACCCGCGCGGACGTCGTGATCTTCCACTCGACCTGGTCCCACGCGCTGTTCGCGACGATGGCGCGCGGCGCCGGCGCGCGGCTGGTGCACTGGCTGCACGCGCCCGTCTCCCAGAACACGTGGCAGGAGTTTGGCGCGCGCATGTACCCGCCGGACCTGGTGCTGTGCAACAGCCGCTTCAGCGCCGCCTCGCTGCCGCGGTTGTTCAGCGGCGCGCGAAGCGAGGTGTTCTACGCGCCCGTGTCGCCGCCGGATCCGAGCGACCCCGAAGCGGTGCAGCAGACCCGCGCAGCCCTCGGCGCCACGCCCGGCCAGGTCGTGGTGCTCCAGGTCGGTCGAATGGAGGAGATCAAGGGTCAGCGAGTGCTGCTGGATGCGCTGGCTGTGCTCTGGAACGAGCCGGAGTGGATCTGCTGGATTGCGGGAGGCGCGCAGCGGGAATCGGAGCGATCGTATGCCGAGGGGTTGAAGAGCCAGGCCCTCCGGCTCGGCATCAGCGATCGCGTGCGGTTCCTCGGCGAGCGCTCTGACGTCGCGGCCCTGCTCGCGGCCGCGGACATCGTCTGCCAGCCGAACACCGGCCCGGAGGGATTCGGCCTGGTGTTCGTCGAGGCGCTGTACGCGGGGCGGCCGGTGGTGACCAGCGCCCTGGGCGCGGCCCCGGAAATCGTGGATGATTCATGCGGCGTGCTGGTTCCGGCGGGCAACGCGGCTGGGCTGGCCGAGGCCCTGGGCGCGCTCATGGGCGATCCCGGGCGCCGCATGTGGCTGGGCGGGGCCGGTCCGGCGCGGGCGCGTGATCTGTGCGCGCCCGAGACACAGATGCCGAAGCTGGGAGAGCTGCTGGCGCTATGACCTACGAATTCGAGCCCTGGGACCCAGGTGTCCGGCTCGCCGACAAGTGGACCGACATCTTCCGGCAGGACTTCCCGGTCCATTTCGGCATCATGGCGAGCATCGCCGTGGCCTGCTTCCAGGGCTTCCTCAAGGACCGCATCGGCGGGGCCCTGCCGTATGCCATCTCCGACGCCTTCTTCATCTTCGCTTTCATGTGGTGGCTGGCGACGCGCGCGTTCCGGCGGGACGCGCTGCTCATCACGCCGCGGGGACCGATGCAGGTCACGCTGCTGCTGGTCACGCTGTTGCCGGCCCTGTACGTCGCGGTCCCCGGCACGCCGCTGGTGATCCAGGCGGCGGGATTGCGGGCGTGGAGCCTGTTCCCGCTCGCCTGCATCATGGCGCTGACCGTCACGCGCAACGCCGCCCAGGTCCGCGCTTATGTCTTCCTGATCATCGTGCTCTGCCTGATCACCGCCGTGTACGGCATCCTCCAGTACCGCGC
>JBIOIA010000146.1:0-5890 GCA_044449445.1 Gemmatimonadales bacterium
AGCGGACCGTGTACTCCTCGTCGCAGATCATCACCTTGACCGCGTTCTTCTTGGTCATTGGACCGCTCCCCCGTTGCCCTGCTGCTGCTCCAGGAAGCGCAGGCGGTCGAGCAGCTCGCCCAGGTGGCCGCGCGCCGCCTGCAGCCGCTGCGCCAGCGCCCGGTTCTCCTCTTCAAGCCGCGCGGCCGCGACGCCGGACTCCCCGCCCGCCACATCGTTCAGGCGCGACTCCGCGGAGAGCGCGCGCCGGCGCCACGCGGCGAGCTCGGTCTCGAAGTGCCGGAGCACCTCTTCGAGCTCGCGCAGCGCCTCGAGGTCAGGCCTCTCGCCGCCGGACACCATGTGCCTCCTGGACCGCCTTCACGGCCTTCGCCATCGCCTGGTCCGCCTCCTCCTCGCGCAGCGTGCGATCGCCCGCGCGGAACACCATCCGCCACGCCACGCTCCGCTCGCCCGCCGCGAGCGGGCTGCCGCGATACTCGTCGAACGCCCACAGCCGCTCGAGCAACGCACCCGCGGCCTCGCGCAGCGTCCGCTCCACGTCGCCCGCGCGAACGCCGTCCCTGAGCACCAGCGCGACGTCCCGCTCGATCGCCGGCCACTCGGACAGCGCAACCGCACGGCGCGCCCTTGCCACGGTCTCGTCCTTCAGTGTCAGCTCGAAGCCGTAGACCGGCGCCGCCCACGCCGGGCGGTCCGCCGTGAGCGCGTGCGCGCGGCCCACGACCGCACCGCCATCATTGATCGTGAACCCGTCCGCAGTTTCGGCGATGCTCGCGCCGGCCCGGGCGAGCGCCACGACCGCCTCGAGCGCCGCCTTCACGTCGAACAGGTCCGAATCCGGCGGCTCCGGCTCGCTCCAGTGCGGCGGACGACGGGCCCCGGTGATCACGCCCGCCACGCGGTTCTCTTCTCCCGGCAGCACGTGCTCCTTCTCTCCCACCCGCTCGCGCCTCGCGCCTCGCGTCTTGTCAAAGACGTGACCGATCTCGAACAGCCGCACGTCCCGCGTCATCTGGCGCCAGTTGTGCTCGACGCGTCGCGCCAGCCCGGCCAGCAGATCGTGACGAAGATACGCCTCGCCCTGGCTCAGCGGGTTGAGCACGGCCGGCTGAACATCGCTCACCTTGGGCCCGAGCGACAGCGTGACCGCCTCATGCATCCCGAAGCCGGTCAGCAGGACGCGCAGCCGGTCGGCCAGGAGCTCGGAGGGCGCGTCGGGCACGGTGCCGGGCCGATAGGGCCGGATCTCGTCCGGGAAGCGGTCGTAGCCGACGATCCGCGCCACCTCCTCGACCAGGTCGATCTCCCGCTCCAGGTCGGGACGCCAGGCCGGCACCTGCACCGCGTAGCGGTCCTTCTTTGGCCCGACCACGCAGCCGATCGCCGTGAGCGAGCGCTCCACGTCGGCTCGCGCAACGTCGACACCGAGCACCCGCGTGAGCTTCGCGTCCGTCAGGAAGATCGTGCGCGGCGCTTTCGGCTCGGGGTAGACGTCGAGACAGCCCTCGATGGTGCCGCCGGCGACCGCGACGATGAGCTGTGCCGCGCGCACCAGCCGCTCGGCGGTCGCATCGTGATCCACGCCGCGCTCGAACCGATAGCTGGCGTCGGTGCTCATGCCTAACGCCCGACGCGACCGGCGCGTCCGCTTGGGATCGAAGCACGCGCACTCCAGCAGGATGTCGGTCGTGCCGGCGCCGATCTCGGACGTCTTGCCGCCCATGATCCCGCCCAGCGCGCTCGCGCGAGCGGAGTCCGCGATCACGCACGTCTCGGCCGGCAGCTTGCGCGTCTGGCCGTCGAGCGTGACCAGCATCTCGCCGGCCTTCGATTTCCGCACCAGGATCGCGCTGCCCGCGATCTTCGCGAGGTCGAAGGCGTGCAACGGCTGGCCGTTCTCGAGCATCAGCATGTTGGTGGCGTCCACCACGTTGCTGATCGAGCGCGAGCCGACGTCGGCGAGGCGCTGCTTCAGCCAGTCCGGCGACTCGCCGATCCGGACGCCCTTGATGACCGCCACGCAGTAACGCGGACAGCCCTCGAGGTCCTCGATCGTGACGTTCACGCCCGCCACCTGCCCCGCGCTGCCCTTGGCCCGCGCCACCTTCGGCGTGGCCGGCGCGCCCTGGATCACGGCGAGCTTCACCGGCCTGCCGAGCACGGCGCCCAGGTCCCGGGCGAGCCCTTCGTGCGAGAGCAGGTCCGGCCGGTTCGGCGTCACGTCCACTTCGTAGCGCGTGTCGGCGATCTTCATCACGTCGAGAAACCGCGTCCCGGGCGCCGCGTCGGTCGTGATCTCCATGATGCCCGCGCCGTCTTCGCCCAGCCCGAGCTCGCGCGCCGAGCACAGCATGCCCTCCGACACCTCGCCACGGATCTTGCGGCGCTCGAGCTTGATCCCGCCCGGCAGCACGGCGCCCACGGGCGCGAACGGATACTTGCGGCCCGCCGTCACGTTGGGCGCGCCGCACACGACCGAGAGCGGCTCGGGCCCGCCGGCGTCCACGCGGGTGAGCGTGAGCCGGTCGGCATTCGGGTGCTTCTTCGCCTCGAGCACGAGGCCGACCACGACGGCCTCGAGCCCCGCCCCGCGCGTTTCCATCGCATCCACGGGCGCGCCGAGCATCGTGAGACGATCGCGCACGTCGCGCGCATCGAGCGCTGTGCCGAGCAGCTCGGAGAGCCAGCGCAGCGACGCGTTCATTCGGCGTCCACGAACTGCGCCGAGAGCCGCACGTCCGCCTCGTACTCGGCGCGGATGTCGGCGATGCCGAACAGCTGCTGCGCCATGCGGCCCGGCCCCATGCCGAACGCCCAGCCCGCGTAGCGCTCGGGATCGAGCCCGGCGTTCTGGAACACGGCCGGGTCCACCATGCCGCAGCCGAGCATCTCGGCCCAGCCGGTCTGCTTGCACGTCGCGCAGCCCTTGCCGTGGCAGATCTGGCACTCGACGTCCATCTCGGCCGACGGCTCGGTGAACGGGAAGAACGAGGGCCGGAAGCGCACCCTGGTGGCCGCGCCGAAGAACCGGCGCGCGAACAGCGTCAGCGTCGCCTTGAGGTCCACGAACGTGATGCCCTCGTCCACCGCGAGGCCCTCGATCTGGTGGAAGACCGGCGCGTGCGAGGCGTCGAACGGGTCGCGCCGATAGCACATGCCGACGGCCAGGATCCGGATCGGTGGCTGGTACTCCTGCATGACGCGGATCTGGAGCGGCGAGGTGTGCGTGCGCAGCAGCACGCCCTCGCCCAGGTAGAACGTGTCGTGCAGGTCCAGGGCCGGATGATCCGGCGGGAAGTTCAGCGCGGTGAAGTTGTACCACTCGGTCTCGGCTTCGGGACCGACGTAGCGGGTGAAGCCGATCTCGCGGAAGATCGCGTTGACGCGGTCGATGGCCAGCGTGGCCGGGTGCCTGGCGCCGCGCCACACGGTGCGCGCGGGCATGGTGAGATCGACGGCATGGGCCGCGGGGCGCGCGCCCGCGAGCCGCGCCTCGGCTTCCTCGAACAGGCGCTCCAGGAGCGCCTTGGTCTCATTGGCCTTCTGGCCGAGCTCGCGCCGTTGGTCCGCGCCGAGCGCCGGCAGAACCCTCAGGATGGATGTGAGGCGTCCCGCCTTGCGGCCCAGGTACTCAGTCCTGAGCTGCTGGAGCGCATCGCCACCCTCGGCGGAACGGATGCGGGCTTCCGCCTCCTGCTGCAATGCGGCGAGGGCGGCCGCGTGGTCCGCCGGGGCGCCGCTCACGGCCTACTTCGCGGCCTTGGCCAGCTCCGCCAGCTTCGTGAAGGCGTCGGGTTCGCGCACGGCGAGATCGGCGAGCACCTTCCGGTTGACCTCGACGCCGGCCTTCTTGAGACCGCTGACCAGCTGGTTGTACGACAGGTCGTTCATGCGGGCCGCGGCGTTGATGCGCGTGATCCACAGCCGGCGGAAGCTGCGCTTCTTCGCGCGCCGGTCGCGGTACGCGTACGCCCAGCCGCGCTCGACCGTCTCCTTCGCGGCCTTCCACAGCTTGCTGCGCCCGCCGCGATTGCCGCGGGCCAGCTTCATGATCTTGTTCTTGCGCTTCAGCCGCGTGACGTTGCTTTTGACGCGTGGCATCGTTCCCCCTTACGAGGACAGCAGGTGCTTGATACGCACCGTGTCCGCGTGCGAAGCCACCGTCGCCTTGCGCAGGTGGCGCTTCCGTTTCTGGCTCTTCTTGGTCAGGATATGGCTCTTGAAGGCCTTGTTCCGGCGCACCTTGCCGGAGCCGGTGAGTCTGAACCGCTTCGAGGCGGCCTTCTTGGTCTTCTTCTTCACGTCTGCTCCCGTCTGCTATTGTCTATTTCGGCGTCATCAGCATCGACATGTTCTTGCCCTCGAGCCGCGCTTCCTGCTCGATCTTCCCGATGTCGGCGAGGACTTCCGCGACCCGGTCCAGCACCACGCGGCCCAGCTCGGGATGGGCCATCTGCCGGCCTCGGAACATCATCGTCACCTTCACCTTGTTGCCCTCGGCGAGGAACTCGCGCACGTGCCGGGTCTTGAAGTCGAAATCGTGCTCGTCGATCCCCGGCCGGTACTTGATCTCCTTGAGCTCGATGTTGCGCTGCTTCTTCTTCGCGGCACGGGCCGCCTTCGCCTGCTCGAACTTGAACTTCCCGAAGTCCATGATCCGGCACACGGGGGGCCGCGCCATCGGCGCGACCTCGACGAGATCCAGGTTCCGCGATTCCGCGGCCGCGATCGCGTCGTCCACGGTCATGATGCCCATCTGCTCGCCGTCGGGCGCGATCACGCGCACGGGGCTGATTCGGATCATGCGGTTGATCCGCATGCGGTTCTTCGCATCCGGCTGTGGTGGTCGTTCGAGAATGAGGGCTACCCTCCGTTATGGTGCGAAAACAAAACGCGGGCTCCTGAATCCTCCGGAGTCCGCGAAAGAGAGCCGCCCGCAGCCGCGGGCGCGCCTTTATCACAGAACCCTGATCGCCGCCCCGAAGGGGGCCTGGAGGGTGAGGAGCCGCGTGGCTCCTACTTCGTTGTCGGGCAGAAAGCTAGGAGGGGCCAGGGCGGGTGTCAACGCGTCTCACGCCTTGACCACCTCGATCGGTTCGCTCGACCAGCCCCGTTTCGGATCGGCGGCCACGCGGGCGCGGGCCACGCTCGCATCGTGCTCGAAGATGAGCCACCAGCCCTCGTCGGCCGCCTGCTTCAGGACCCGCTTCTTGGTGGCCAGCGTGACCAGCGGCTCCACGTCGTAGCCCATGATCCACGGCGCCGGCAGGTGGGCCGAGGTCGGGCACATGTCGCCCAGGAACAGCGCGTGCTCACCGCCAGATCCGATCAGGATGGACTGATGCCACGGCACGTGGCCGGGCGTCGGCATCGCGCGGATTCCCGGCAGCACGTCCAGCTCGCCCTCGATCAGGAGCAGCCGGCCCGCGTCCACGACGGGCTGGAAGTTGGGCGGCAGATAGCTGGCGCGGATGCGCTCGTTGGGAGTGGCCGCGAAGGCCAGCTCGCCCCGCTGCACGACGTAGGTGGCGTTCGGGAAACTGAGCCCGATGCTCCCGTCGGGACGTTTCGTGGTGTTGCCGCCGGCGTGATCGAAATGCAGGTGCGTGTTGATGACCCACTTCACGTCGTCCGGCGCGTGGCCGCTCTCGCGGATCGCGTCCTCGAGCGCGGTCGGATTGCCGCCATTCTCGATCCCGTAGATGTCGAGGAACTTCGCGTCGTCCTTGTTCCCCGCCCCGGTGTCGATGAGCGCGAGCCCGTCCCCGTGCTCGACGAGGACGCAGCGCATCTGGAGCGCAATGCGGTTCCTCGCGTCGGGCGGGATGCGCTTCTCCCACAGCGGCTTCGGCACGACGCCGAACATGGCGCCGCCGTCGAGGCGCTG
>JBIOIA010000147.1:0-5845 GCA_044449445.1 Gemmatimonadales bacterium
CAGGCCCTGAAGGGCCGTCCTTCAGGACATGTTCTTGCCGAGCCGGTGCTTCAGCACGCGGCGCCTCAGTGGCAGGGGCGGCGAGCGAGGCAACGGGGCGAGTCAGCGGCGGCAGGTTCGTCACTCCCGCATGGTCCGCGATCTCCGTCAGCACCTTGTCCTGGCCTTCCAGCACGTCGGTGAGCCGGACGATCTCCTTGGCCATCTGCCACAGGGCGTCGCGCTGCTCGCGCTCCCCGTCCAGGATCGCGGCCAGCAAGTCCAGGTTCGTGACGTCTTCCAGGGGCATCGCGCGGGAGGGCTGCTCGGCGGGCAGGGCAAGCGCGGGAGAGGTCGTCCCGTGGCCCGTCATCCCGGCGGCAATGTGCTGGCGAGGCCTCCCGGCCGCGTAGTCGTCCGCGATCGATCGCAGGACCGCAATGGCTTCGCGCGGGTAGCGGCGCCGGCGGCCCGTCCCGACGGACGGGATGTGGTCCAGAAAGGCGTCCCGGTAGTACCGGACGGTGCTTTCGGGCAGGTTCAGCTCTTCAGCAAGCTGGCGAAGCGTGAGGAGTGGCTCGTCGGGCATGGAGCTAGTTTGTCCGCAGCAACGCGGAAACGCAACTCACCGCCTGCGCCGGAGCCACTGGACGGGGTCGAGGGCCTGGCCGGTATCCCCGCGAATCTCGAAGTAGAGGTGCGGGCCCTGGTCGGAATTGGCCCCGCCGGTCCGGCCGACCACGGCGCCCCGCTCGATGGCCTGGCCTTCCCGGACGTCGGCCCCCTGGAGCTGGCAATACAGGCTGTAGTAGCCGCCGTTGTGGTCGAGCACCACGCACAGCCCATAGGTGCCCAGCTGGGTGACGTAGCGGACCGTGCCGGCGGCGACCGCGTGGACGGGCGTCCCCACCGGAGCGGTGATGCCGATCCCGTTCCAGCGGATCGTGGTGTTCCCGGGCCCGGCGGCACGGCCGAAACTGTAGGCGATGTCACCGTTGACCGGCCAGTCGAGCTGCCCCAGGTCGGCGGTCCTGAGATGGGCGGGCGCCGGCGTCGCGGCTCGGCGGGCCAGCGCGGCCCGGCGCCGGCGTTCCAGGGCGGCGATCAGGTTCGTGACCCGCGCTTCGTCCTGCGCGAGCTGGCGCAGCCGGCTCTCGGTGTGCTGCTGCTCGGCCTGGGTCTGGCGGAGGCTGCGCTGGCGCTCGCCCTGGAGCAGCCGGAGGCGCTCGGTTTCCTGGGTGCGCTCGTCGCGCCGGTTGGTGAGCGAGCTGCGCAGGTTGAGCAGCGTCACCCGCCGCTGCGCCACGGTGTCGCGCAGCGTTTCGACGCTGGTCACCAGCTGCCGGTCCTGCCGGCTCACGAGATAGAGGTACTTGTAGCGCGAGAGCAGGTCGCCGAACGACTCGGCGGCGAGCAGCACCTGGAAGGTGTAGAGGGGTCCGCGCTTGCTGATCTCGGTGAGGCGGTGCTTGAGGATCGCGCGCTTCTCGGACAGCGCGTCCAGGGCCACGATCAGGTCCGCGGTGGTGCTGTCGATCCGGACTCCCATCTGCGTGACCTGGAGGTCGAGCTCGTTGATCATCCGGCCCGACACCTGGACCTGTGCCTCGATGTTGTTCAGCTCGCTCGAGAGCGAGTGCACGCGGCCGCGCAGCCGCTCCATGTCGGTCTGGAGCCGCTCGCGCTCGCGGCGGATTTCGTCGAGCCGTTGCTGGCTGTGCTGGATCGCGGTGTCGGGGGGCGCCTGCTGGGCGAGGGCCGGCCGCGCGAGCGCCAGCGCGAGGAGGGCGGCGAGGGCCCGCGCGCCCGTCATCACACCGACTTGAGGTGCCGGCCGACGCTGACGGCGCTGCCCAGCAGCCCGATGACGCCGCCGGCGGCGATGCCGATCGCGGCGTGCTGGGGCTCGAAGAACGCGGCGCGCAGCAGCGGGAGCTTGGCCTCGATGAGCGCCCAGGTGCTCCAGCTGAGCCCGAGCGCGACCAGCCCGCCGAGCACGCCCTTGAGCAGTCCCTCGAGCAGGAACGGCATGCGCACGAACCCGTTGGTCGCGCCGACCAGCCGCATGATCGAGATCTCGCGGCTGCGCTGGAGCACCGCCATGCGGATGGTCGTCCCGATGATGATGACGGCCACCAGGGCGAACGCGCCGCCGATCACGAACGACACCGCGCCCGCGATGTAGCGCAGCCGGTCCAGCTGCACGATCCAGTCCTGCCCGTAGCGCACGTCGTCCACGAACGTGAAGGTGCGCAGCATCTCGGCGACCTTGGTGGCGTTGGTCGCGTCCCGGTACTGCGCCTTGAGTCGGACCTCGAGCGAGGCGGGCAGCGGATTGTCCTCGAGGTCCTGGAAGATGTTCTGGAACTCGCGGAGCTCGCGCCTGGCGCGCGCGAGCGCGTCGGCCTCGGTGACGAGCGTGACGCTCTCGACCTGCGGGATGCCTTCGATGTCGCTCGTCGCGAGCGCGACCGTCTCGGTGGGCGTGCCGCGCTTCAGGTACGCGACGACCTCGACGCGCTCGGCCACGTTGCCGATGGCCCTGCTCAGGTTGAGCGCGACCAGCCCGAACAGACCCACCACGAACAGCGAGAACGCGATCGTCGTGATGGACAACGCCGAGAGCAGCGGCGCGCGCCGGAAGGCGCGGAACGTCTCGCGCAGGACGAGCATCACGAGGCGGCGTCCTCTTTCTCGGCCCCGCCGTCGGCCGAGTCGTAGACGACCTTGCCGTTCTGAAGCTCGATCAGGTGGGCGCTCTCGAGGCTCTTCACGAGGTCGAGGTCGTGCGTCGCCATCAGCACCGCGGTCCCGGCGGCGTTGATGTCCTTGAGGAGCTGGAACACGCCGCGCGTGGCGCGCTCGTCGAGGTTGCCGGTGGGCTCGTCGGCCAGCAGCACGAGCGGATCGTTGACCAGCGCGCGCGCGATGGCGACGCGCTGCTGCTCGCCGCCCGACAGCTCGCGCGGATACTGGTTCGCCTTGCCCGCGAGCCCGACCTGCGTGAGCACGCGGATCACGCGCGGGCCGATCTGCGCGCGGCGCGTGCCCGTGACTTCGAGCGCGAAGGCGACGTTCTCCTCCGCGGTCCGGTCCTCGAGCAGCCGGAAGTCCTGGAACACGATGCCGAGTCGCCGGCGCAGCAGCGGCACCTCGCGGCCCGTCACCCGCACCGTCGAGAACCCCGACACGCGGACCTCCCCGTGGGTGGGGCGGTCGGCGAGGTACGTCAGCTGGAGCGCGGTGGACTTCCCGGCGCCGCTGTGGCCGGTGAGGAAGGCGAACTCGCCCTTCTTGACGTGGAACGTGACGTTCTGAAGGGCCGCCCCGGTCTTGGGGTACTCCTTCGTGACGTCGGTAAACTTGATCACGGGGGAATCTTAGACCGCCGCCAGCCCCCGCGCCAAGTCCGCGATGAGGTCCTCGGCGTCTTCGAGGCCGAGCGAGAGGCGCAGGAAACCGTCGGGGATTCCCGCCGCGGTGCGCTGGTCGGCGCTCATCGCGGCGTGCGAGGTGAAGCGCGGCTCGGAGACCAGCGACTCCACGCCTCCCAGGCTGGGGGCGTAGTTGAACAGCCGCAGCGCCCTGACGCACCGCTCGGCGGCCTTCGGCCCGCCGGCGAGCTCCATGCCGACCATGCCGCCGTAGCCGTCCAGCGTCTGCTTCGCGAGCGCGTGGTCCGGGTGCGAGGCGAGGCCGGGGTAGGCCACGCGCTTGACCTTGGGCTGCGACTCCAGCCACTTCGCGACCTCGAGGCCGGTCCTGTCGTGACGCTCCATCCGCACCGCGAGCGTCTTCATCCCGCGCTCGATGAGCCAGGCGCAATGGGGATCGAGGGCCTGGCCCCAGACCTTCATCCGGCTGCGCACTTCCTCGATGAACACCTCGGTGCCCGCGACCGCGCCGGCGATGATGTCCGAATGGCCGTTCAGGTACTTGGTCGCCGAGTGGATGACGACGTCGGCGCCATGCTCGAGCGGCCGGAAGTTGATCGGCGAGGCGAAGGTCGAGTCCACGAGCAACGGGATGCCTTCTTCGCCCGTCAGGATGCTGAGCCAGTCGATGTCGAGCACGCGCATCACCGGATTGGTGGGCGTCTCGACGAAGATGGCGCGGGTGTTCTTGCGCAGCTTCTGCCGCCAGTCGCGCCGCTTCTCCGGGTTGACGAGCGAGACCTCGATGCCGAGCTGGCGGAATTCCTCGGTGAACAGCCGGTGCGTGCCGCCGTAGATCCACTCGCTGGAGAGCAGGTGGTCGCCGGGGCGCAGCACCGCGAGGTGCGCCAGCGCGGTCGCCCCCATGCCGCTGCCGACGAAGATCGCGGCCTCGGCGCCCTCGAGCCGGGCGAGCCGCTCGGCCAGGCGCAGCTGGTTGGGATTGTTGCCGTAACGGGTGTAGAGGGTCTCGTCCGTGCTTCCCGGCTCGCGGACGAAGGTGCTCGACTGGTGGATCGGCGGTGCAATGCCGTGGCCAGGCGCGTGCGAGGGCCCTTCGCCGTGGATCGCCGTGGTCGAGGGGCCGAGGCTCTTCTTCTTCATCGGCGCCTAGGCTGCCGCCGTGGGAGGCAGGTAGTGGCCTTGCTCGCGCATCACGAGGTGCCGCAGCGCCAGCTCGTCGAGCGCGGCGCGCGCGTCGTCCAGCGTCCAGGCCAGCTCGTCGGCCAGGTCCTGGGCGGCGGCGCGGCCCCGCGCGGCGACGCGCTCGAAGGCGATCCGCGCCTGCTCGGCGACGTCGCCGATCAGCCGCAGCATCCCCGCCGTCTCGGCGACCAGCGCCAGGCGCTGGCGGCGCAGGACCTCGTCCAGATCGTCGACCTGGTGCTCGTCGAGGCCGCGCACCAGAAAGAACGCGTCCAGCGGCAGCGGCAGCTCGGTCACGAGGTAGGCCTGGATCAGCTTGGCCACGATCTCGTCGGCGCACGAGCAGTCCATGGTGCGCACCGACGTGAAGTCGAGCACGATGATCTTGCGGCCCGACAGGAGGGACAGCTCGGCTTCGATCGAGGTGCGGACGGCACGCCCGGTGGGGCGGGTGACCAGGTCCGGCCGGTCGGGCCCCAGGCGCGCGAGAACCCTGCGAACGTCGATTTGCGTGATCACCGCGCTGGCTCGGCCTCCGCCGGGATGACGATCTGGACTTGGGCGCCGGGAAACGGCGCGAGGTTCTCTTCGAGCGGCCGGTCGTCGTCCCACTCGGGGACGATCGCGATCCGCGCCGTGCCGCTGCGGATGCTGATCTTCCCCTTCCACCGCCCGACGTAGCGCCGGATTCCCGCCAGGCCCTGGCCGCGGCCCGGATCGCGGAACCGGCTCACGCTGTGGAGCAGGGCCGCCTCCAGCGCGGCGCCGTCACCCCAGCGCTCGCCGAACCGATTCGCCTGCATGGGCTCGAGCGTGGACCGGAACCCCACGCCGGCGTCGGCGACGCCGATCACGACCACGCGCTTGCCGAGCTTGCGCCAGCTGTACGCGTGCACCGCGACCCAGCCACCGGTACCGGCGTGCTCCACAATATTCTGACACGCCTCCGAAAGCGCCATACCGAATCCCAGCGTCCCCTTGGGATCGAGCCCGAGCTCGCCCGTCAGGATCTCGACCGACTTCTCCTGGATGTGGTGGACGACGGTGTGGACGTCCTCCGCCTGCCGAACTGGCGTAACCTCGAGCAGCACCCTCGAGCTTCCTGCCCTCACGCGCGGTACGGTGCCATGCAGCTCGTAGAGTTCCTTCGCGTGCGTGAAGAAGCCCATGCGCGCCCAGAAGTGACACACGTCGCGGTCGCCCGGAACCGTGAGCAGCGGCCGCACGCCGTGGCGCTCGAACAGCGCCTGGCCGCCCGCCAGCAGCGCGGCGAGGCCGTAGGGCGA
>JBIOIA010000148.1:0-5810 GCA_044449445.1 Gemmatimonadales bacterium
AGAGGGTCCACCGCGCCCGCCACCTCCATGCGGCGCGACAGCACCGCCTGGAAGATGTCGCCTGCCGCGATGTGCTCCTTGAGTTTCGCCACGTCGCGCTCGTAGTCCGCGCCGGGGTAGGGGCTGGTGGTCGCGGCAGGCTCCGCGGTGACGCCCGAGGCGAGAGGCGAGAGGCGAGAGGGCGCCCGCAGGCGTGCCATCCACGCGTCGAGTTTCGCCCGGGCTGCGTCGTACGAACGCCCGCGCTCCTCCTTGCTCGTATCGCGTGCCACCTCGACGGCCGCCACGATCCGCGCGCGATTCAGCAGGTTGTCGAGCACCAGGACGAGATCGGTGACGAGGAACAGCGCGTCGGGGAGCCCGGCGTCGTCGGGCGGGCCCTTGGGCAGACGCTCGAGCGTGCGCACGACATCGTAGCCCAGATAGCCGACGGCGCCTCCGAAGAACGGCAGGTCCGGCACCGGGGCCGCCGTGCGCGCGCGCATCAGGTCGCCGATGTGGCCGATGGGATCGGTGGTCTCGCCCGCGGCGCGCCACCCGGCTTCCCTTGTCCACCGCTCGATGGTGCGGCCGCGATAGCGCCACGCCTCGCGGGGCTCGGTGCCGAGGAACGTGTAGCGCGCCCAGCGCTCGCCGCCCACCGCCGATTCGAGCAGGAACGCGAACGGACCCGAGGCGACCTTGGCGAGCACGGCGACCGGCTGGTCGGCGTCGAGCACGCACTCCGCGACGAGCGGTACGACTCCGCCCGCGGCCGCGCTCTCGATCCACGTGCTGCGGTCCGTCATGGCGACTGTTCGGGCTCCCGGTGGCTTGCCATATTGACGCTGATGAAACGCCTGGGATGCGCGCTGTTCCTGCTGCTCGCGCCCGCCTCGCTGGCCGCGCAGAACTGGAACTCCGCCGAGGCCGACGCGCTGATCGATCGCGCCGTCGAGCGCCGCCGAATCGCGTTCGCCGACACGCTGCTGCGCGACTGGTCGGCGCGGGTGCACGGGTTCGTCTTCTTCCTTGGCCAGATCGGCGAGGGCCTCGCCGAACCGCCGCGGCTGATCAAGTCCGACCAGCTCGAGCTTCAAGTGTACTGGCGCGCGCCGAACCAGAGCAAGCAGCGCATCATCGGCTGGCGCGACCGCCGCGACCTGCCCACGGACATCGCGTACCACCGCGACCACCTCGGCATCGCGATGAACAACTTTCCCGACCAGATCCGCCTCGGCGAGGGCGACGAAGTGCGCGACGTTCCGCACCCGGTTTCCGCGCAGGGCCCCAAGCTCTACGAGTATGCCCTCGTGGATTCGACGACCATCGCGCTCCCGGATCGCGAGATCCACGTCTACGAGGTGCGCTTCCGCCCCCGCGACTTCCGCGCGCCGCGCGTGATCGGCTCCGTGTTCCTCGACGTCGGGACCGCCGACGTGGTGCGCATGACGTTCAGCTTCACGCGCGCCGCCTATCTCGACGAATCGCTGGAGGACATCACGGTCGCCGCGGAGAACAGCCTGTGGGCGGGCGCGTGGTGGCTGCCGATGCGCCAGGAAATCGAGATCCGGCGCCGGGCGACGTTCCTCGACTTTCCCGCGCGCGGCGTGATCCGCGGCCGGTTCGACATCGACGGATACGTGTTCAACGAGGGGATCGATCCCGCGGTGTTCGGCCGAGTCGGCCCGGAAATCACGTGGGCGCCGCGCGAAGTGCTCGACACCTTTCGGTGGAGCGGGCCGCTGGATTCCGCGGTGCGCGACGTCGCGCGGCCCGCGAACCTCGCGGACCTCGACCTGGTACGCACGCAGGCGACCGAGATGGCGATGGGACACGTGATCACCGGGCTGCGCCAGCACCAGCTCGCCGGCGGGTCGGTATCGGACTTCGCGCACGTCAACCGCGTCGAGGGCCTCGCGCTCGGCATTGGCGCCGCCACCCGCTCGGCCGACGAGGCGACGGAGTTGCGCGGGCGCGTCGGCGTGGGCACCGCGACGGGGTTGTTCACCGGTGGGCTCGCGCTGACGAGCCGGCACGGCGCGTGGACGCTTCGTCTCGCAGGGATGCGCGAGGTGCGCGACATCGGCGACATGCCCGTGATCTCGCGCGCCGTCAACTCGATTTCGGCGCAGGAGCTGGGCAAGGACTTCGGCGACTACTACCTCGCGAGCGGCGGGAGCGTATCGCTCACGAGGAGCCTCGGCGCGAAGGGCAGTGCACAGCTCGAGGTCGGCGTCGAGCACATCGACTCGCTTGTCGCCGGCGCGACGTGGTCGCGCGGCACGTACGCGCGAGCCAACCCCGGCGCGGACCCCGGCGACTACGCGATCGCGAGGTTTGCGCTCACCCAGCGAACGCCGTCGTTCGCCAGCTCGCGCGACCTGTCGGGGCACCTCGAGGTCGAAGGAGGAGTGGGCGATCCGTTCGACTCGTACGGCCCGACCATCCCCGGCGCGCCGCCGCCCCCCGGCGACTACCTGCGCGCCTTCGGTGACGTTCGCTGGCAGCTGCCCGCGGGCGCCACCACGCTGCTGCTCAGGGCTGCCGGCGGCTACGGCACGGCGAGCCTGCCGCGGCAGCGCGCGTTCGTTCTCGGAGGCCGCGGCACGCTGCTCGGCGAGGTGTTCCGGAGCTTCGGCGGCCGCGCGATGGCCTGGGGCTCCGCCGAGTGGCGGCTGCCCGTGACCATCCCCGAGCTGAAGCTGGGATCATTCGCCGGTACGGGTCGCACGCTCACGATCGCGCCCAACGTGGCGGTTGGCTGGGTCGGGAAGCCGATCGCGGGGCTGTTCGCGCCGGTCTCCGGCGACCCGGTGACCTCGCTGGGGCTCGGCGCCGCGTGGTTCCATGACCTGGTGCGCTTCGACCTGGGCTATGCCCCCCGGGTCAGGACCCTCGGCTTCGCGTTCGACGTCAGCCGGGACTTCTGGGACATCCTGTAGCCGTCCTGTCATCCCGTCCGCCCTGACGGTATCTTCCAAGACTGTGGCGGCGCGCAACTTCCCCGATGAGTGGCTGGTCCCGACGGTGACCGCCCTGACCTCGGCCGAGACGGTCGAGGCGCTCAGGGCCGACGCCCAGGCGACGAGCACGTTGTGGGACCTCGTGACTGCCAAGGGGCACGCCACCGACGACAAGCTCCTGGAGGCCCTGGCCAAGCGGACCCGGCTCAAGATGGCGGACCTCTCGCTCCGGGAGACCAAGGTCAAGGAGATGGTTCCGCAGAGCCTGGCGCAGCGCTACCGGATCGTGCCGATGCGCGCGACCGATTCGTTCCTCGACATCGCCACCTCCAATCCGTTCGACCTCGACGCCGAGAAGGCGCTGGCCTTCGCGACCGGCCGCGAGGTGCGCATGCACCTGGCGACGCCGGCCAAGATCAGCGCGACGCTGGACGAGATGTACCGGCCGGAGAACGTGGTCGAGAAGCTGCTCGAGGGCATGGGGGGCGGGACCGAGGTCACGCAGCTGGAGGAGGCGGCGCCGGCGGACGAGATCCAGGTCTCGGCGGAGGAGGCATCGCAGCGGCCGGTCGTCCGGCTGGTGGACCTGATCCTCTCCGAGGGCATTCTCAACCGCGCGAGCGACATCCACATCGAGCCGGAAGAGGGCGCGTTCGCCGTGCGGTACCGCATCGACGGCGTGCTGCGGCAGGTGATGAAGATCCCGCGCGCCGCGGGGTTCCCACTCGTCTCGCGCATCAAGATCATCTCGAATCTCGACATCGCCGACCGGCTGCGGCCGCAGGACGGACGCGCCCGCGTGGCGGTGAACGGCGTGCCGGTGGACCTGCGGATCTCGACGCTGCCCGCCTCGATGGGCGAGAAGGTCGTGATCCGCGTCCTGGACTCGCGGGCGACGGCGCTCACGCTCGAGAGCCTCGGCCTCAACCCGGACGAGGCCGGGGCGCTCAAGGCGCTGCTCCAGCATCACGAGGGCATCGTGCTCGTAACGGGCCCCACGGGGTCGGGCAAGACGACGACACTGTACAGCGCGCTGCGACACATCATGACCGGCAAGACCAACATCGTCACGGTCGAGGACCCGGTCGAATACCGCATCCAGGGCATCGTGCAGGTGCAGGTGCACGAGAAGGCGGGGCTGACGTTCGCGACCGCGCTGCGCTCGATCCTGCGCCAGGATCCCGACGTGGTGCTGGTCGGCGAGATCCGCGACAAGGACACGGCGGTGATCGCGATGCAGGCCTCGCTCACCGGCCACCTGGTGCTCTCGACGCTGCACACCAACGACGCGCCGAACGCGGTAACGCGGCTGGTGGACATCGGGCTGGAGCCCTACAAGATCGCGGCCGCCGTGCGCGGCGTGGTGGCGCAGCGCCTGATGCGCCGGCTGTGCCCTGCGTGCAAGGAAGTCGCGGTCGAGGCGATTCCGGCGAAGCTCCAGAAGTGGGTGCCGAGCGGCACGCCGCTCTATCGCTCGGTCGGCTGTCCCGACTGCTCGATGACCGGGTATCGGGGCCGCATGTCGATCGTCGAGGTGCTCACGATGACGCCCGACGTCGAGCGCGTGGTGGGCTCGGGGGCGCCGCCGGACCAGATCGCCGAGGCGGCGCGCGCGGCGGGCATGAAGAGCCTGTGGGAGAGCGGCATCGTCCACGTGCTGAAGGGCGAGTCGAGCATCGAGGAGCTGGTGCGCGTGGTGGACGTGCCGTTCGACGGTTCGCTCTCGGGCGAGCATGCGGTGCGCGGCGCGCCGGCCGGCAAGGCGCCCGCGAAGCGGCCATCGACGTCGCGCAGCTCGCGGGTGGCGATGGAGCCGCTGACCGCGGTGGCCGAGGTATTGGACGACTCGGGCGAGCCGATGAAGTTCACCGCCGAGGCGTTCGAGCTGCTCGACAGCATCGGCAAGGCGCCGCAGGTGCAGCAGCTGCAGCACAAGGTGCTGCTCGTGGACGACGAGGACCAGCTGCGTCGGGTGATGAGGGACCTGCTGGAGCGCGAGGGGTACGTGGTCGCCGAAGCGCGCGACGGCGTGCAGGCGCTGGACCAGGTGGACAAGTTCGGCCCCGACGTCGTGGTGCTCGACCTCAACCTGCCGGGCCTCGACGGTTACGGCGTGCTCTCGCACCTGCGCTCGCGGCCCGCGACGCAGTCGCTCCCCGTCATCGTGCTCACGGCGAAGGCGGACGAGGACAACGAGGTGCGCGTGTTCGAGATGGGCGCCGACGACTTCCTCACCAAGCCGTTTCGCGCCCGCGCGCTGTCCTCCCGCCTCGACGTCGTGCTGAACCGCAAGCGCCACACCGCCTGACCGAAATCCGCGTTGCCGTCGTCGATGTGACCGTCCTGCGTCGGTGCGATGCGGGCATGGAGGTGTTGTGCCTGCGTCGCGCGCAGAAGCCGCGGCTGGCGCTGTGGGAGAGCGTCCACGGGCACATCGAGCCGGGCGAGACACCGGTGGATGCGGCGGTGCGCGAGCTGCGCGAAGAGACGGGCTTCCCGGCCGAGCGCCTCTACAACCTGAGCCGGGTCGACAGCTACTACAGCCACCGGCGGGACGTCGTCGAGCTCATTCCGTCGTTCTGCGCGATCGTGAAGGCGGGTGCCGAGCCGACGCTGTGCGCCGAACACGATGCGGCGCAGTGGCTGGCGCCCCCAGCGGCGTCCGCACTGTTCGCGTGGCCGCGCGAGGTGCGCGCGCTCGAGGATGCGTTGAAACTGGTGGGCAGAGGTGACGCAGGAGGTCAGGAAGACCTGCTGCGGGTGCGTTAGGTCAGGCGGCGCCGGCGGCGGTCCACACCTCGGACGCCGCGGCCCTGAGGTCTCGCAGGTTGAATGGCTTGCGGAGCAACCGGAGCGCCGCGGCCC
>JBIOIA010000149.1:0-5802 GCA_044449445.1 Gemmatimonadales bacterium
GGATGATGTTGAGGCCGAGGCTGAGTCCGAGCCGCCGCGAGCGTACCGGCCCGTTGACGATCCGCTCCCAGAGGAACGTACCGGAAAGCTTGCCGGTGCTCGGGAATCCAGCGGCCCTGCTCACCTGCGAACGTTAGTCCGGTTGTGCCGGCCGCGACAAGCCGCGTAGGTTGTCGCTATGACGGGCGGACGGGCGGACGGGCGGACGGGCGGTAGGCGGGCACGAGGCTTGATCGGAGTCTCGTTCCTGGCTGTCCTGCTCGGGTCATCTACCGCCCTACCGCCCCACCGCCGTACCGCCGATTTCGACGTCATCTTCGCTGGCGGCACCGTCGTGGACGGGACCGGCTCGCCGGGACGGCGCGCCGACGTCGGCATCAGCGGCGATCGCATCGCCGCGATCGGCGACCTCTCGGGCCGGACGGCGCAGCGCACGATCGATGCATCGGGTCTCGTGATCGCTCCCGGCTTCATCGACATGCTCGGGTGGTCGCAGTTCACGATCCTGGTGGACAACCGCGGCGTCTCGAAGGTGACGCAGGGCGTGACCACGGAGATCACCGGCGAGGGCTGGTCCCCCGCGCCGGTCAACGCGAACACGCTGCGCGACGACAGCGCTCAGTACGCGGCGTGGAACCTCACGGTGGACTGGCGCGACCTCGACGGCTACTTCCGGCGGCTCGAGCACTCGGGCACGCCGTTCAACATGGCCTCGTTCGTTGGCGCCACGACGGTGCGCAAGTACGTGATCGGAGACGAGCGCCGCGCGCCGACCCGCGAAGAGCTCGGGCGCATGGTGGCGCTGGTGGACACCGCGATGCAGCAGGGCGCGCTCGGCCTCTCCACGTCGTTAGGCTACGCGCCGGCTGTGTACGCACACACCGACGAGCTGATCGCGCTCGCCCGCCCCGCCGCCGCGCGCGGCGGAGTGTACGCGAGCCACATCAGAAACGAAGGGCCGAAGATCAGGGAGGCGCTGGGCGAGGCGTTCGCGATCGGCCGTGCCGCCGGACTTCCGGTGGAGGTGTGGCACCTCAAGCTGGCCGGTCGCGCCAGCTGGGGGCAGATGCCGCGCATCCTGCGGATGTTCGACGCCGAGCGTGCGCAGGGGCTGCGCGTGGGCGCCAACAGCTATCCGTACGTCGCGTCGGCCACCAGCCTCGACGCCTCGATCCCGGCCTGGGCGCACGCGGGGGGCAAGGACTCGCTGCTGGCGCGGCTGCGCGATCCTCGGATGCGCGCGCGCATTCGCCGCGAGATTGCGGCGAAGTCCGGCGGGCAGGAGAACTTCTCGCGCGGCGCCGGCGGGCTCTCGGGGGTGCTGGTGCTGGGCGTTCTCGACCCCTCGCTCAGGCGCTACCAGGGACGCCGCATCAACGAGATCGCGCAGGCCGAGCACAAGGACCCCTACGACGTGCTCTTCGACCTCCTGATCGCGGACCACGCGAACACCGGCGCAGCGTATTTCTCGATGAACGAGGATGACGTGCGCGCGGCGGTCGCGACACCGTGGCTCGGCGTCGGAATGGACTTCGGGGCCACTGCCGCCGACGGCCCGCTGTCGGCCGAGATGCCGCATCCCCGTGCCTACGGCACCTTTCCCCGGATCCTGGGCCACTACGTGCGCGAGTTGCACGCCCTCTCGCTCGAGGCCGCCGTCCGCAAGATGACCGGCGTGGCGGCCGAGCGGATGGGGCTCAAGGACCGCGGCATTCTGCGCGAGGGCTACTTCGCCGACATCACCGTGTTCGACCCCAAGACCGTCGCCGACCGCTCGACGTTCGAGCACCCCACCCAGACCGCCGCCGGGATCCGCTGGGTGATGGTCAATGGCAGGTTCACGCTCGACGAGGGTCGCCTCACCAGCGAGCGCCCCGGCAGGGCCCTGCGGGGCCCGGGGTGGCGCGCGCCTTGACCAGCTCGCGGCTCAGCCTCGCCGCCGCGCTGGTCGCCCTGCTGTTTCTCGCCGCCGCCTGGTACCGGGGACGAAGGCTGCCCGTGGCGGCAGTGCTGGTCTGCCTGGGAGAGGCCGGGGTCCTGACCCTGCTGGCCGCGCTTTGGTTCGGGTCGCTGGGAAGCGGCGGCTGGCCGACGGTCTTCCTGCTCCTGGGAGCCCTGGTCGCAGGCCCGGAACGCGGACTGCGGCTTGCGTTCCTGCGTTCCGGGACCCGGTCCGAGCTCGGCCTCTTCCTTCTCGACATCGCCCGCTACATGGCGGCTGGAGCGCTGCTCGCTTGGCGGCTCGGGTAGCCCCGTCTACCTTTCCGCGCCATGAATCCGGTCCACAAGGCCATCGAGCGGGTTGGCGAGTACTTCGCCGAGCGCACGACCCGGCCCGCCTACGTCGCCCGCCAGCTCCTGCAGGCCCGGCGGCCCGACGACGACCGGCTCGGAAACGCGCTGGTGCGCGAACGGCGTGCGCGGCAGCGTTCGGACGGGAGCGTGGGCGGCGACCTGGTGGCCACGGCATTCCTGGTCTGGGAGCTGCTGGACCTGGATCAGCCCCGGGAATCGCCGGCGGTGCAGCGCGCGGTGAAGTGGATGATGGCCCGGCAGGACAAGGACGGCGCCTACATGCCGCCCCAGAAGAAGAGCACGATACCGGTGGACCCGCGCTTCGCCGCGATGGGCGGCTTCTTCGCCTACCGCACCAGCGGCCGCACGGTCCGCCGCCTCGAGCTGCCGAACGGCGCGGCGGTCTCCTCGGATGCGGGCTCGCGATTCCTGGCTTCGTGCTTCGCGCTGCGCTCGGTCCTGCGCGCGGGCAACGACACGGACACGCTGGTGCGCCGCCACGTGGGCAGCCTGCTCGCGCTCCCCAAGCTGTGGGACACGTGGGGCGGCCAGTGGGCACCGACACTGATGATCGGCGCGCTGGGCGCGATCGCCTGGTCGCCCGAACCGTTCCGCAATCAGCTGCCGATCCTGGCCGAGCACGTCGCCTTGAACCAGAAGCCCGACGGCTCGTGGCGGAATCTCGACATCGTACATTCGGTCGAGGCGCTAGTGGACGTACCGCTGCCGCAGTCGCGCGAATCGGTCGCCCTCGCGGCGCCGCGGCTGGCGAAGATGCAGATCCAGAACGGCTCCCTGGGCGTGGGCAACGCGGCCGAGGAGCGCACGCTGATCGCGCTGCGCGCGTGGCTGATCGCGCGGGAGTACGCGTAGCAAGCAGACCCCAACCCGAGTCCCCCATGTCCGACACACCGCGGGACCAGAAGCCCCACATCCGCCTCAGCACACTGTCACACGGCGCGGGTTGAGCCTGCAAACTCGGCCCGTCCGAGCTGGCGCAGGTCTTGCGCTTCCTCCCTCCGGGTCATGACCCGGCCGTCCTGGTGGATGCTTCGAGCGGCGACGATGCCGCCGTCATCCGCCTGAGCGACGACCGGGCGCTGGTGCTCACGACCGACTTCTTCACGCCGATCGTGGACGACCCGTTCGCCTTCGGGCAGATCGCCGCGACGAACGCGCTGTCCGACGTGTACGCGATGGGGGGGAAGCCGCTGTATTGCCTCAGCCTGGTGGGCTGGCCGCGCGAGAAGCTCTCGCTCGACGTCCTCGGCGAGGTCATGCGAGGCGCGGACGAGACGGTGCGGCGCGCCGGCGCGCTGATCGTCGGCGGGCACTCGATCGACGATCCGGAGCCCAAGTTCGGGCTCGTCGCCGTGGGCGAAGTGGACCCGCGGAGGATGACGACCAACGCGGCCGCCGCGCCCGGCGACGTGCTGGTGCTCACCAAGCCGATCGGCACGGGCATCATCACGACGGCCATCAAGAAGGAACGCGCGGATGCGCAGACGGTCGCCGCGGCGATCCGCTCGATGACGACGTTGAACGCCGAGGCGGCCCTCGCGGCCGGCGAAGCCGGCGTTCGCGCGGCTACCGATGTCACGGGCTTCGGGCTGCTCGGCCATCTGCATTCGATGCTGAAGGCGAGCGGCTGCGCCGCACAGATCCACGCGGCGGCGGTGCCGCTGCTGGAAGGCGCGCGCGAGCTGGCCGCCCTCGGCTTCATTCCCGGCGGCACGACGCGCAACCTCGATTCGGTCGCGCCGACCACGACCTTCGACGATGCCGTGGACCGCGTGGGCCGGCTCATCCTTGCCGACGCGCAGACCTCGGGCGGCCTGCTCCTGTGCGTGCGCCCCGAAGCGAAGAACCGCCTGCTCGAGGAACTCCGGAAGCGAGGCACGCCCGCCGCGGCGGTGATCGGCGAGATGATCGCGGGTGAGGCGGGCCGGATCACGGTCCGCGCGGCCTGATGGCGAGCGAGGCCCGCATCGTCGTGCACGCGGACGAGTCGTGCCTCGGCAACGGACGCGAGGGCGACAATCCGGGCGGAGCCGGCGGGCTGGTCGAGATCACGCGGGGCAACGACGTCTCGCGTCGCGACTATTTCGTCTCGGAGTCCGCCACCACGAACAACCGCATGGCGCTGCGCTCGGCGATCACCGCGCTCGAGCTGCTCGGCGCGAATGGTCGGTCGGTCGCGCTCGAGTTCGTCTCCGATTCGAGCTACCTCGTGAAGGGGATGAGCGAGTGGGTGCCCGGGTGGCGCGCGCGCGGCTGGCGCCGCAAGAGCGGCGAACTCCAGAACCTCGAGCTGTGGCAGGAGCTCTCGGACCTGGCCGAACCGCACGACATCGAGTGGCGCTGGGTGCGCGGCCACGCGGACGATCCCAGGAACGCGTACGCCGACCACCTCGCGACGAAGGCGGCCCGGGACCAGGTGTCCTCGGACGGCCTCGTCGAATCGGGATTCGTGGAGTGGCTCGCGGCCCAGCGGGAGAAGGGCCTCTTCCTCTAGGATCTGCTTGACAAGGCGATGCGCGCCAATCTAACGTGCCGCGCCAACTCGGGGAGTTGCACCTTGCCCGGTCCCGCCGCACCGATGCCCGATCACCTCGAACGGCTGTTTCGCCGGCTCGTCGCCAATCTCGCCGCGCTCGATCCGGCCGCGATCCATCGTCCTGTCGCGATCCGCGAGATCCACGAGCGGCTCGTTCCGTATCGGACGCATCGACTCGCGCTCGGCCTCGACACCAGCGAAGACTACGAGATGACGTTGCTGCGCCTGTGCGCCGGCGAGCAGGGCTGGGCCACCACGTTCCCGCAGGACGCGCGCGCGGCGTTGGCGAACGAGGCGACGAGCGTGAACCCCAATACCTCGCTGTATCGGAAGTTCCCGGAGGCCACGCTGCTGCTCGACCCGGACCGCGCGGCGGAGGTGCTCGCCGGACGGGTGAGCCCGCCCCGAGCGCCGCTCGAGGTCTCCCCGAACGAGACCGCCGAGGACCCGAAGACGCCGGCGCAGGCCCAGAGCACCGCCGACGATGAAGAGAGCGACGACAGCCAGCTCCCGTTCGTCCTGGAGGAAGAGACCGAGGACGAAACTCGACGCATTGCGCACCCGCGCGAGGTCGCGGCGGTGACGGCGCCCTGCCCCTATTGCGGGGGCGGGCTGCCGGTGGGTCGCACGGTGCTGTTCTGCCCGCACTGCGGCCAGAACATCGGCGTCGTGCACTGTCCCACCTGCGGCAGCGAGCTCGACGTCGGCTGGCAGTTCTGCATCACCTGCGGCCAGAAGGTCACCGGCCTCGGATGAAGCGCCCCCGCGTGGCGGTGATCGCCGGCGACGGCATCGGGCCGGAGGTCGTCGCCGCGGCGCTGCCGGTGCTCGAGGCCGCGGGAAAGAAATTCGGCTTCGCGCTGGACTTCGAGAGACTTCCGTTCGGCGCGGACCACTATCTCGCGACCGGCGAAACGCTGCCCTATCAGGCGTTCCAGCACCTCCAGAAC
>JBIOIA010000150.1:0-5757 GCA_044449445.1 Gemmatimonadales bacterium
CGCGAGGTAGCGGCGTGCACGCCCACTTCGACGGCGGGGGAGGCCGGTGGGATTCGTCGCAAGCTCTTTCACAGGCTGGGGATAGAAACTACACGTCAAACGCTCGCCCGCGAGGTCTTGCTGTAGGGAAAGCCCCACAAAACCAAGTTGCAGAATGGCTTAGCCCATTCGCATATTCGCGGATGCTCGCTGGCGACCTGCTGCGCGACCTCCGCTACGCCTTCCGTACCCTGCGCCGCAGCCCCGGCTTCGTGGTCGTGGCCGTGCTGTCCCTCGGCCTGGGGCTCGGCCTCACGACTACGATGTTCGGGCTTCTGGACGCCGTCCGGCACCCGTACGCGCCGTTCGCGCGGGCCGACGCGCTCTTCTCGGTGCGCATGCGTTACTACGTGAAGGACGTCCGCATCACGCCGTTCGACATGTACAAGAACGTGCGCGACAACACGGACGTGTTCGACGCCGTGATGCCGACGTCGGCGCACGCGGAGCTGCTCGCCGGCTCCGATGGCAGCACGCGCGTCGTCGCGGCGCGGGTGCCGCCCCGCTTCTTCGACGTGCTGGGCGTGCGTCCCGAGGAGGGCCGCGTGTTCACCACCGCCGACGAGGCGGAGGACGTCGCGGTGGTGAGCCACACGGTGTGGAAGCGCCTGCTGCGCGGCGCGCGCTCGCTCTCAGGTCAGCACATAACCCTCGGTGAGCGCAGCTATGCGGTGATCGGAGTGATGCCGCGAGGGATGGACTATCCGTACGGCGCAGTCGCCTGGATTCCGATGTCGGCGGCGGTCGAGCGCACCGGCATCGATCCGACCATGGGCTTCGTCACGCCGCTGATCAGGCTCAAGCCGGGCGTGACGCGAGAAGCCGCCGACGCCCAGCTAGCGGTTCTGGCAAGGCGGCTCGATGCCATCTACTCGCAACAGCACAACCCGTTCGACTTCAAGCTCAACTCGATTCGCGACGACCCGCTGAAGCTGCGGGACATTCATTTTGCGATGCTCGGCGGCGCGATCTTCGTGCTGCTGATCGCGTGCGCGAACCTCGCGAACCTGATGCTGGCGCGCGGACTCAACGCGCGCCGCGACCTCGCGCTCCGGCTGGCGATCGGCGCCACCAGGGCAGCCGTGGTGCGGCAGATGTTCGTCGAGTGCGCGGTCGTGACGGTGGCGGGCGGCGCGGTCGGGGCGATTCTCAGCTTCTGGGGCGCGGACATCCTCGCCTCGCGCATCCCACGCGAGCTCGAATGGGTCGGTGTCCTCGAGCCGCAGCTCAGCTGGCGCACCTTCGCGCTGGCGGCGCTTGCCGCCGCCGCCTCGGCCGTCATCTTCGGGCTCCTGCCGGCGGTCCGGGTCGTCTCGAGCGTCAACCTCGACGAGCCGCTCAAGGAGGGCTCGGCCAGCACGACGGCGCGCGTGCGTCACCGCTACAGCTCGCTCGTGGTGATAGAGGTCGCGTTGGCCCTCGCGCTGATGATGGGCGCCGGACTGCTCGCCAAGGTCGTGCGGCGGCTCACCGCGGTCGAGTACAGTTACCCGGCCAAGAAGCTGGTGCACGCCTGGATCTTCCCGGACGCAGACAGCGCGATGGCGCGCGCCGCGCTTCAGGATCCGGACGCGGTCGAGGCGGACCTGATGACGCGGCTGAGCGCGATCCCGGGCGTCGTCGACGTCGCGACGGAGCGAGGCGGCCGCAACCCGGGCGGCGCGATCACCGCGGAGATGTCATCGGATTCCGTGCGCCGGTTCAACACGCTCGGGTACCCGCTGGTGTCGCCGAGCTACCTGCACACGATGGGAATCCGAGTCATCGCGGGACGCGACTTCGAGCCTGGAGATCAATCCGGCCCCCGGCGTGGCGATTCTGAACGAGACCGCGGCCCGCATGTTGTACCCTCACGGCAGCGCCCTCGGTCGCATGGTGAAGCTCGGCCGCGAGGGCCTGGGTGGAGTGTGGGTCCCGGTCATCGGCATCACTCCGGGCGATCTTACCCGCCTGCAATGGTCGAACGAGATGGGACATGAGCCCAAGATCTACGTCATCAACCGTGGCGCCACGCGGATGGGGCGGCCGGGATCGTACTCCACGGTCACGAGCTTCGAGGTCGTCGTCAGATCGGAGCAGGAGGACCCACGGTTTCCGGTCGTCATCGGACGGGCGCTGGCGGCGGCGGGTTGGCGCGCGTTTGCGGGAGGCGTCGAGCCGTACCTGGCACTGCAGCAAAGCGAGATCCGCACGCGCGCCTTCTTGTCCGAGCTGTTCGCCACGATGGCGACGTTTGCGCTCGGCCTCGCGGCCGTGGGGCTCTACGGCGTGCTCGCCTACGCCGTCACGCGGCGGATGCGCGAGTTCGGCGTGCGCGTCGCGGTCGGCGCGCAGCGACGGGACATTCTGCGGCTCATCGCCCACGACAGCACCGTGATGGTGCTGGCAGGCACCGCCGTGGGCGGGTTCCTGGCGCTGGGCACCAGTTTCATCCTCGAGGCGTACCTGATCGGCGTGTATCCAACCGACGCCTGGACGCTCGTCATCTCGGAGATCGTGCTGTTTGTTGCCGCCACCCTCGCCTCGATCAATCCGGCGCTGCGCGCGATGCGCGCCAACCCGCTGGAAATCCTGCGGGCGATTTGATTATCCTTCAGTCATGAAACCACTCGGGATCGTAGGCAACCAGCAGCGGAGCGGCGGCATGTACGACGAACGGCTCGTGACGCCGATGCGCCAGGACCTCACGTCGGTCGGGTTCCGCGAAATGCGGACGGCCGAAGAGGTGGATGCGACGCTGAAGGGCGCGAAGGACAGCATCCTGCTGGTGGTGAACTCGGTGTGCGGCTGCGCGGCGGGACGCGCGCGCCCCGGGATCAAGCTCGCGCTCCAGATGGCGAAGCAGAAGCCGGCGCAGCTCACGACCGTGTTCGCGGGCCAGGACCCGGACGCCACGGCGCGCGCGCGCAGCTACTTCGAGGGCAATCCGCCGACGTCACCGCAGGTCGCGCTGTTCAAGGACGGCCGCCTGGTCTACCTGATGCAGCGCCACCAGATCGAGGGGCGTGACGCGCCGGAAATCGCCGAGGACCTCGCCAGGGCGTTCGAGACCCACTGCAGTTGAAAGTTGAAAGTCGAAAGTTGAAGGCTGAAAGCCGGCTCTGAGCATTCAACTTTCAGCTTTCAACTTTCGACTGTCTTCAAAGCGGTACCCGAAGTCCAATCTTCCCAGGCTCCACCACCAGCCCCGAGTAGGGAATGTTCCGCGTGCCGTGATCGTGCAGCAGCTCGACCACGAACAGCGCGGCCGCGCCGCCCATCGCGATCTGGCCGCTCAGGAACCACACCCGGGCCACTCGGTCGCGCTGGACCACGGCCTGGTAGCGTGACTCGGCGTCCGGATTGGTGTAGCGCCCATCCGGGCCGATGGCGCAGGGGCCGGTGCTGATGCAGTACTGCTCGAGCGCGCGGAAGCGATCGTCGGCGGCGTTGTGCTCGATCGCGCCGGCCGCCGTGAACGCCGCGAACAGCGCGGCCGCGCCCCACTTGCCGTACTTGACCGCCGGCGGCGTCGGGTTGGAAGCGCCGGTCTGTGGCGTATCCTGGGCCCGCGCGGCGCGCACCACGGCCACGTTCGCAAGGCAGGCCGCGAGCGCGGCGGCGGTGATCGCGCGGGAGGCGGCCCTCACCGGAACGCCACCACTTCTCCGCGCACCGAGACGGCGATGATCGTGTGCCCGTCCGCGATCGCGGGCTCGACGAGCGGCGGCTCGACCCTGGCGGCCCAGCGGCGAGCGCCCGTGCCGTCCACCAGCACCAGCTCCCCGTTCACGCCACTCACCAGCACTCCGCCCGGCACCGGCGAAGGTCCCGCCCGCACGACCAGGCCGAGCGGCACGGCCTGCATGGTGCGCGGCTCGGCGAGGCTGAGGCTGCACAGCACACCGCGGCCGGTCAGCGCCCAGACCCGGCCTCCCGCGATGGCGACGCTCCCGACGATCGGATCGGTCGCGCTCTGACTCCACCTGGTCTCGAGCGTCGCCGCGTCCACGCCGACGATGCGGCCCGCCGCCGTGCCGATGACGACCAGCGAGTCGGCGAGCGCGGGCGCGGCGAGCACCGTGCCGCGTGTCGCGACGCGGGCGCGTACGCTGCCCGTCGCGGCGTCGAGCAGGAACAGCGAGTCCGCGGCCGTCGCGACGACGAGGCCGAATGGGGTGGGCAGCGGCGCGGCGCGCACGGCGCCGGGCAGCTTTACGTGCCAGGAGACGGTGCCGCGGCCGGCTGCGAGCCTCAGGACACTGCCGTTCAGTGTGGCGACGTAGAGCGCGTCGCCCTCGAGCGCCAGCGGAGCGGCGACCGCCCCCGCGTCGGTGCGCCACAGCTCGTGCCCGTTCAGGAGCTGCAGCGCGTACACCGAACCGCCCTCGATCTGCTCGGCGACGAACAGCCGGTCGTCCCGGATCAGCGGGCCCGCGCCTATCGGCAGCGACACCCGATGGTCCCAGATCTGGGCGCCCGTCGCGCGCTCCAGCAGCACGACGCGGCGGTCCACCGCCGCGACCGCGAGTACCGCCTCGCTGAGCGCGGGACCACCCGTGATCCCGCGGCCCACCGACACGTGCCATATGGGCTTGGGATCGGTCCCGATGGACTCGGGTTGCGTGCCGGCGCGCGCCGGGCCGCCGAGGTAGGCGGGCCACGGGCGCTCCTGGAACGCGGGTCCCTCGCGCTGAACGCTCGTGCACGCGTTGACCAGGCAGAGGGCTCCCGCTACAATCGCTCTCAACCCATGAGTGACCGCCACTGGATCGCCGATCTTTCGCAGCACGTGGGCCAGCCGGTCACCGTGCTGGGCTGGGTCGTCACTACGCGCAGCTCCGGCAAGATCGCGTTCGTCGTCGTGCGGGACGGCACCGGCACGGTGCAGGGCGTGCTCGCCAAGGCCGACGTGCCGCCCGAGACCTGGGAGCGCTTCGCGCACCTGACGCAGGAAAGCTCGGTACGGCTCGAGGGCACGGTGCGCGCCGACAAGCGCGCGCCGAGCGGCGTCGAGCTGACGGTCACGGACCTCACCGTGCTCGGGCCGAGCGCCGATTTCCCGATCACTCCCAAGGAGCACGGCACCGCCTTCCTGATGGAGCGGCGGCACTTGTGGCTGCGCTCCAGGCGGCAGGTCGCCCTCGCGAAAGTGCGGCACGAGGTCATCCAGTCGATCCGCGACTTCTTCCACGAGCAGGGCTTCGTGCTGGTGGACACGCCGATCCTCTCGGGCAGCATCGGCGAGTCGGCCGGGACGCTGTTCGAGACCGAGTACTTCGACCTCGGCAAGGCGTATCTCGCACAGACCGGCCAGCTCTACCTCGAGGCCGCGTGCGCGGCGCTGGGGAAGGTGTACTGCTTCGGCCCGACGTTCCGCGCCGAGAAGAGCAAGACGCGCCGGCACCTGACCGAGTTCTGGATGGTCGAGCCCGAGGTCGCCTTCAACGACACCCATGCGAACATGCGGCTCCAGGAACAGTTCGTGTCCTACATCGTCGCGCGGGTGCTGGAACGGCGCAAGCAGGAGCTCGCCGAACTGGAACGCGACACGAAACCGCTGGAGTCCGTGACCGCGCCGTTTCACCGGATCACCTACACCGACGCCGTGACGAAGCTCCAGGCGAAGGGGTCGGCGATCACGTGGGGCAGGGACCTGGGCGCCGAGGACGAGCAGATGCTGACCGAAGGCCTGGACCGGCCGCTGTTCGTCATGAATTACCCGAAGGAAGCCAAGGC
>JBIOIA010000151.1:0-5697 GCA_044449445.1 Gemmatimonadales bacterium
GCGCGTGTTCAACCGCTTTCTCCCTGTCGTCGGGCTCGTCGTCCTCGGGGCGTGCGGCACCGACCTCCCGCCGGGCACCACGCAGTTCACCGCCGGCCACATCCGCGTCCGCACCGACTCGGCGCTCGACGTCGTGGGCGTCGTGTACCGGCTCGCCGATACCAACCTCGTGCCGCCGCGCGGCGCGGTGCGTCACTGGCTCATCACGCTCGCGCCGCACCTCAATGATTCGGCATTCGTCGCGGCGCGCGCGCCGGGTCCCATGCCCGTCAGTCTCGTGCTCGAGACGTGGGCCGCGCCGGACGCACCCGACTCGGCGTGCGGATTCGTTGCGTTAGGCGTCAGGCGCTGCTTCGGCGGCAACGCGCCGGTACGCCGCGAGGTGCGCCGATTCCTGGACGTGGCGCGCAGCTTCGCCCCGCTGACGGCGGGCCTCGAGTTGATGAGTTCCGACGAGCGCCGCCGCGACCTGGCCGACGTCTACGTGGCGCTCACGCGCGGCAAGTCGCTCGACAGCGCCGTCGCATCCTATAGCGGCTACAAGGATCAGACGTTCGACGTGACGCTGGCGCGCACACTCTCGACCATGAACACGACGCCGCCCCTCGATCCCGCGCGCGCGACCGGGAAGTCGCCGCGGGTGTTCCTCACGCCCGACGCCGTGTTCCCCGACCGCTCGTACCGCTCGCCCAACTACATCTGGCTGGCGCTTGGCCACCAGATGATGCACGAGGTGGTGCGCAAGCTGTTCGCCGAGCATCCGGAGATCCTCCAGCACGGCTGGACGCTGCGGCCTTCCCTCGAATCCGAGATGGCGTCGCTCGGCTATCCGGGCCTGTTCTGGGACGACATCCTCGGCGAGCAGCTCGCGCGCACCATCGAGATCCGGATGCTGGCGCTCTCGAGCCCTTCGCTGACCTGGGCGGCCCGCGCCGACGCGCTCACGGCGAACACGGCGCTCGTGCCGTATCTCGAGGACGTGCTGATGCGCTACGAGAAGCACCGCGACCGCTACCCGGACCTCGGCGCGTTCGCGGGCGAGCTGGCGGCGGCGCTCGACACGATCCCGCTCGACTCGTGCCGCGCGGCGCCGAGCCCCGGCCTGGGGCTCATCGGCGTGGCGCGGCATCGGGCCGTGGTAGGATGGATGGCGGAGACCTCGCCGTTCAGGTCGCGTCGCCTCGTCGTCGGCGATACGGTGGTGTCCGTGGACGGCGACAGCGTCTCGGCCGGCGGCCTGCTCACACCGACCCGGCAGCTCGTGCTTGCCTGGGCACAGCATCTGCCCTACGAGCTCGGCCTCATCGACATCCGGCGCGGCGGGCACGACTACGAAGTGGGGGCGCCGATCGCGTGGGTGGCGCGCACCCAGGTGCGCGTCGCCTCGCAGGCTCGCGCTCCGCGCGGCGCGGAGCTGCCGATCTGCCGCTGGGTGACGCGGGCGCTGCGGCACTGATTGTGCCGAGCGCGCTCCGCTGCCTACCTTTGAGGCGCTGCCCGGAGGGCTAGACCTAACTGGTAAGGCACCGGTCTTGAAAACCGGCGGGCTGAAAGGCCCATGGGGGTTCGAGTCCCTCGCCCTCCGCTGGCCTGTGACGCGACTCTACTTCAGCCCGATGCGCCGAACGAGGTCCGCGAAGCGTGGATCGGCGCGCAGCGGAGCGTAGCCGGGATCGAGGTGCAGGTAGATGAGCCCGGCCGAGCGGGTCTGGAACGCCCGCTCGAGACAGGCGAAGGCTGCATCGAAGTTGCCCAGCGCCGCGTACCCCATCGCCATGACCTCCGAGCGCACGTAGTGCTGGCGTGACTCTTCCTCCAGGCGCACCAGGATCTCCTCGCCCTCGTCGCGACGGTCCAGCACCGCCAGCGCCCGCACCAGGTACGCGTCGTAGGAACGCACGCTGCTCTCCAGCGCCTGGCCCTTGCGGAACCAGTCCAGCGCGCGCTCAGGGTCCCCCTGGGCGAGAAAGGCGGATCCGATGTCCAGATAGGCCGGGAAGAAATCTTCTCCCAGCTCGATGATCTTCTCCCCCTGCGCGATCGCGCCGGAGTAGTCGCCCGCGAAGAGCAGATAGCGCGCGAGCCAGCGGCCGTAGCCGGGATCCAACGGATCGAGCGCGAGCGCCCGGCGGATCTCCGCGATGCCCTCGCCGAGCTGACCCACGGCCGGCAGGACGCTGCCGAACGCCCAATGCGCCTCCGCGTCGTTGGGGCTGAACGTCACGGCGCGGCGCAGCTGCGTCTCGGCCCCCGCGAAGTCCCACTCATACCACGCCAGGACCTTGCCGAGCGACGTGAGGGCCTCGGACAGGCTCGGCTCGTACTGGAGCGCGCGCGAGGCGGTCGCCTTGGCCCGGGGGTATGCATCGTCCGGCGCCACCCAGTCGTCCGCCAGGCGGCACCAGCAGTCGGCCATGCCCGCGTAGGCCCGGGAGTATCCGGGCTCCAGCAGCAGGACTCGCTGGTAGAGGTCGAGACTCTTCTGGAGGCTGGCCTCCGTGAAGCGATGGTAGAAGAAGCGGGCCTTCAGGTAGAGGTTGTACGCCTCGAGGCTCTTGGTCGGCACCACCAGCTGATCCGATTCGCTGCCGAGCCGGAGCTTGAGCGCATCCACAATGGCCCGCGAGATCTCGTCCTGGACGGCGAAGACGTCCTCGAGCTGCCGGTTGTAGGTCTCCGACCACAGGTGATAACCGTTTTCGACGTTGATCAGCTGAGCATTGATGCGGATCCTGTTCCCGACCTTCCGGACGGTCCCTTCGAGCACCGAACCCACCCCGAGCTTCTCGCCCACCGCCTTGATGTCCACCTCCTTGCCCTTGAACGCGAAGCAGGAGCTGCGCGAGGCGACCTGGAGGCCCGGCACCTTGGCGAGCGCGTTGATGATCTCCTCGGTCATCCCGTCGCTGAAGTACTCGTTCTCGGGGTCGGCGCTCATGTTCGCGAGCGGGAGCACGGCGATGGCCTTGGGCGCGGGCGCCGCCTTCTGCGCCTCGGGCGGCGTGCGCTGCGGGCCGCCTCCGCCCTCGCGCGTCGGGAGCAGCGCCTGAGCGAAGTCGGCGGCGGTGGGAAAGCGGTCCACGGGTGTGCGCGCCAGCGCCCGCGTGACCGCCTCGTCCACGGCCTCCGGCACGTCCCGCGTCGCCCGCACCTTCGGAATCGGCGCGACGAAGCGCTTGGCGATCACGGCCTGCGCGGTGGGCCCGGTGAACGGCGGCTCGCCGCTCAGCATCTCGTAGAGCACGCACCCCAGGCTGTAGAGATCGCTGCGGCCGTCCACGTCGGCCTCTCCGCCGGCCTGCTCGGGGCTCATGTAGGCGGGCGTACCGAGGGCCATTCCGGTCCGCGTGACGGAGGCGCCCGCGCTCAGCGCCTTGCCGATGCCGAAGTCCGCAACCATTGCGGAGCCCTCGTGGAGCAGGATGTTCTCCGGCTTCACGTCGCGGTGCACCACCTGGTGGCGATGCGCGTAGTCCAGCGCCGAAGCGACCTCGCGCGTGATGCGCAGCGCATCCTCCAGCGGCAGCTGCCGCTCGTGGTCGAGCCGCTCGCGCAGCGAGCGCCCTTCCATGTTCGGCATCACGTAGAACAGCAGACCGTCCGCTTCGCCGGAATCGTGAACCGGGAGGATGTGCGCATGGGTGAGCCCCGCGGCCAGCTTGATCTCGCGCAGGAATCGCTCCGCGCCGATCTCGGCCGAAATCTCTGGTCGCAGCACCTTGAGGGCGACGTTGCGGTCGTGGCGGACGTCGTGGGCGAGAAACACGACCGCCATGCCGCCCTGGCCCAGCTCGCGGTCGATGGTGTAGCGGCCCACGAGACCAGCAGCGAGCCGTTCCTGAAGACTGGTCACGGGGCAAAGATGCGCCCGCGCGTGGGCGCCTGCCAGTCGTCGGGCGCCCGGGCGCGGCTTGACAGATCGGGTCCGCTCCGCCCGCGCGTTGAATCGCCTCCGCCGTCCGTGTAGGTTTCGCGCCCCTTGCATGAACGGCATCGACACACCGGATAGCGAGCACAGCCTCGGGGATCAGCGCGCGCTGGTCGCGGCACTGAGCCTGGGAGCCATCTACGCCGTCCTCACGGCCGCCGTAACCTCGGGCCTCACCCGGGGCGTGGACACGTGGGTCATCCTCGGCATCGGCGCCGGTCAATCGCCCGCGATGATTCCCGTCATGCAGGCGGCGTCATGGGTGGCGGCGGGTGCCGCCATCCCGCTGGCACTGCTCATCACGCTCGCGCTGCTTCAACGTGGCGCTCGCCGCCTCGCGGGCTTGTACGCCGCGACGTGTCTCAGCGGCTGGGCGCTGAACATTCTCCTGAAAGAGATGACGCGCCGCGTGCGCCCGGACGGGATCAGCGCGAAGCTCACGGCCGCGGGCTTCTACAGTTTCCCATCCGGGCACGCGATGCTGGCGCTGCTGGTGTTCGGCTTCGGTTCTCTGCTTCTCGCCCGTACGATCCGCCGCAGGGACATCCGCCTGGCGACGATCGGCGTCGGCGCGATCATCACGCTGCTGGTCGGACTGTCCCGGGTCTACCTGGGGCGCGCACTGGCCGAGCGACGTGCTGGGCGCCTTCGTGGCCGGAGCGTGCTGGGCGGCGGCGTGCGGCCTCGCGGCCCGGCGCTGGGTCGCCGCGGGCGCATGAACTGTCGCCCGAGCCGGGGCGCGCAGGCGGCCTTCTGCAGACTGCTTCACAAGCAATTATCTTGTCTCCCAGTCGCAATGCCCGGAGCGGTGGCCGAGAGGCTGAAGGCAACGGTTTGCTAAACCGTCATACGGGCTTAAACCTGTATCGAGGGTTCGAATCCCTCCCGCTCCGCTGTGATTCGCGTCCGCTTCGCCCCGTCCCCCACCGGGTCCCTCCACGTGGGGGGCGCCCGCACCGCGCTGTTCAACTGGCTGTTCGTCCAGAACGCACGCCGCAGGAACGAGCAGGCGACGTTCGTGCTGCGCGTCGAGGACACCGACAAGCAGCGCTCGACCGACGAGTTCACAAAGGTCATCCTGGACGGCATGGAGTGGCTCGGCCTCACGTACGACGAGGGGCCGCTGTTCCAGGCCGACGGGCTCTCCCGGCACCAGGCCGACGCCGACCGGCTCGTGCAGGGCGGCAAGGCCTACGTCGAGGACGGCGCGATCCGCTTCAAGGTCACGCACGAGGACATCACGTGGGACGACGCGGTCCATGGGCCGATCAGCTTCCACGGCAAGGACCTCGAGGACTTCATCATCCTGCGCGCCGACCGTACGCCGGTCTACAACTTCGCCGTGGTGTCCGACGACATCGCGATGAAGATCACGCACGTGCTGCGCGGCGACGACCACATCTCGAACACGCCCAAGCAGATCCTGCTCTACCGCGCGTTCGGCGTGACGCCTCCGATCTTCGGCCACGTGCCGATGATCCTCGGCACCGACGGCAAGAAGCTCAGCAAGCGCCACGGCGCGACGGCCGTGGGCGATTATCGTCACGAGGGCATCCTGCCCCGGGCGATGGCGAACTTCCTCGCCCTGCTCGGCTGGAGCCCCGGCCGCGACCGCGAGCTGTTCTTCGACCTCAACGAAATGGTGGACGCGTTCTCCCTCGCGGGCATCCAGCGCAAGGCGGCCGTCTTCGACACGCAGAAGCTGGAGTGGATGAACGCCGAGCACATGCGTCACGTCGGCGCCCCGAAGCTCGCGGCCATGCTCAAGC
>JBIOIA010000152.1:0-5669 GCA_044449445.1 Gemmatimonadales bacterium
AGGGGGCGAAAACAGCATGAGTTCCACGACATCTCACACGACAGCCTGTTGCCGACTTGCCGAAAGGCCAGGTGCGCCGCGATGGAATCGAACCATCAACCTACTGATTAAGAGTCAGTTGCTCTGCCAATTGAGCTAGCGGCGCGCGGGGCGAAACTTCACCAGCGGCCTCGCGATTGGCAAGCGCGCGGCTCGCGTCGCAAGGCTCGAAGGCGCCGCTCCGTAGGGGTAGACTGACGGGCCGCCACGACGGCCCCGGAAACGGGGCTGTCCCAGCTTTCCACCCCGGCCCCCGGACCGTACATTCTCGCCCCTCATGGCCGTCAGCAAGAACGTGACGCCGCCGGGTCCGGCGGACGCCGATCCCGCGATCGCGGGCTCGATCGGCCGTACTTCGGGCGGCCGCAAGCTGCGCAGCCTGCGCGATGCCGCGACGCTGCGCGCGCTCGTGGGCGGCCTGCGCGAAGGCGTCTACATCTCCAACGTCACCGGCCAGGTGCTCGACGCCAACCAGGCGTTCCTCGACATCCTGGGCGTGAAGTCGCTGGAGGACCTGGCGAAGGTGAACGCTTTCGACCTGTTCGCCGACCCCCAGCAGCGCGTGCGTGAGCTCGAGATCCTGCTCCGACAAGGCGCCGTGCGCGACTTCGAGATCGAGCTGCGCCGCCCCGACGGCCAGCGCCGGACGGTGATCGACACCTGCACGATGGTCGCCGACGACGGGACCGATGAGGTGCTCTTCCACGGCGTCCTCGTGGACATCACCGACCGCAAGACCGCCGAGCGCGCGCGCGAGGAGTCGGAGGCGAACTTCCGGGCGCTGATCGAGCAGTCCGCCGAGGCGATCTACGTCATCCAGGACCTCAACGTCGTCCTGGTCAACTCGGCCTGGGAGAAGCTGTTCGGGTACCCGCGCAGCGAGATCGAGGACCGCCCTTTCGATTGCCGCCGGGTGGTCGCGCCCGAGAGCATGGCCATGGTCAACGACCGCATCAGCCGGATCCAGCAGGGCGAGAAACTGCCCACGCACTACGACCTCAAGGGCCTCGCCGCCAACGGCCAGATCATGGACCTGGCCTGCCACGTCGCCGACATCGTGTGGCGGGGCCGGCCGGCCACCCAGGGCATCTACCACGACGTCACCGACCTGAAGCGCAACGCGGACAAGCTCTCGCGCACCCTGTCGCTGCTCTCGGCGACGCTCGAGTCCACGGCGGACGGCATTCTGGTGGTGGATACCAACGGCAAGATCGCGACGTACAACCGCAGGTTCGTCGAGATGTGGCGCATCCCGGGCGACATCGTCGCCGCAGGGGACGACGACCGCGCACTCGCCTTCGTGCTGGACCAGCTGAAGAACCCCGAGGGCTTCCTGCGCAAGGTGCGCGAGCTGTACGCGACGCCCGACGCCGAGAGCCACGACGAGATCGAGTTCCGGGACGGGCGCGTGTTCGAGCGCTACTCGCTCCCGCAGCAGCTCGAGGGGCGCTACGTGGGCCGGGTGTGGAGCTTCCGCGACGTCACCGCGCGCAAGACCGCCGAGCGGCGGCTGGTGCACGACGCGTTCCATGACGCACTCACCAGCCTGCCCAACCGCTCGCTGTTCACCGACCTGCTGTCGCGCTCGATCGGCCGCGCGCGGCGCCGCGCCGAGTACGCCTTCGGCCTGCTGTTCCTCGACATCGACCGCTTCAAGGTGGTCAATGATTCCCTCGGCCACCTCATTGGCGACGAGCTGCTGACGGCCGTCGCGCGGCGGCTCGAGCAATGCGTGCGCCCCGGCGATACCGTCGCGCGGCTGGGCGGCGACGAGTTCACGGTGCTGCTCGACGACATCGAGAGCCCCTCGGACGCGACGCGCATCGCCGACCGCATCCAGCACGAGCTCAACCTGCCCTTCGCGCTGTCGGGCCAGGAGGTGTTCACCAGCGCGAGCATCGGCATCGCGCTCTCCAACGGCCGCTACGAGCGCCCCGACGACATGCTGCGCGACGCCGACATCGCGATGTACCGCGCCAAGGCGCTCGGCAAGGCGCGCTACGAGATGTTCGACGCCGAGATGCGGGCGCGGGCGATCTCGCAGCTGCAGCTCGAGACCGATCTGCGCCGCGCGCTCGACCGCGAGGAGTTCCGCGTCTGGTACCAGCCCGTCTTCTCACTGACGACCGAACGGCTCGTCGGCTTCGAGGCGCTGGTGCGCTGGGAGCACCCCCAGCGCGGCGTCGTGCTGCCCGAGGAATTCGTGGCGGCGGCGGAAGAGACCGGTCTCATCGTGTTCATCGGCCGGATGGTGCTCGGCGAGGCGTGCCGGCAGCTGCACGAGTGGCGGATCCTGTTCCCGGAGGAAGCGGCCCTCACCATCAGCGTCAACCTCTCGGGCCGGCAGTTCCGGCAGCCCGACCTGGTGGACCACGTGGCGCAGTGCCTCGGCGCGACCGACCTCAAGCCCGGCAATCTGCGGCTCGAGATCACCGAGAGCTCGATCATCGAGAACGCGGCCTCGGCGGGCGAGATGCTCGGCCGGCTGCGCGGCCTCGGCGTGAAGGTGGACCTCGACGACTTCGGCACCGGCTACAGCTCGCTGAGCTACCTGTACAAGTTCGAGATGGACGGGCTCAAGATCGACCGCGGGTTCGTGGACAAGATCGACGCGCCGGGCGAGAAGTCGGAGATCGTGCAGACCATCGTGAATCTGGCGCGCGGCATGAAGATGGAAGTGATCGCGGAGGGAGTGGAGCGGCCCGAGCAGCTCAGGATCCTGCGAGGCCTGGGCTGCGGGCAGGTGCAGGGCTTCCTGCTGGGCCGCCCCCTCACCTCCGATGCGGTGAAGGACCTGCTGGGCGGGCCGCGCCAGGGACTGAAGACGAAGAACAGCTGAAGCCGGACGCTACAGATAGCCCCAAGGGGAATCGAACCCCTGTCTCAACCTTGAAAGGGTTGCGTCCTAGCCGTTGGACGATGGGGCCGAGCTCAGGCGGGCGGAGGCGGCAGTAGCGGTAACGGGATTCGAACCCGTGTTTTGGCCTTGAGAGGGCCACGTCCTAGGCCTCTAGACGATACCGCCACGAACATCCGAACAGGCCCGGCAGGAATCGAACCTGCAACCCCCGGTTTTGGAGACCGGTGCTCTACCAATTGAGCTACGGACCTCCGAGGGTGGCTGACGGGAATTGAACCCGCAACCTCTGGAGCCACAGTCCAGCGCTCTAACCAATTGAGCTACAGCCACCACGGCTCCAAGGCCGGCCCCTGAGAAGGTCAAAAGTTACATGGGTTTGGCCGGGCACTCAACCCTGACGGACGGTAGATTGCACCGCACGGGAGGTGGTTCGTGCCGCTGGTTCGCTGTCCCAAGCATGGTCGGGTGTACGACTCCGATAAGGAAGAGGGCTGCCCGCTCTGCCTCCAGGAGCGCTCGATGCCGCGCGCCCCGGGCAAGAAGGCGGAGCCCAAGCCGCCGAGCCCGATCCTCAACTACCTGCTGATCGCGCTCGCGATCGGGGTCGCCGGCTACGGCGCCTGGTACTTTCTCGTCGTCCGGAACCGGCCCTCGGAGGCGGCGCAGGAATACGCCAGCCGGCGTGCCGATGCAGCCCGCGTGCTCGCCGACCGGGGCACGGGTGACACCACGAAGTTCGTCGATCCGAATGACCTCACGCCGGTGCGCCGGGCGCGCGCGCTGAAGAACGCCCTCGGGGGCCTCCTGAGTGGCCAGCGCCGTGCCTTGCTCAGCTTTACGGCCGGGCCGATCGACCCGGCGGCGACGGGCCGGGCCGCAAAGAAACGGGTGCGCGACTACCTGGCCCTGTCGCGGCGCTGGCACGCACGCCTCGACGCCGCGACGAAGAACGGCACCGAGTTCCTCTACCCGCCGGGCACGCGGCTGGGCCCCCAGATGGAGGCCGTGACCAACCAGCTCCAGGCCGCCGTCAGCGTCATGCGCGACATCGCGCCACCCGACCGCGTGCGGACGCGCGCCGAGCGAGAGGCGGATCTCGTCGCGGCGGGCGGCTACCTCAACGCCGCCGGCACCGTCCTCACGAACCTCCCCAAGTAGTGGCGCGCGCTCCGGGCGCCACGCTGCAGCGCGCCTGGGCCGCGCTGGCACCGCTGCCCGGCGGCTCCTGGCTGTTCAGTCGCCTCCTCGCCTTCGTGAACCCGTATTCCGGCGCCGTGGGCGCGCGCGTCGTCAGCTTGGGGCCCGGCCACGCCACGCTCATGCTGAAGGACCGGCGCGGCGTCCGCAACCACTTGGACTCCGTCCATGCCATCGCGCTCGCGAACGTCGCCGAGATGGCGAGCGGCCTGGCGATGCTGGCGGCGCTGCCCGAGGGTGCGCGCGGCATCGTGACCGCGATCCGCATCGAGTACCTGAAGAAGGCGCGCGGCACGCTGACCGCGGAGTCGCGCATCGTCCTGCCCGACGTGACTCGGGACGGGACGCATGACTTCACGTCGGAAGTGCGAGACGAAGCCGGCGACGTCGTGGCGAGAGCCACCGTCACGTGGAAGCTCGGGCCGGTGCCGCGCCTGTGAATCTCGACACGCCACTGGCGCGCGATGCGGGCGTCTCGATCCCGATCATCTGTGGGGCCATGTACCCGTGCAGCAACCCGGAGCTGGTCGCCGCCGTTTCAGCGGCGGGCGGCATCGGCGTCGTCCAGCCGGTCTCGATGACCTACGTGCACGGGCACGACTATCGCGACGGGCTGCGCCTGATCCGGCGCGTGACCGACAAGCCAATCGGCATGAACGCGCTGATCGAGAAGTCCTCGCGCCACTACCTGGAGCGCATGCAGCGCTGGGTGGACGTGTCGCTCGAGGAGGGCGTGCGGTTCTTCATCACGTCACTGGGCAATCCGCGCTGGGTCGTGGACCGCGTGGCGCCTTCGGGCGGCGTCGTCTACCACGACGTCACCGAGCGGAAGTGGGCGCAGAAGGCGGTGGACGGCGGCGCGCGCGGGCTCATCTGCGTGAACAGCCGCGCGGGCGGCCACGCCGGCGCGAAGAGCCCGGAGCAGCTGATCGAGGAGTGCGGGTCGTTCGGGCTCCCGCTGGTGTGCGCCGGCGGCGTTGGCGACGCGCCGGACTTCGTGCGGGCGCTTGGGCTGGGCTACGCGGGCGTGCAGATGGGCACGCGGTTCATCGCGACCACCGAGTGCAGCTCGCGCGAGGACTACAAGCGCGCCATCGTCGACGCGGACGAGGCCGACATCACGCTCACCGAGCGCATCACCGGCGTGCCGCTCGCGGTGATCCGGACGCCGTACGTCGAGCGCATCGGCACCACGATCGGCCCGCTCTCGCGCATGCTGTTCCGGGGCCGGCGCACCAAGCAGTGGATGCGCACGTTCTACGCGCTGCGTTCGCTCTACAAGATGAAGAAGGACTCGGTGACGGGCGCGGGCGTGGGCGAGTACTGGCAGGCCGGCCGGAGCGTCGCGGGGATCCAGGCGATCGAGCCAGCCGGGGAGATCGTGCGACGGTTTGCTGCGGCGGCGAGAGAGAGTTGAAAGTCACGCTTTCGACTTTGAACTTTCGACTTTCGGCTAGATGTTCTGGCTCACCGCCACCTTCACCGGCTCCCCCTCCGGCTCCGGCGTGAAGTCCTCGCCCGGATTGATGAAGCGGTCCATCTCCACCTTGTACTGGCGGTCGTAGAGCTGGCG
>JBIOIA010000153.1:0-5620 GCA_044449445.1 Gemmatimonadales bacterium
AGCCCGGCGTCGGCGCGGTAGAGGCGTCCCGCGGCGTTCAGGCGCGGCGCCAGGGCGAAGCCCAGCGAGCGCTCGTTCACCCGGCTCGCGTCCACGCCCGCGACCGTCATCAGCGCGCGCAGCCCCGGCTTGCGCGTGCCGGCGAGCGCCCTCAGTCCACGGCGCACCAGCGACCGATTCTCGCCCGTCAACAGCACGACGTCCGCGACCGTCGCGAGCGCCACGAGGTCGAGGTCCTCATCGAGCTCGCTCGTCTCACGGCCGGTCGCGAGCCACAGCGCCTGCGCCAGCTTGTATGCGACCGCCGTCGCGCACAGGTCGGGACAGGGATAGGAGCACAGCGCGGGATGCACGATCGGAGCCTGCGGCAGGACGCCGTCGGCGCGCGGGGAGTGGTGATCGGTTACGACGACCTCCATGCCCAGCGCCTTCGCCGCCGCGACCTCCTCCACCGCCGTGATCGCGCAGTCCGCCGTGAGGATCAGTCGCGTGCCACGTGCGTGCAGGCGCCGGACCGTGCTCTCGCTCAGTCCATAGCCGTCGCTCGCGCGATCGGGCAGGTAGGAGTCCACGTCCGCTCCGATTCGCCGCAACGCCCGCACGAGCACCGCCGTCGAGCACACGCCGTCGGCGTCGTAGTCCCCGTGGACCGTGATCCTCTCGCCGCGTGCGCAGTGGGAGAGAATCGACTCGACGGCCTCGCCCACCCCCGCGAACGCGCTCGGCTCATGCTGCTCGTCGGCCGCCAGGAACGCCCGCGCCCGCGCCGGCTCGCCGAGCCCCCGGCGCACCAGCACCTGGGCCATCGCGGCGCTCATGCCAAGCTCGCGCTCCAGCAGCTCGACTTCAGCGCTCGGGCAGTCGGGGATCTCAAAGGTGATCGCGCGCACCGCGGCCACACTACGGTCCGGCCGAGACGGAATCGCGCCCACCGAGCGCAGCCGCCGCGCGAGCGTGCACCCGATCGCCCCCAACGGCCGCATCGCGCCCGTCTAGCTGTCGCGGACCATCCGTTCGCGGCGCATGCCCTCGAGGTAGACGAGCGCGATGCCGACCAGCGCCCCGGGAACCGCGTACATGATCACGCCGATGCTGGTCGCCTTTTCGCCCGGAACCTTCAGCGCGGACACCTTTACGGCGTAGATGATCAATCCAAACACGATCGCCCCCACCAGCGATCCCACGAACGCCCCCACGATCCCTCCCCAGAATCGGTCCGGCAGGAAGATCGTGAAGTGCCAGATCGCCAAGCCCATCATCACCCAGCCGAGCATCCCCATCAGCGCCAGCCCCTCCCGATCGTCTGCGCGGTCGAGCTCATCAGCGCGACCTGCCGTGACGGCGGTTGCGCGGGCGGCGGCGCTTCTCGCGCCGTTTCGGCTCGTCCTTGAGCACGAGATCCTCGGGCGCGAGGTCGGCCGCCGGATCGCGCTGCTCGACGATCTCCTCTTCGGGCTCTGAGACCGGAGTCCGCTGCGCGACGCCGGTGCTGGCCGACCTTCCATCGGCGGCCGCCGGCTGACCCTCGACGTCGAGGTCGCGCACCAGTTCCTGGAACTCGTCCCTCGAGAGCTGCTCGCCGGGCTCCTCCGGGGCGATCAGGCTTCCACGTCGCGTGCGCTTGCGCTTTTGCGCCGGCTCAACGTCCTCGGGTGCCCCTGCCGCGGTCGTCGCGTAGGCGGGCACCCGGCCGAGTTCACGCACGATCCGCACCCGTCGGCTGCGGTAGGTCCCCTCGCGCTCCTTCCAGTGCGTGAGCACCGGCGAGGCGATGAAGATCGACGAGTAGGCCCCCGAGGCGACTCCAACCATCAGCGCGAAGGCGAAGTCCTTGAGCGTTTCCCCGCCGAACAGGAGCAGCGCCATGACCGGCAGCAATGTGCAGAAGCTGGTCGCCAGCGATCTCGTCAGGACCTCGGACATCGAGCGGTTGACGATCTGCGAGAATGCCGCGCGCGGCATTCGTGGCACGTTCTCGCGCACGCGGTCGAACACGATGATCGTGTCGTAGAGCGAATAGCCGAGGATCGTCAGCAGCGCCGCGACGGTCGCCGTCGTCACTTCGCGGCCCGTCAGCGAATAGACACCGGCCGTTATCAGCAGGTCGTGCATCAGCGCGATCAGCACCGGGACGGCGTACTTCCACTCAAAGCGCAGCGCGATGTACGCCGAGATGACGAGCAGCGAGGCGATGATCGCGATCACCGCGCTGTTGGCGACCGTTTTGCCGAACGTCGGCCCGATCGAGGTCGAGGAGAAGTTCTTCGTGCCCGCCACCGAGCCGCTCGCGAACCTCGCGTCCAGCGCGGCGTGGACCTTTTTGACGGTTTCCGGCTGCAGCGTCTTGGTGGAGATCTGGAAGCCCGTGCCGCCGATGCTCTTGTTGACGAACTTCTGGACCTGCGCGTTGCCATAGCCGGCGGCGGACATCGCCGCCGCCACCTGGCGCTCGGAGACCGGCTTGACGAACGCCGTCTGGATGCGCGTGCCGGACTTGAAGCTGATGCCGAAGTTCAGGCCTTTGCCGCCGATCGCCAGCGCGCCGACGAGCAGGATCGTGCCGGACAGCGAGAAGAACCACTTCGAGGCGCCCATGAAGTCGAACGTCCACCCGCGCCCGCGCCGCGCCGCGCCGAGCGCCGCGGGATGGGAGACCAGGCGCGAGCGCCCCATCGCGCCGAGCGCCGCCTGCGTGGCGAGCACGGCCGTGAACAGAGACACGAGCGTGCCGATGCCGAGCGTGAACGCGAAGCCCTTGACTTCCGCCGTCGCCAGCGCGAACAGGATGAACGCGGTCATGAACGTGACCACGTTCGCGTCCACGATCGCGGCGAACCCGCGCTTGTAGCCGACGGCGATGCCCGAGATGATCGAGCGCCCGCCGCGGATCTCCTCCTTGACCCGCTCGAAGATCACGATGTTCGCATCGGCCGCGACGCCGATAGTCAGGATCAGCCCGGCGATCCCCGGCAGTGTCAGCGTGATCGGGATCAGCTTGATCAGCGCGAAGAAGTAGATCCCGTAGATCACGAGGCCCGCCACCGCGATCGCGCCGAGGACGCGATAGAAGAGCAGCAGGAACAGGCACACGACCGCGAAGCCGGCGAGCATCGCGATCAGGCCCTGGTTGAGCGCCGTTTTGCCGAGCGTCGCCGAGACCTGGGAGTTGGAGATCAGTTCCAGCTTGATCGGCAGCGCGCCGGATTGCAGCTCGGCGGCCAGTTCCTGCGCCGAGTTGATCGTGAACCCGCCCGAGATCTGCGAGCCGGTGGTCGCGTCGATTCCTTCGGGATATTTGGTGTAGTCGATCGACGGCGTCGTGATCAGCTGGTTGTCCAGGACGACCGCGAAGTGCTGCTGGGCCGCTTCCTTGCCGACGCCCGGGAGCTGGGCTTCCTGTCCGCGGCGCGCTATTTCCTTGGTCACCCGCTGAAAGACGCTCTGCCCGTGGGAGGTGAAGCCGAACGTCACGTTGGGCGCCCCCGTCCCGCCGCCGCCTTCGTCGAAGCTCTGCTGCGGATTCTTGACGTCGGCGCCGGTCAGCACCGGGTCGTCGTTGAGCACGAACCAGCTGTTCGGGCTTTTCTGGCTGACCTTCCCGGCCGCCGTTTCAATCGGTCGCGCGCGGGCGAGCACGGTGCCGGGGTTGACGCGCACCGTCTGCAGCTTGGCGCCCGCCGGCGGTTTGTAGTCGGCATAGAGGTTCTTTTCGGTTTCCTCGGGGCCGCGCAGGACCTTTTCGTGCGCGGTGTCAAGCAGATACCAGCTGCCGTAGATGCACCCGCCGACCTGCTGCGGGGTGCAGCCTAGCCCGAGCGTCGTGTCGTTCTTGCGCAAGATCGCCGGTCGTTTGATCGCGCGCTGAACGGCCCCGTACTCGGGCAGCCCGAATTGCGCGGCGCCGGCGTTAGCCCCTCCCGTGACGGTGGCTTCCGTCGGCGCCGGCTTGCTTTCGGCGCCGATCACGTTCGGCTCCCAGTCGTAGAAGAACAGCTGCGCGGTCTTTCCGACCTCCTGTTCGGCGCGAGCGGCGTTGCTCACGTTCGGCAACGCGACGTCGATTTCCGTGGCGCCCGAGCGCTGGATTTCCGGTTGTGCCACGCCCAGCTGGTCGACGCGCTTGCGCATGATGTCGATCGCGCGGTTCAGCGATTCGGCGTCGACTTTCGATTGCGCCGTCGGCTTGCCCTGGTAGATGAGCTCGACGCCGCCCTTCAGGTCGAGGCCGAGGCGGGTCTTTTTGGTGGCGACCACCGCGAACGACGCGGCGATCAGGCCAGCCACGATCAGCAGGATCAGCGCGTTGCGGCGACGGTCGGTCATCGGCTCCTGCCAGCCTACTTCTCAGGGGTGAGCACGAGCAACAGCCCGCCGTCGTCGTCGTAGGCGGGAAACATGTCGGCCTTGGCGCTCGCCGTGACGTCGCGTTCGCCGCTCACCTGCACCGGGACCTCCAGCGCGCGCACCCCCCACTCCAGAACCGTCGCCACCGGGTCGTCGCCGTTTGAGAACTCGAGGCCGAGCACCTGCTCGACGCGCTGGCCGATCACCTCCTCCTCCTCCAACCCGGTGAAGGCGAAGGAGTTCTTCCCGCATCCGATCACGCGACCCTCGCCGTCGCAGACGAAGAAGGCGGCATCGGGCGCCGGGTAGTAGTCGTCGAGCAGTTCGAACAGGAACGCGAACCCGCACTTGGCGCAGCCCTTGCGCTGGCGCGTGAAGCCGAGGTTGCGGTCCAGCTCGCTCGTGCGGTGACCGCAGTTTGGACAGATGAACGGATGGGCCATGAACAGATACAGACTACGCAAGCCGCGCCGCGGAGGCCGCGGGTCTTCGCAACGGCGCGGCCGACGCCGCCGGCGAACCGTCTCGGGCCCTCAGAACAGCGAGCGTCCGTCCGACGGCCGGGGATCGATCCCCATGTGGGCGAAGGCGGCCGGCGTGGCGGCCCGACCGCGCGGCGTGCGCTTGATCAACCCCTCGGTCAACAGGTAGGGCTCGTACACGTCCTCGATCGTGTCCGGCTCCTCGCCCACGGCCACCGCGAGCGTCGATAGACCGACCGGCCCGCCGTCGAACTTGGCGCAGATCGCGCGCAGTATCTCCCGGTCAAGGCGGTCCAATCCGCGCTCATCGACCTCCAGCATCTCCAGCGCGCCATGCGCGGCACGCTCGGTGACCACGCCCTCCATGCGGACCTCGGCGAAGTCGCGCACGCGCTTGAGCAGCCGGTTCGCCACCCGTGGGGTGCCCCTGCTGCGCGCCGCGATCGCATTCGCGCCGCCGTCCTCGAGCTCGATCTGCAGGATGCCCGCGGACCGGCGCACGATGATCGCGAGCTCTCCCGCCGTGTAGGTCTCGAGGCGAGCCTGGATGCCGAAGCGGTCGCGCAGCGGCGTGGTCAACAATCCCGTGCGCGTGGTCGCGCCCACCAGCGTGAACGGCGGCAGCTCGAGTGTGACCACCCGCGCGCCGGCCCCCTGCCCGACGGTGATCGGCAGCCGTTGGTCCTCCATTGCCGGATAGAACGTCTCCTCCAGGGCGCGCGGCAGGCGATGGATCTCATCCACGAAGAACACGCTGCGCGGCTCCAGAGCGGTCAGAAACGCCGCGACGTCTC
>JBIOIA010000154.1:0-5546 GCA_044449445.1 Gemmatimonadales bacterium
CCGACCTCGAATCTCGTGTCCCCCTGGCGTCTATGCTTCACTCGTGCCGGACGTCCGCGAGCGCTGGAGGAGCGGGTGGCTTGACGCCACCGTGTACGACTCGGCGGTGGAGCATGAGCACGTCGCGCGTGTGCTCGGGCGGTTGATCTGGGGCATGGACGCGTCGGGCTTCTACGAAGACATCGCGCGGCTGGGCAAGGAGCCGGACGGCACCGCGATCCTCGATGTTCCGTGTGGGGGAGGAGTGGCGTTCCGCGGCTTGCGGGCAGGCCAGCGCGTGCGCTACGTCGCCGCCGACCTCTCGCCGGTCATGCTGGAGCGGGCTCGTGCTGAGGCCCAGCGTCGCGGCGTGGACCAGGTCGAGTTCACAGCGGCCGACGTGAACGCGCTGCCGTTCGAAGACGGCTCATTCGACCTTTGCGTCAGCTACACGGGACTGCACTGCTTCCCAGATCCTGCGGCCGCGCTAGCCGAGATGGCGCGCGTGCTGCGCCCCGGCGGTGCGCTGCGCGGAACTGCGGTGGTCAAGCATGCGGGGCTGCGGCAGGACGCGTGGGTGCGCCTCATGCAGCTGAGAGGTTCGTTCGGCCCCGGCTGCACGCTCGCCGAGCTGGAGTCATGGCTCGCCGATGCTGGGTTGGTCGAGGTGAGCGTCAGACGCGATGGAGCGCTGGGGTACTTCTCCGCGCGCCGCGAGCTCGACGACGCGTAATCCGACACGCTATTCCTTGGCGGTCCCACGGAAGTGCGCGAAAGGTGCCAAGACCCCGATCTCCCAGATGGAACTCGGTTTTGGCACCCTTCACGCCTTCGCCTCAGAGGCTGGCGTCGCGCGGTGAGGCACAGCTCCTGTAACCGCGCGCCCGCGGCGTCTGTGAACGAGCGCCCGTACCGGCCGTCCGCGGCGCTAGTCGCTGCATGGTCACCGCCAGGGCTCACAGCGCTTTACTCACGTGTCACCGGCAAGCTCGTAGACCCACGGACGAAGCTCGCGGTCGCGCCGCTGGAACTCTGCGATCTCCGGCTCGCGTGCAAGCGTGAGCTCGATCGAGTCGCGGCCGCCGAGCAGGGCCTCGCGCTGCAATGGGTGCACGGCGAACGCGATCGTGCGCCCGCTTGGGGTGGTGATCTCGCAGCGCTCGAGGTCGACGCGGAACTCCCCGGCGGGCGCCTCGTCGGCCAGCGCGTCGAGCTCTGTTTGCTGGAGCGCGACCGGGAGCAGCCCATTCTCGAAGCAACTGTCGAAGAAGATGTCGCCGAAGCTCGGTGCGATGATGCAGCGGATGCCCAGGCCCCGCACGGCCCACACGGCGGTCTCGCGTGAGCTGCCGCAGGCAAAGTTCGCGCCGGCGAGCAGGATCGGCGCGTCCCGGTAGGCCTCCTGGTTGAGCGGGCACTCTGGCTTGAGCTCTCCGTCCGGTGTGTAGCGGAGCGACTCGAAGGCATAGCGCGTGAGCGCATCGCCCCCCTGCATCACTCGCTTGATGGGGGTGATCACGTCGGTGTCGATGTCGGGCACCGGTAGCGGGATCGCGCGTCCTTGCACGCTGGTGAAGCGCTCCATCTCAGGGCACCCGGGCAAGCTGGCGAGGATCTGCGATGCGTCCCTCAATCGCGGCAGCGGCCGCGGTCGCGACGCCGGCGAGGTGCGTGCGCGCACCCGGCCCCTGGCGGCCGACGAAGTTGCGGTTGCTTGTCGAAACGCACCGCTCTCCGGGGGGGACGAGCTCGTCGTTGACGGCGAGGCACATCGAGCAGCCCGGCTCGCGCCATTCGAAGCCAGCTGCGGTGAAGATGCGGTCGAGTCCCAGCGCCTCGGCCTCGCGCCGCACGCCGTGAGAGCCAGGTACCACCCACGCGCGCACGCCAGCCGCCACGCGCCGGCCGCGAACGACCCATGCGGCGTTCTGCAGGTCCGAGAGACGGCCGTTGGCGCAGGAGCCGATGAACACGTGCTGGACGGGCAGCCCGAGCAGCTGCTCGCCCGCGCTCAGGCCCATGTACTCGAGCGCCTTGCTGCGGGCCAGGCGAGCCGCCGGATCCCGCGCCTGTCCGGGGTCGGGGATCTTGCCATCGAGGGCCATCGTGTGCGCCGGGCTTGTGCCCCACGTGATCTGTGGTGAGACCGCAGAGGCGTTGATCTCGATCTCGCGATCGAAGGCCGCATCCTCGTCGCTTGACAACTCGCGCCAGGCGGCGAGCGCCTGGTCCCAGTGCGCGCCGGTGGGCGCGTATCGCCTTCCGGCGAGGTAATCGAACGTCGCTTCGTCCGGCGCGACGATCCCGATCTTCGCTCCGAACTCCATCGTGAGGTTGCACAGCGTCATGCGGCCCTCGACCGGCATCGACTCGATGGCGCTGCCGGCGTACTCGACGGCGAAGCCGGATGCGCCATCGGCGCCGTGTTCGCCGATCAGGTGCAGCACCAGGTCCTTCGGCTCAACCCCCGCGGCGAGGCTGCCCGAGCAGGTGACGCGCATTTGTTTGGGGCGGCGTTGGACGATCGTTTGCGTGGCGAGCACATGTGTGAGGTCGCTGCTGCCGATGCCCCAGCCGAGCGCGCCGAGTCCGCCGTGCGTGCAGGTGTGGCTATCGCCGCAGAGCACTGTCACGCCCGGGAGCGTTAGTCCGAGCTCGGGTCCGACCACGTGCACGATGCCTTGCTCGACGTCCTCGAGGTCGAAGAGCCGGATACCTTCGGCACGTGTCCGCTCGCGCAGCGCGGGCACGAGCAGGCGGCCCGCGTTCGTGTCCGCGTCGGTGCGACCAACCGCGGTCGAGACCGTGTGATCGGGCATCGCGAAGGTCAGCTCCGGATTGCGCACCGCAAGACCGCGCGCAGCGAGCATCCCGAGCGATGGCGGCCCTGAGAGATCGTGCACGAGGTGGCGGTCGACGTGCAGGAGATCGAGGCCGCTACTGAGGTCAGCGACGACGTGCTCGTCCCAGATCTTCTCGACCAGCGTGCGCGCAGTCATCTCTTCATCCTCCGTTTCGCATAGCCGCCGCAACGGCGTCGCGAAACTCATCGGTCGACGCGGTACCGCCCTGGTCGGCGGTAAGTGAGGTTCCACCAGCGTAGACCCGCTCGACCGCGGCCACCAGCTGCTGCGCCGCTTCGCCGAACTCCAGGTACTCCAGCATCATCGCGGCGCACAGGATCGTCGCCGTGGGGTTGACGCGCTGGCGCTCCAGGTCCGGCGCCGTTCCGTGCACGGGCTCGAAGTACGCGTAGTCGCTACCGTAACAGCCGCTCGCGGCGAGCCCCAAGCCCCCAGCGAGCGCCGCCGCCGCGTCCGACAGCACATCCCCGTACAGGTTCGGAAGCAGCACGACATCGAACTGCTGTGGCCGGCCGACAAGACGATTCGCGAAATCGTCGATGATCAGCGCCTCGAACTCGATGTCCTCATATTCGCCGGCCACACGCTCGGCAACCTCGCGGAACAGCCCGTCGGTGCGAAAGAGCAGGTTGTGCTTCGTGGCGCAGGTGACCTTGCCCGCCCGGCCCTGCGCCTTGCGCCGACGCGCCAAATCGAAGGCGAATCGGGCAACGCGTTCGCAGCCACGGTCGGTGATCACCTTCAGCGCGTAGGCACCGGGCCCGAGATCGACCACCGGCTTCTGCCAAGTGGTGCTCGAAAGCCCCAACGGCGCGAGGTCTTGAATGGCGCCCTCGCTGAGGACATAGAGATCCTCGAGATTCTCGCGCACAATGACGAGATCGATCCCCTCGGGAGATGCGAGCGGACTCCCAACACCTTGGGTGAATCGCGTCGGGCGCACGTTGGCGAACGTCTGGCGGCCCCAACGCAAGTAGAAGAGCGCGCCCGCGCTCGCGCCGCTCGTCGCGCCGAACAGCGCCGCGTCAGACTCGTCGATCGCCGCCCTTGCCTGTGCCGGAAAGGCCTCGCCGTGCATCTGAATCGCGGCCGCCCCGACCGGTGGATACGACCAGTCTATGTCCAGCGAGAAATTCTCGAGAAGGGCCATAGTTGCTGAAAAGGCCTCCGCGGCGGCATCCTCGCCGGGGATGGCAACCACCCGCTTCGCGCCGCCCATGACGATGATCCTACTTCTCAGAATGCGCGCGGTGACGATCTGATGCGGGGTGTCCGTTCACGCGATCGGCGGTGCTCCGTGCAGGGAATCCACTGATAGGATTGTCATATATGAGCAGCGACGCAGCTAGCAGCGAGGCAGCTTCTTCTGTCGAGATGCGCACCGCGCCGCATCCCGATCGCCACACGCGCCGTCGCGAGCAGACGCGCAGGAAGCTGCTCGACGCCGCGCGCGCGCTGTTTGCCCGCCAGGGCGTCGAGAACACTCGGATCAACGAGATCACCGACGAGGCGGATGTCGGTTTCGGCTCCTTCTACAACCACTTCGACTCCAAGGACGCGATCGTCGAAGCAGTCGTCGGGGAGGCCGTCGCCGCCCAGGGTGACGCAGTCGCCTCCGTCACGGCCGACCTTGATGACCCGGCAGAGGTGGTCGCCGCGGCGCACCGCTACTTCGTGAACCTCGCCCGCAGCGATCCTGAGTGGGGATGGCTCTTGATCCGCCTCGACGCGTCGCAGAAGATCGGCCTGAGGGCGCTCGGCCCGTTCGCCCAGCGGGACCTCGAGCGCGGCATCAGAGCAGGTCGCTTCCGCGTTCCCAACAAGCGCGTCGCGCTGTTCGCTGCGGGCGGCGCGCTTCTCGGGGTTATGGGCGACGTTCTGGATGGACGTGCACCGAAGGACGCCGACCGCCACCATGCCGAGGGAGTGCTGCGCATGTTCGGCCTGTCAGGGAAGGACGCAGCCGAGGTGGCGCGGCGGCCGATGCCGCAGGTCCCGGCACCGGTCTCGTGAGCCGGCTGGCTGCTAATCGAAGCGGGCGGTGAGCCCGCTGAAGCCCTGGAGCGTGTTGTTGCGCAGCCGAGTGGGGTTGCTGGTGGCCATACGGCGGACGTGGGGGACCATCGCGCGCAGCAGGGCCTGCATCTCGAGCTTGGCGAGGCTGGCGCCTGCGCATGCGTGCGGCCCGTTTCCCCAACCGACGTGCGCGCCGTTAGGCCGGTGGATGTCCTAGCTCTCGGGATCTGGGAAGCGCGTCTCGTCGAGATTTGCGGCGCCGAACAGCAGCACCACTCGCGAGCCCTGCGGGAGGGGCGTGCCGTCGATCTCGTGGTCGCGCGAGAGGCGCCGCGTGAATCCGCGGATCGGCGAGGCGATGCGAGCACGTCGTCCGCGTACAGGTTCACCGACAGCGAGGGCGCCACCGGCAGAGATCGTCGCGTCATGATTGACGCTCTTATCAGTATCGGCTACGATCGTTAATGTGAGCAATGAGGGCTCTCCAACCGCCGCGTCTGAGATTCCTCGCTCCCGCCTTGCTGACTTGATGCACGTCGTGATCGACATCGCCCTGCGCGCGCACGACCCCGGGCAGTACCTGCCGCCGCGCGCCGGCCCCCCCGCGCGCCCGGGGCGGGCCCCCCCAAGCGCCCCCCCCCCACCCCCCGGGACGCCCACACGAAAAAAAACCCCCCCCCCCAAACG
>JBIOIA010000155.1:0-5529 GCA_044449445.1 Gemmatimonadales bacterium
GCTTCGCCGCGACCACCGGCGGCGCATCGGGCGGCACGCCCGGGGAGAGCACGCACACCGAGGCCTTCGCGATGCGCGCCAGGTCGTGACGCCCCAGCTCGACCCGGCAGCCGTCGGCCCGGAGCATCGTGGCCGCGGTCTCGAGCGCGGGCGTCGCCTTGGCGTCGGACGCGTAGACCGCGACCCCGATCCGCCGCAGCAGCCGGCTCGCCGCCACGCCGCTCCGCGCCAGGCCCACGACGGCGGCCTCACCCCGGCTCCACTCTTCCGGAATCACCTGACCTTGAGTGTTGCGAGCGCCAGCAGCGCGCACAGCAATCCAAGGATGTAGAATCGCGTGACGACCGTCGTCTCGTGCCATCCGAGCTGCTCGAAATGGTGATGGATCGGCGCCATCCGGAACACGCGATGCTGCTGCGCGTACTCCCGGCCGTAGCGTCGCAGCCGGTACTTGAACACCGTCGTCTGGATGATGACCGAGACGACCTCGGCGGCGAACACCGCGCCCACGATCAGCAGCAGGAACTCCGACTTGAGCAGGATGGCGACGGTGCCCAGCGCACCGCCGATGGCCAGGGCTCCGGTATCGCCCATGAACACGCTGGCCGGGTGCGCGTTGAACCACAGGAATCCGACGCACGCGCCCATCAGCGCGGCGCAGAAGATCGCCAGCTCGCCGGCCCCGGGGAGGTAGAAGACCTTGAGGTAGTCCGATGTGTCGGTGCGGCCGAACACGTAGGCGAACACGGCGAACGTGATCGCCGCGATCGCCGACAGCCCGGTGGCGAGGCCGTCGAGCCCGTCGGTGAAGTTCACCGCGTTCGACGTGCCGGTTACGACAAACGCGACGAAGCCCACGTACAGCGCCGGCACCATCACGACGTACACGTACTTGAGGAACGGGAGGGTCGTGGCGGTCGGCGGCAGCACGGTGCCGGTCCACGGCACGAGCAGCAGGATCACGCCCAGCGCGAGCCCGAAGCCGACCTGCCCCACCAGTTTCCAGCGTGCGACCAGCCCGCGCGGGCGACGCTGCACGATCTTGAGGTAGTCGTCCAGGAACCCGATCGCGCCCATCCACGTGATGGACAGCAGCGCGATCAGGACGAAGCGGTTGTCGAGCCGCGCCCACAGCAGCGTGGGCACCACGGTCGCGATGATGATGATGATGCCGCCCATCGTCGGCGTGCCGCGCTTGCCCAGGTGCGTCGCGGGCCCCTCGCTGCGCACGATCTGGCCGATCTTGTGCGCGCGCAGCCGCTCGATGATCCCGGGCCCCACCAGGAACGCGATGATGAGCGCGGTCACCGTCGCCGCGGCGGCGCGGAACGAGATGTAGCCGACCAGGTTCGCGAGCGCGTAGCGTGAGGCGTACGGGTGCAGCAGGTAGTAGAGCACTAGTGCGCCTCGGCTCGCTGGAAGTTGGGCCAGACGACGGGAATCACCTTCTCGAGGGCCACGCCGCGCGAGGCTTTCAGCAGGACGACGTCCCCCGCCCGGATCACGTCCTTGAGCCTGGGCGCGACCTCGTCGGCGTCCTTCGCGAAGACGAGCTCGGGCCCGGCCTTCTTCTTGAGCGATTCGAACGCGGGCACGAACTCCCCGACCGCCGCCACGACGTCCGGCTTGGCGGCGAGCACGGCCTCGGCCCCCTCGCGGTGCAGCCGCGCGGACTCGGCGCCGAGCTCGCGCATCGTGCCGAGAACCACCACCGTCCGCCGCGCCCCGCGCACCGCCCCGAGCAGGTCGAGCGCCGCGCGCAGCGAGCCGGGGTTGGCGTTGTACGAGTCGTTGATGACGGTCACGCCGTCCATCTCCACCAGCTCGGAGCGTCCGCCGGGGAGGCTCGCGCGGGCGATGCCCTGCGCCGCGCGCTCCAGCTTGACGCCCGCCGCGTCGGCCGTCGCCAGGGCGATCAGCGCGTTGGCGACCATGTGCCGTCCGCGCATCGGCAGGTCCACCTTGATGCCCCGCACCGTGAAGCTCGCGCGGCCGTCCGGCGACATCGTCACCTGCTCCGCCGTCCAATCGGCAGGGCCTTCCACGGCCGCGGTGACGACCTTCTCGGCGAGCTTGCGGGCCGCCTCGGGCAGCGCGTCCGGCTCCGTCCCCACGACGGCGATCCTGGCGCCGTTGAGCAGCGACACCTTCTCTTCGAGCACGGCCAGGAGCGAGCCGAAGCCCTCGACGTGCGCGGCGCCGACGTTGGTCACCACGGCGATGTCGGGACGCACGATCTCGCGCATGCGCCCGAGCTCGCCCCGCACGCTCGCGCCGCACTCGACCACCATCGCCTCGGCATCGAGCGGCGCGGCCAGCACGGTCAGGGGAACGCCCACCAGGTTGTTGAGGTTGCGCTCGGACTTGTGGACCTTGCGCGTCACGCCGAGGGCCGCGGCGATCATCTCCTTGGTGCTGGTCTTGCCGTTGCTGCCCGTCACGGCGATCAGCGTCCCCGTGAACTTCGTCCGGCGCAGCCTGGCCAGCTGGCCCAGGGCGACGAGCGTGTCCTTCACCTCGAACCAATCGAAGCCGGGCCAGCGCGGCGTGCCCTCGCGCACGATGACTCCGCCCACGCCCGCGAGCCGGGCATCCGACAGGTAGTCGTGCGCGTCGAACTTCTCGCCCTTGAGCGCGACGAACAGCTCGCCGTCCTTCAGCGTGCGCGTGTCGGTGGACAGGCCGGAATAGGCGTGGTCCCACGAGGCCGCCGGGAGACCCAGCGCCTCCGTGACGAGGTGCGCCGTCCAGGCGAACTCCGTCACTTGAGGAGCGCCTTCACGGCCGTGTCCACGATCTCGCGCTCGTCGAAGGGCAGCTTCTCCGTGCCGATCACCTGGTAGTTCTCGTGCCCCTTGCCGGCCAGGAGCACCGTGTCGTCGGGGCGCGCGATCAGCACGGCGCGCGCGATCGCCGCACGGCGGTCCACGATCCGAAGGTGCGGCGTCTCGCCCATGCCTGCCTCGACCTCGTCGAGACTGCGCTCCGGGTCCTCGGTGCGCGGGTTATCGCTGGTCAGGATCGTGAGGTCGGCGTCGCGCGCGGCGAGCGCGCCCATGACCGGGCGCTTGCCCTTGTCGCGGTCGCCGCCGCAGCCGAACACGGCGATGACGCGCCCCCGGGTCAGCGGACGCACGGCCGCGAGCGCGCGTTCCAGCGCGTCCGGCGTGTGCGCGTAGTCGCGCACGATGGGGCACGGGCGCTCGGCCACGCGCTCCATGCGGCCCGGCACCTGCGGCGCCGTGACCAGCCGCCCGGCCACTGCGTCCAGGTCCTGCCCCAGCGCGAGCGCCGCCGCGGTCGCTCCCAGCGCGTTCTCGACGTTGAAGCGCCCGATCAGCGGGAGCGTCACCCGCACCGACTTGCCGCCGGCCGCGATCGTGAAGCGCATGCCGCGCGCGTCACCGGCGACATCGGACGCGCGGACGTCCGCCTGCTGCGTGATGCCGAACGTCAGGCGCGAGTGGCCCGCCGGCAGCTTGTCCCAGGCCCGATCGTCCGCATTCGTGACGGCCCAGCCGTCCTTCGCCAGCCCCTGGACGAGCCGCAGCTTCGCCGTGAGGTAGGCATCGAGGGTCTGATGATAGTCGAGGTGGTCGCGCGTCAGGTTGGTGAACACCGCCGCCTGGAACCGCAGGCCGAACAGCCGGTCCTGGTCCAGACTGTGCGAGCTCGCCTCCAGCGCCACCGTGCGCACGCCGCGCGACCTGAGCGCGGCGAGCGTCGCCATCAGCTCCACGGGGCCCGGCGTCGTGAGATTCTCCGTGTCCGGGAGCACCTGCCCATCGCCATCGAGCGCGCCCAGCGTGCCGATCGAACCGGCCGGTGCCTCCGTGCCGAACAGGTGCCTCAGGATCTGCACCGTGGTGGTCTTGCCGTTGGTCCCGGTCACGGCGAGCAGCGTGAGTCCGTCCGCGGGATCGCCGAACTGGAGCGAGGCGGCGAGCGCCGCGGCGTGCCGGCCGTTCTTCACTTCGATCAGCGGGATGTTCACCCCGCCGACCGCCCGTTCGACCACCGCGGCGGCCGCCCCGGCCTGCGCAACCTGCGGCAGGAAGCCGTGCCCGTCCACCGAGCTGCCGCGGTAGGCGACGAACAGATCGCCCGAGCCGACCTGCCGGCTGTCGGTCACGACCCTGCCAAGCTCGCCCTTGAGGTCGTCGGGCCAGCGCAGCAGCTCGCCGGCCTTGAGGAGCCGCTCCCTGAGCGCCTCGGCGCGCACTATTGGCCGCTCCGCACCAGGACGGTGGTCCCCGAATCGGCGCGCGCACCGGCCGCCGGACTCGTTCCGGTCACCTCGCCCAGGCCCGACACGCGGACCTGAAAACCCGCGCGATGGAGCGCCCGCACCGCCGCGCGCAGCGTCTCGCCGCTGACGTCCGGGATCTCGCGCTGCGGCGCCGCCGCTGCCGGCGCCTTCCGCGGCAGCGGCCAGGACACGGTGACGGCCTCCCCCGCGGTCTCGAGCGGCTGGGCTTCGGGCGCGGCCGGCGCCTGGCGGCGCGAGAGCCGAGCGCGGTCGAGCGTCACGGCCGGCGTGGCGAGCGCGGCCTCGAGGATGGTGCGCGTCGCCGGCGCGGCCGTCCCGCCGCCGAAGTAGTCGCCTTCCGGATCGTCGATCTTGACCAGCAGCACGAGCTGCGGATCGGTCGCCGGAAAATAGCCGACGAATGTGGCGTAGTACTTGTCGCGCTCGTAGTGCCCGCCGACGTTGTGGCGCGACGTTCCCGTCTTGCCCGCGACGGCGTACGTCCCGAGCGCCGCGCGGCGGCCGGTGCCTTCCTCGACCACGCCGAGCAGCATGTGCGACAGCTGGCCCGCGACTTCCTTCGAGACGGCGCGCCGCACCGGCCGCACCTGATGGCTCCAGCGCAGCGAGCCGCCGGGATCCTTGACCTCGCGCACCAAGGTCGGCTCGACGAGCACGCCGCCGTTCGCCAGGGCGCCGTAGGCGCAGGCCAGCTGGAGCGGCGTGACCGAGATCTCGTAGCCCATGGCGAGCGCCGCCGCGCTCGGCACCGACCACTGTGCCGGCCGGCGCAGCCGCCCCGGCGCCTCCTGCGGGAACTCGATCCCGGTCTGCACGCCGAATCCGAAATCGCGCAGCGCCTGGAACTGCTCGGCCGGAGTGAGCCGCGCGCCGAGCTTCGAGATCCCGATGTTGCTCGAGACGCGGATCACGTCGGACAGGGTGAGCATCCCGGCCGGATGGGTGTCGTGGATCGGCGCGCGACCGGGGATGACCCACGTGCCGTGCTCGGCGAACACGCTGTCGTGCGGCGTCGCCTTGCCGGTGCGGAGCAGCGCGGCGGCCGTGAAGATCTTCGCGGTCGAGCCCGGCTCGTAGGGATCGCTGATCACGCCGACCGACCCGCCGCTGCCCTTCTTGATCGAAGCGAGCGCGAGGACCTCACCGGTCCTGGGCTGGAGGATCACGACGTCGCCGCCCGAGGCCTTCGCCTCGCCCCCCGCGCGCGCCCGCGCGCGCTCGGCGATCTCCTGGAGCTCGGCGTCGAGCGTCAGCACGAC
>JBIOIA010000156.1:0-5515 GCA_044449445.1 Gemmatimonadales bacterium
CGAGATCATCGCGCTCGACGTCGTGGACGCGGGCGTCGGCGACAACGTGCTGGTGGTGCAGGAGGGTTCGAGCGCGCGGAAGATCTTCGACGATCCGTGGATTCCCGTGCAGGCGGTGATCGTCGGCGTGCTGGACCGGGTTGATATAGGAGGGAGGAACATCCTGTGACCGAGGAAGAGCTGAATGAGCTCGCAGACCAGATAGTTGCCAGGATAGGCGGCAGGAGGCAGGCGGCAGTGGGCGGCAGGCGGCAGGCGGCAGGCGGCAGCGGCCCAATCGCCAAAACTCACGGCGCGCTCGCATTGAAACCTGACCCCACCGGCGCGGCGGACATCGCGTGGCGCGGGCCGAGCGCGAAGACGGCGGCATGGACGCCGGCGCAGGGTGCGCGGCGCGTCGCGGATTTCGTGGACCACACGCTGCTCAAGGCCGAGGCGACCAAGGCCGAGATCGTGAAGCTGTGCGCCGAGGCGAAGCAGCACCGCTTCGCTGCGGTGTGCGTCAATCCGACGTGGGTCGAGCTGTGCGTGAAGGAGCTGCGGGGCACCGAGGTCGCGGTCGCGACGGTGGTCGGCTTCCCGCTCGGCGCGACGACCCGGCGCGCGAAGGCGTTCGAGGCGCGCGAGGCCGTGGCCACGGGTGCGGGCGAGATCGACATGGTGGCGGCGATCGGCCGGATCAAGAGCGGCCTGTGGCAGTGTGTCGAGGACGACATCCGCGAAGTCGTCGAGGCGTCGCGGCCCGCGCTGGTCAAGGTGATCATCGAGAGCGCCGTGCTCACGCCGGAGGAAATCATCAGAGTCTCGGCGCTGGCGAAGGAGGCCGGCGCACACTTCGTGAAGACGTCCACGGGATTCCATTCCGCGGGCGGCGCGAGCGTGCAGGCGGTGCGGATGATGCGGCTCGTGGTCGGCGACGAGCTGGGCGTCAAGGCATCGGGCGGCGTGCGCGACTGCCAGACCGCGCTCGCGATGATCGCCGCGGGCGCGAACCGGATCGGGACGTCCAGCGGCGTCGGGATGGTGACCTGCCTGGGCCCCGGCCCGTTGCCGCTGGCCGAGCTGCTGAAGTCGCCCCATGCGCACGGGGCGAAATGCACGAGCGGGACCTGCGAGAGCGCGGGCGGCGGCCAGTACTGACGGCGCGCTAGGACGCTTTCTTTCCGGCCTTCGGCTCCGCAGCCACCGCGGCGGCGCGGATCACCACCTCTACACCGAGCATCTTCTCGAGCAGGTCGGCCTTACGTGTGGCACCCCAGATCTCAAGCTTGAGATCGGTGGTCGCGAGACGCGGCGCGGCCTCGATCAGGAGTCTTGTCGCACCGATGCGCAGCCGCACGCGCTCGACCGCAGCGACGTGGCCGCGGTCGAGGCCGTCGGCCACACGCAGCAGCGCGGCGAGCCGGCGAACGCGCGCGCGATCCGAGGGGCCCAGCGCGGCGAACTCGGGATGCTTCTTGCTCGGCGTGCTCTTGCGGTGGTAGCGGCTCACCACCGCGATCAGTTCCCGCTCCTGCGGCGACATGGGCAGCGACTCGGCGTGCCGGATCAAATGATAGCTGTGGCGGTGGTGGCCCTTGTAGCTGACCAGCTGGCCGACGTCGTGGAGCAGCGAGGCGGCCTCGAGTATCTCCCAGTCGCCGTCCTCGCAGCCCAGTCGCTTGCCGAGGTGGTCGTACAGCGTCTTCGAGAGCGTCAGCACCTGCTCGACGTGGCGGCGATCGGTGCGGCAGCGGTCGGCGAAGCGGCGCAGCGCGGTGGCGCGGCTCGGCTCCTTGCGGTCCATGGCGGGCTGAGCGAGGTGGAGGAGCAGTCCTTCGCGCAGGCCGAACGCCGAGACGGTGATGCTCTGCGCGTCGAAGTGCGAGAGGACCTCCGTGGCGACCGCGATCCCGGCGAGGATGATGTCGGCGCGCTCAGGGTTGAGTCCCGGGACTGCGCGCCGCTCCTCGACCGACAGCGTCGTGAGCCACTCGAGGATGCGCTGGAGGTCGCCGAGCTTGATGGTGGAGCCGTGAACGCCGGCCGGTGGCGCGCCCTTGCCGCGCGCGAAGTGGATCCGCGCCGCGTTGGTAAACGTGCCGCCGGAGCCGAACAGCCGGGCGCCGGCCCACTCGCGCACCGGCACCGCGGTGCGCAGGCGCCGCCTGACCGCGGCGCGCAGCCGCTTGACGCCCTGCTCGGCGTTGGCGGCGTCGCCCAGGAACTGTTCGGTGAGCCGGACCGCGCCGAAGGGCAGCGACACCACGTGCTCGACGAGCCCGCCGACGGCGAGCACCATCTCCAGGGAGCCGCCCCCGATATCGGCAGCGATGGCGCGCCCCCGCACCACGGCGAAGTGCTCGCGCACCGAGAGCCAGGCGAGCCGCGCCTCGGTCTCGCCGTCGATGACCTCGAGCGGGATCCCGATCTCCTTGCGGACGCGCTCGGCGAGCTCGGCGCCGTTGGCGGCGTCTCGCACCGCCGACGTCGCGACCAGCGCGACTTTGGCGACCCCGCGCCGCTCCGCGGCCTGGGTCATGCGGCCGATGGACTCGACCGCGCGCTCGATGGCTTCCGGCGCGAGGCGGCCGGTCGCGGTCAGGCCGCGCGCGAGGCGCGGCTGGTCCTTGAGATCGTCGATGACGTGGAGATGGCCGTCCTCGTCCCGCTCCGCGATCAGGCAGCGGATCGAGTTGGACCCTACATCGATGGCGGCGAAACGCTCAGTCGGCGGCATCGACGGCGTCGAGGAGCGACGGGTCGAGCATCGCCGCGAGCTCGCGCCGCAGCTCGTTCTGCACTTCCTCGATCTCGCGCGCGGCGTCGAGGGTCGTGAAGCCGTAGCGCTCCGCCAAGCGGTCGAACTCCTCGAGCAGCAACGCCTGGTACTTGCGGAACGACGTGTAGAGGTCGGGGGCGAGGCCGATGTCGCGGCCGGACTCCCAGTAGTCCAGCTCGCCGCCGCGGCGCAGAGTGCGGCGGATCAGCTCGTCGGGGTCGAGGCGCAGGAAGAAGGTGCGCTCCGGGATCAGCGCGAAACCGTACAGCCTGGCCAGCCACTCGCGGTCCAGCCCGCGGGCGGCGCCGCGTGCCATCGTGGTGAAGATGTAGCGGTCGGCGAGCACCACGAACCCCGAGCGCAGCGCGGGCATGATCTCGTTTTCGACGCGGTCGGCGAGGTCGGTGGCGTAGAACAGCGACATCGTCGTGCGGTCGAAGCTGTGGCCTTCCTTGGCCACTTCGATGCCCTTCTGCGTCAGCTCCGAGCGCACGAGCCCGGTGGTCGCGACCGCGAAGCCGTGGCCCTCGAGCCAGCCCTGGAGCAGCTCGATGTGGGTCGAGCGGCCGACCCCGTCCGCTCCCTCGATCACCACGAGATGGCCCGCGAGGGTGGCCACATCGGCCTTGGGGAGGCCCGCACCGTAGAACTTCGGCTCCATCAGACCTCCGTGACCGCGGCGACCTTGGCCGCGGGCGTGGCCGAGGGTCGCGGCAGGCCGCTGCGCCGGAGTCCCTTCAGCAGCGGCTTGACCAGCCGGCGGACTTCACGCTGCTGCTCGACCACCGAGCGCTTGCCGTCGATCACCGTCAGGCCGAACTCGTCGGTGATCTTGTCGTACTCCTCGAGCACGCGGCTCTGGAACAGGCGGAAGGACTGGATGGGGTCGGTCGAGAGGCCGAGGTCCATGCCGGCTTCATGGTACTTGAGGCGCATGCGCCCGCCCATGATCCGCGCCACCGACGTGTCGATGTCCACGCGAAAGTAGAGCGCGAGGTCGGGCCGGGTCGCGACTTCGTACAGGTTCCGGATCCAGGCCGGATCGCAGCCGCGCACGGCGTCGCGCGCGAAGGCCGTGTAGGCCCAGCGGTCGGCGAGCACGATCAGCCCGGCCTGGAGCGGCGGCAGGATCGAGCGCTCGAGCCGGTCCGCGAAATCCGTGGCGTGGATGAGGGAGAAGGTGGTCGGCGTGAAGAGGTTCTTCTTCTTGCCGCGCTTGGTGGTGTCCTTCACGAGCGGCGAGCTGTTCCACTCGGTGTAGGACACGTCGTAGCCTTCCGACTGCAGGAACGTCTGCAGCAGGGAGATCTGCGTGGACTTCCCCGACCCGTCGATGCCTTCGACGACGATCAGGCGACCGGGGAAGCTGTGCGGCTCACGGATGGTCATCGGTCCTGCTAACGCGGGGTGGCCTCCGGCTCCGGGAAGCCGTCCTCCGCATGATGTTTGATGGTCTTGCCTTCAGCCACGAATACTACATCCTCGGCGATGTTCGTGGCGAGGTCGGCCACCCGCTCCAGGTTCCGGCTCACCAGCAGCAGCTCCATGCAGGCGCCGATGCTGCGCTGGTCCTCCATCATGTGGGTGAGGAGGATCCGGAACACCGAGTCGTTGAGCGAATCCACTTCGTCGTCGCGCCGGCACACGTCGCGGGCCAGCGGGCCGTCGCCCCGGACGAACGCCGAGAGGCTGTCGGCGAGCATCTGGCGCGAGCGGCGGGCCATTTCCACGATCTCGGGCTCCGGCACCACGTGCGGGTAGGACAGCAGCTGCACCGCCGATTGCGCGATGTTGACCGCGTGATCGCCGACCCGCTCGAGGTCGTGGACGATCTTGATGGCCGAGAAGATGAGGCGCAGGTCGCGCGCCATCGGCTGGTGCAGCGCGATGAGCTGGAACGCCTGCTCCTCGATCCCGCTCTCCAGCGTGTTGATGGTGACGTCGCCCTTGATGACCTCCTGGGCGAGCGTCTTGTCGCGCTTCAGCAGGGCCTCGACGGCGCTGCCGATCGCCTCTTCCGCCTCGCTCGAGAGCGCGGTGAGGCGCTGCTTGAGGTGCGAAAGCTCCTCGTGGAAATGGCGGGGCGGTTCGCTCATCCGAATCTCCCGGTGATGTAGGCCTCGGTGCGCTCGTCCTTCGGGCTGGTGAAGATCTGCTGCGTCGGCCCGAACTCGACCATGCGGCCGAGATAGAAGAACCCGGTGCTGTCCGCGACCCGCGCGGCCTGCTGCATGTTATGCGTCACGATGACGATGGTGTAGTCCCGCTTCAGCTCGACGATCAGCTCCTCGACGCGCTGGGTCGCGATGGGGTCGAGCGCCGAGCACGGCTCATCCATCAGCAGCACCTCGGGGCGATTGGCCACGGTCCGCGCGATGCACAGGCGCTGCTGCTGGCCGCCCGAGAGCGCGGTCCCCGGCTCGTCGAGCCGGTCCTTCACCTCGTCCCACAGCGCCGCCCGGCGCAGCGCCTGCTCCACGATCGCCGGTAGCTCCTTTTCCCGCGCCGCGCCCGAGACCCTCGGCCCGTAGGCCACGTTGTCGAAGACGCTCTTGGGGAACGGGTTGGGGCGCTGGAACACCATGCCCACGCTCCGCCGCAGCTCGACCGGATCGGTGTCGCTCGAGAAGATGGAGCTTCCGTCGAGCTTGATGTCGCCGGTGTGCCGCGTGGTCGGCAGCAGCTCCTGGAGTCGGTTGACCGAGCGCAGGAACGTGGACTTGCCGCACCCCGAGGGCCCGATGAGCGCCGTGA
>JBIOIA010000157.1:0-5496 GCA_044449445.1 Gemmatimonadales bacterium
CGTACTCCGCCAGCGTCCGCTCCCGCCCGGCAAACACCAGGCCTGCCGCGAGTCGCGGCTCGAACTCCGAGGAGAGCGCCATATCCGCCCGGGCGAAACGGGACACCACGAGCTGCCTGTGGCGCGGATTGGGCACGCTCACCGTGATCAGCTCCTGCGCCGCCGGGTCGAAGGCCAGCGATAGGACGTACATCTGGTGGGCGCGCACGGTCTGGAAGCGCCCCAGCCCCAGCTCGCTCACAGCGCCGTCGGTCGAGAGGAAGTGGCGCCATTCGGCCTTGGGGTCGGCGCGCGGGTCGGGCCTGAGCAGTACCCAGCTCTTGTTCGTGGCGAGGACCGCGAGCGTGTCGCCCCCGAGGAACGCGGCGCCGGCGAGCGGCGTGAGATCAATGCTGAACCCGGGGTCCAGCACCACGTGATGCAACGCGCGTGAGAGCGTGCTGTCCAGCAGGTATGCGCCGAAGCGGTCGGTGACCGCGAGGAAGCGGCCGGTGGCGCTGTCCCGGGCCAGGTCGCTGAGCGTACCGTTCAGCGGAACGCCGATCCGCTCCGAGCCGGACACCGCGAGCGCCGGCAGGTTGGCCAGCGGGCCGTGCGCCGGATCGGGATCCGCGGCGGCGGGGTTCGGCTCCGGGATGGCCCACGCGCCGCGCAATGAGATGTAGGGCGGATCGAGTTCCTCGAACGACCAGACCCAGTGCCGCGGGTCGAGCGAGAGCCGCACCGGGTCGCCCTGTCCGAAGTACGGCGGCGGACCGGTCGACGCGATGGCCTGAAGCGCGTTGGCAAGGGCGACCACCACGAACAAGCCCATGGCGAAGCGCCCGGTCCGGCCTGGCGGGCGTATCTCCGCCGCCGGCGCGATCTGGCGCAGGAACAGGAGCAGCACGCCGATCACCGCCAGGACGGTCGCGTGAATGACCCAGGCCCACACGTAGGTGTGCACGCCGAAGATGGCGGCGCTGAATCCCTGTCCGACGTCGCGGGCCAGGTGCAGGCCCGCGTGGCGCAGCGCCATGAACGTGCCCCACGCGCCGAGCAGCACGGCCATGCCGAGGTAGCGGGGGCGGGGCCCGTAGCGGATCACGAACAGCGCGACCAGGCCGATCAGCACCATCGAGGTGCGCTCGGCCCAGCACAGAATGCACGGCGAGTCGCCGTACAGCACGCCGAGCAGCACGGCGCCCGCGACCGGGCCGCCGACCAGGACGATCACCACCCAGGCCAGGATCTCGCGGAGTCGGTCTTCGGTGAGAACCATCAGAGGTTCACGCCCGGCACCAGGGAGCCGTGCGTGCCAACGAAGAAGAGCAGGGCCATCAGGGCGCAGGCGAGCAGCAGCAATCGGAACGCAAGCCGCTCGCGCTCGGGCCGTTTCCACACGAGCCATCCGGCCCAGAGAATGATGAGGAAGTCGAGGAACTCCATGTGCCGACAATAGCTCGCTTGTCATCCACTGCGCCAGCGGCGATGTTTGGGCGCTGCAATGCGACTTACCACGTTATCCGGGGTGTGCCATTAGAGTCGGACTGGTTGGTTTCGCTGGCTCCGGGAAGACGACCGTCTTCAACACCCTGACCGGCCTCTCCGTCCCCACGGGGTTCGGCGGCGACGTGCACCTGGGCACCGTGAAGGTCCCGGACCAGCGCATCGACGCGCTGAGCAGGATCTTCAAGCCGAAGAAGACGACCTACGCCGAGATAGTGTTCAGCGACATCCCCGGCGAGCACGACGCCCACAAGAAGGGGCTCTCGCGCAAGGCGCTCCAGCAGATCCGCGACCAGGACGTGCTGTGTCTCGTGCTGCGCGCGTTCGAGAATCCGGCGCTCGAAGGCGCGGCCGATCCCGTTCACGACCTCGACGCGTTTCTCGCCGAGTGCCTGTTCGCCGATCTCGAGATCGTCGAGCGTCGGCTTGACCGGGCCAAGAAGGACAAGACGGATCCGCGCGAAGTGGAAGCCTTCGAGCTGATGAAGTCCACGCTCGAGCGGGAGCTCCCGATCCGGTCGCTGCCGGCCGCGGCCCTGAGCCGCGACCTCCTCAAGGGTTACGGCTTGCTCACCGACCGGCCGCTGATGATCGCGCTCAACCGCAGCGAGGCCGAGGCGGCGCAGCCGCTGCCCGCGCCGATCGCCCAGAAGCTCGAAGGGATGCACGCGGCGAGTCTCGTGCTCTCGGCAAGTGTGGAGGCCGAGATCGCGACCATGGCCGCCGCGGACCAGGGCGCGTTCCTTGCCGACCTCGGGCTCAAGGAGTCGGCGCTGGTCCGGTTCATCCGAACCGCGTACGGACTGCTCGACCTCATCTCCTTTTTCACGGTCGGTGAGGACGAGGTTCGGGCGTGGGACATCCGGCGTGGAACGAAGGCCCAGCAGGCGGCCGGGCGGATCCACTCGGACCTGGAGCGCGGCTTCATCCGGGCCGAGGTGATGCCGTACGACGCCTTCATCAAGTACGGCTCCGAGCACGCCCTGCGCGAATCGGGGCACATGAAGGTCGAAGGCAAGGACTATCTGGTCGCCGACGGCGACATCCTTCACATCCGGTTCAACGTCTAGAATGCTGGCCGCCCGCCTCGCGCGCCGCTATCTTCGACCACACCACCACAAAGGCAGCTTCCCATCGTGAACGACCCGATCGCACGGCTCGGCACCGCGCTCGCGGAGCGCTACACCATCGAGCGCGAGCTCGGCGCGGGCGGCATGGCGACCGTCTACCTCGCGCACGACATCCGGCACGACCGGAAGGTCGCGCTGAAGGTCCTGCGGCCCGAGCTGGCCGCGATCCTGGGCGGCGAGCGGTTCCTGGCCGAGATCAAGACCACGGCCAACCTCCAGCATCCGCACATCCTGTCGCTGTTCGACTCGGGCGAGGCCGACGGCCTGATCTTCTACGTCATGCCGTACGTCGAGGGCGAGTCGGTGCGCGACCGGCTGATCAAGGAGAAGCAGCTGCCGGTGGAGGACGCGGTCCGGATCACTCGCGAAGTCGCCGACGCGCTCGCGTACGCGCACAAGCAGGGCATCGTGCACCGCGACATCAAGCCCGAGAACATCCTGCTGCACGGCGGGCATGCGATGGTCGCCGATTTCGGGATCGCGCTGGCCGCGAGCCGCTCCGACGGCGGCACGCGGATGACCGAGACCGGGATGTCGCTGGGCACTCCGCACTACATGGCGCCCGAGCAGGCGATGGGCGAGAAGGAGATCACGCCCAAGGCCGACATCTACGCGCTGGGCTGCGTGCTGTACGAGATGCTGACGGGCGAGCCGCCGTTCACGGGCCCCACCGCGCAGGCGATCATCGCGCGCGTGATGACCGAGTCGCCGCGCTCGCTCACGCTCCAGCGGCACACCATCCCGCCGCACATCGACGCCGCCGTCCGGATGGCGCTCGAGAAGCTGCCGGCCGACCGGTTCGCCTCGGCCCAGCAGTTTGTCGAGGCGTTAGGCAAGACGGATTTCGTCGGGCCCGCGACCCGGGTGGCACCGGGAGTGGCAGCCGCGGGGACTCGCGGTCGCGTCGTGCGCTGGGCGGCCTTCGCGGGAACCATCGTGGTCGCAGCCGCGGCGGGCGCCGCGCTGTGGCGCTGGATCGGCCCGAAGCCCGCAACTCGCGTGCGCCCCGTGGTGCGGTTCGCCATCCAGCTGCCGCGCGACGCGCAGCCGGTCGGCGCGACGGGGACCACGATCGCCTTCTCGCCCGACGGCGCCCGCATCGTCTACGTCGGCCGGGCACCCTCCGGGCAGCGGCTCTACATCCGCGGGCTGGACCAGCTCGACCCGGTCCCGCTTCCGGGCTCCGAGGGGGGCATCCTCCCGTTCTTCTCGGCCGACGGGCAATGGATCGGGTTCAAGCAGGGCAACCGGCTGGTGAAGGTCGCGCTGGCAGGGGGTCCGGTCACGCCGCTGTGCGACGCGCTCGGCCAGACCTACGGCGCGACCTGGACGGCGGGCGACACGGTCATCTTCTCGTCCGATTCCGGGCTGATGGAGGTGCCCGCCGCGGGCGGCCAGTCGCATCGCATCGCGAAGCCGGACAGCGGTGATGCGTTCAAGTGGCCGGACGTGCTGCCCGAGGGCCGCGCGGTGCTGTTCACGGTCGCGGGCCACGGAGCGTTGAAGCTCGCGGTGCTCGATCGGCGCAGCGGCAGGATCACGCGACTGGCGCAGTCCGGGGCCTATCCCCAGTACGTCGAAGCGGGGTTCGTCGTGCTCTCCGATCCGTCCGGCATCGTCTCGGCCGTGCCGTTCGACGCGCGACGCCTGGTCGTGACGGGGGCCTCGGTGCCTATCGCCGACAAGCTCGGTACCAACAGCGACGGCGACCGCAACCTGGGCGTCTCGCGTTCCGGAGACATCGCGTACCAGTCGTCCGTCTCGGCCGGCAGCCGCCTCGTGATGGTGGACCGGAATGGCGGCGTGCGAGAGGCGGGTTCGGACACCGGCCTGTATGTCGTAGCGCGACTGTCACCCGACGGGCGGCGGGTCGTGATGTCGCGTTGGACGGACATCAACTACGTCTCGCGGGACCTGTGGGTGCTCGACTTGGTCCAGCACACGCGCACGCGGCTCACGTTCGATACGACGGCCGCCTTCCCGCTGTGGTCTCGCGACGGCAGGCGCGTCGCGTACGCGCGCGACCTGAACGGGTCCTCCGCGAGCGTCTGGTGGGTGCCCGCCGATGGCAGCGGGGCGCCGGAGTCGCTGGTCACGATGCCGGGCCGCTGGTTCCCCATCGCATTCGATCCTCCCGGTCGCACGCTGCTGATCCATGGCCTGCGCCCGCAGCAGCCAAAGGCCGAGATCTGGCAGTCAGGCCTTGCCGATCATGCGCCGCACCAGGTGCTGGCCGCCTCGTTCCACAACTTCAACCCATCGCTGTCGCCGGACGGTCGCTGGATGGCCTACGAGTCGGACGAATCCGGTCGGTTCGAAGTGTACGTCCGGCCGTTCCCCGGTCCCGGCGGGCGCTGGCAGGTGTCGCTGAGCGGCGGCACGGAGCCGGTCTGGTCTTCCGCCGGCGGTGAGATCTTCTACCGCAACGGCGACGACATGATGTCGGCGACGGTCCGCACCCAGAGCGGATTCGAGGTCGGCGCGCGAACCAAGCTGTTCGAGGGGTCTTACGACGTGCAGACCAACGGGGTCACCAACTACGACGTCTCGAAGGATGGGCGGACGTTCGTGATGCTCCAGGAGGTGCAGGGTAACGCGCAGTCCGTATTCGTCACCCTGAACTGGTTCGACCGGCTGCGCCAGGGTGGGGCGGCGGCGGCGCGATGACGGACGCGATCGGCCGGCTGACCACGGCGCTCGAAGGCCGCTACACGATCGAGCGCGAGCTCGGCGCGGGCGGCATGGCGACCGTGTACCTCGCGCACGACGTGCGCCACGATCGCAAGGTGGCGCTCAAGGTGCTCAGGCCCGAGCTGTCCGCGGTCCTGGGCGGCGAGCGGTTCCTCTCCGAGATCAAGACCACGGCCAACCTCCAGCA
>JBIOIA010000158.1:0-5486 GCA_044449445.1 Gemmatimonadales bacterium
AGGTCGATCGGGAATCCGTAGGTGTCGTAGAGCTTGAAGGCCTCCTCGGCGCTCACCGATTTCAGCTCGGCGAGCCGCGCCAGGCCGCCTTCGATCGTCTCGAGGAACCGCTCCTCCTCGGCCTTCGTCACGTCGGCGATGTGGCTGCGCGAGCGCACCAGCTCGGGATACACCCCGCCCATCTCGTTCACGACGACGTCGGTGAGCTGCATCAGCGTCGGCTCGCGGCGACCCAGCAGGTACGCGTGGCGCACCGCGCGGCGCAGGATGCGGCGCAGCACGTAGCCGCGCCCCTCGTTCGAGGGGTACACGCCGTCGGCGAGCAGGAACGCGACCGCGCGCGCGTGGTCGGCCAGGACGCGGAACGACGCGCCCTTCTCGCCGCGATCGTAGCGCTTGCCCACGACGGCTTCGGCGCGGGCGATCAGCGGCAGGAACAGGTCGGTATGGAAGTTCGAGCGCTCGTGCTGCATCACGGCGGCGATGCGCTCGAGCCCGGCGCCGGTGTCCACCGACGGTGCCGGCAGCGGAACCATCTTGCCGTCGCCCCGGCGGTCGTACTGCATGAAAACCAGGTTCCAGATTTCCAGGAACCGACCTTCTTCGGCCTGGGCAATGAACGTCGCGAGCGACTCTGATTCGCGTCGCGGTCTTTCTTCAGCTTTGAGCTTTCGACTTTCAGCTATGTCTACATAGATCTCCGAGCACGGCCCGCACGGCCCGGTGTCCGCCATCTGCCAGAAATTGTCCTTGTCGCCCAGGCCGTAGATGCGCTCGTCGGCGATGCCGGCGACGTCACGCCACAGCCGGCGCGCGTCGGAGTCGTCCTTGTGGACGCTGATCCGGATCCGGTCAGGCGCGATGCCGAGCCACTGCTCGCTCGTCACGAACTCCCAGGCGAAGCCGATCGCGTCCTTCTTGAAGTAGTCGCCGAAGGAGAAGTTGCCGAGCATCTCGAAGAAGGTGTGGTGCCGGTCGGTGTGGCCCACTTGCTCCAGGTCGTTGTGCTTGCCGCCCGCCCGGACGCACTTCTGCGAGGTGGTCGCCCGCTTGTAGTCGCGCCGCTCCAGGCCCTGGAAGACGCGCTTGAACTGCACCATTCCGGCGTTGGTAAAGAGGAGGGTCGGATCGCCTTCGGGAACGAGCGAGGACGAGGCCACTTCCCGGTGGCCCCGCTGCACAAAGAAACTCAAGTACTTGGTGCGGATGTCGCTCGCGAGCATAGCCTGCAAAATCTAGCGCCCGAGCGCCTCCCTCACCACCTGAGAGAGGTCTCCGCCCTTGAATCCGCGCCGCAGTAAGTACGAGCGCAGCCGTCGTTTAGCGGTTTCGGGATCGAGTCCCTGGAGGGTGCGCGCTTTCTTGCCGGCAGCCTCGCGGAGCACCGCGGACTCGTCCACGCCGTCCTGCTCCAGCGCCTGCTTCACCGCCGCCTCGGCGACCTTGTCGTTGACGCCAAGGCGCCTGAGCTCGGCCAGGAGCCGCCTGGTCCCGAAGCGCTGGCGCACGGCCCGGGTGCGCGCGTAGTGCCGCGCGAACTCGGCGTCGTCGATCATGCCGGCCTCGCGCAGCGCGCCGGCGGCCTCCTCAGCCGCGGGCCGCGGGTGACCTTTGCCATGGAGGCGCCGCAGGATCTCGGCGGAGGGCAGCGCGCGGCTGGATAACATGGTGAGGGCCACCGTGCGGGCGCTGAACACCTCGGCGCGGTACGCGAGGGCCGCCTTCTCGTGCTCGGACAAACGGCGCTCGAGCGAAAGGCCGAGCGCCGTCACGTCCGCAATCGATACCGTGCCGAAGGGAGCGTCGTCCAGCTCGACCCGAACGCCTCCGGAGCGCGGCTCCGTCTCGAGCGAGGTGACGCGCACCGGCTACTCCTCCGCCGCGACCTCTTCCTCGGCGTTGGCGGCCGGCTTCATGCCGAGGTGCTCCTTCACCTTCGCCTCGACCTCGGCCAGCACGGCAGGGTTGTCCTTGAGGAACAGCTTGGCGTTCTCGCGTCCCTGCCCGATGCGCTGGTCGCCGTACTGGTACCACGCGCCGGTCTTCTGGACGATGTTGGCCTCGGCCGCGATGTCGAGGACCAGCCCCGCGTGGCTGATGCCCTCGGCGTACAGGATGTCGAACTCGGCCTGCCGGAACGGCGGCGCGACCTTGTTCTTGACCACCTTCACGCGCACCTGGCTGCCGATCACCACGTCGCCCTGCTTGACCGGCCCGATGCGCCGCACGTCGAGCCGCACCGACGCGTAGAACTTGAGCGCGCGCCCGCCGGTGGTGGTCTCGGGGTTGCCGAACATCACGCCGATCTTCTCGCGCAGCTGATTGATGAAGATGACCGAGGTGCGCGAGCGGTTGATCGCGCCGGCGAGCTTGCGAAGCGCCTGGCTCATGAGGCGCGCCTGGAGCCCCATGTGCGAGTCGCCCATCTCGCCCTCGATCTCCGCCTTGGGCACCAGCGCCGCGACCGAATCCACGACGACCACGTCGATGCTGCCCGAGCGCACCAGGATGTCGCAGATCTCGAGCCCCTGCTCGCCGGTGTCGGGCTGCGAGATGAGGAGGTTGTCCACGTCCACGCCGAGGGTGCGGGCGTACTCCATGTCGAGCGCGTGCTCGGCGTCGACGTAGGCCGCCACGCCGCCCGCGCGCTGGGCGTTGCCCACGATGTGCAGGGCGAGCGTCGTCTTGCCGCTGGACTCGGGGCCGAAGATCTCGGTCACCCGGCCGCGCGGAATGCCGCCGACGCCGATCGCCGCATCGAGGTTGATCGCCCCGGTCGAGATCGCGTCCACCTTCACGCGGGCCCGATCCGAGCCCATGCGCATGATGGAGCCCTTGCCGCAGCTCTTCTCGATCTGGGCGATGGCCAGGTTCAGGGCCTTGCGACGCTCGTCTTTTTCGTCTGCCATTGGAACCTCTTGCAGGGATGGATGATAGCGGACCCGAATATATACCGAAGCTGGGTTCAGCGCCAGAGGGGGCGGAAGGCAGCCTGGAGCCACTCCACCCTACCCCCTTGGACGGTAACCACATCGAACCGGCAGACATCTCCGTGTCGCCCAAAGCGTTGCAGCCAGCTGGAAGCCGCGCGGACCAGCTCGCGCTGCTTGCGCCAGCCGATGGCCTCCACGGCCGCGCCGTAGCGATCCGAGTGCCGCGACTTCACCTCGACGAACACCACGACCGATCCCTTGCGCGCCACCAGGTCCACGTCGTGCCGGTGGAACCGGAAACGCTGCTCCACGATGTGGTACCCTTCGCGGCGCAGCAGATTGGCAGCCAATTCCTCTGCCGCGGCGCCTTGTCGGTGTCGTGCATCGGTCCATGTCTTTGGATCGCTTTTCAACACGAGGTCAACTTAGGAAGGTTAACTCAACTGAAATAATCACAATCAATCATCCAGGTATCGTTTCTATTCTCCCTCGATCCGATCGAGCTCGTCGAGCCCGACGAGCACGTCCCGCCCTCTCGGTCCATCACTCGGCCCGAGAATCCCGGCCTCTTCGAGTTGATCAATCAATCGAGCCGCGCGGCCGTATCCGATCTTCAGCCGCCGCTGGAGCAGAGACGTGCTGCCGCCCTGCGCCTGGACACACAGCTCGGCGGCCTGGCGGAACAGCTTGTCGCGGTCCTGGGGCGCCGTGCCGCCTTCGACCTCATCGCCGTAGCCCTCTTCCTGGGCGGCGCGCTGATTGGCGATCTGGATGATGTCGGGCTCGAGGTCGGCGGCGGCCTCGATCTCGCGCTGCGCCTCGATCCGCGCCAGGCGTTGCTCCTCGAACCACGCCATCAGCTTCTCGGTCTCTTCGGTTGAGATAAACGCGCCCTGGACTCTTACCGGGTCCTGCTTGCCCGCCGGCAGGAACAGCATGTCGCCGTAGCCCAGCAGCGCCTCGGCGCCGTTCTGGTCGAGGATGGTGCGGCTGTCCACCTTGGCCGCGACGCGGAACGCGATCCGGCTCGGGAAGTTGGCCTTGATCAAGCCGGTGATCACGTTGACGCTGGGCCGCTGCGTGGCGAGCACGACGTGGATGCCGATCGCGCGCGCCTTCTGCGCCAGCTGGGCGAGCGGCGTCTCGATCTCGCTCGCCACCGTCATCATGAGGTCGGCCAGCTCGTCCACGAACAGCACCACGTAGGGCAGCCGGCCGCCGGTGTACGGCTCGCCCTTGGGGTCCTTGAGCGGCACCTGGGACTTCTCGGCCGCCTCCCACTTGCGGTTGAAATCAATGAGGTTGCGCGCGCCGTTGGCGTGCAGCAGCTCGTAGCGGTCCTGCATCTCCCACACCGCCCACTTGAACGTCTTGGCGGCGTCGCGGTTGTCGGTGACGACCGCGTGGCGCAGGTGCGGCAGATCCTTGTACATCGCCAGCTCGACCATCTTGGGATCGATCATCAGCATCCTGAGATGGTCCTTGTGCAGCCGGTACACGAGGCTGGTGATGATGGCGTTGATGCACACCGACTTGCCCGAGCCGGTCGAGCCGGCGATCAGGAGGTGCGGCATCTTGGTCAAGTCGGCGACGATCGCCTGGCCCTCGAGGTCCTCGCCCAGGGCGACCGGCAGCTCCATGCCGGGCTGATTGAACGCCGCGCTCTCGATCAGGCCGCGCAGGCCGACCGAGCGGCGCGTCGGGTTGGGCACCTCGATGCCGACCGCGCCGCGGCCCGGGATCGGCGCCACGATGCGGATCGAGGGCGCCTTGATCGCGAGCGCGAGGTCGTCCGCGAGGGCGCTGATGCGCCCGACCTTCACGCCGGCCTCGGGAATGATCTCGTACTGGGTCACGACCGGTCCGGTGGTGCGCCCGCCCGGCCTGGCCTCGACCTTGAACATGCGCAGCGTGTCGATCAGCAGCTTCTGGAGCCGGTCCAGCTCGGCTTCGAAGCTTGCCGCCTCCTCGGCCGCCTCGTCCAGCAGCTCGATCGGCGGCAGCGCCTCGGCCTCGCCGCTCTTCGCGCCGCCGAACCTGGGCACGATCGAGCCGATGATCTTCGCCATGCTCGGCTTCGGCTCGCGCTTCTTTGGGCGGACAGGCGGACTGGCGGACGGGCGGACGGTCTCTTCTTCGAGGAGATCCGGGGGCGCCGCGAGAGCGCCCAGTGTCTCGGGCCCCGCCGGCGTGATCGATTCATCAAGGGCCGCAACGGGCGCGTCCTGTCCGTCTCTTTTCCGCAGGGCGCTGAATGGATTCCAACCGACGGTGGAAATCGTCAGTGCCGAGAAAGCTCCGAGTCCGATCAATCCTTCGCCGACCGGCCCGAATCCGCGCAGGTAGTACGCGAACATGCCGCCGATGATGCCGACCCAGGCGGGCGGATCGTACGGATTGCCGGCCTCGATGCCGGCGCGGACCACGGAATCCGAGTACTGGTAGATGACGCCGAGGCTGAACGGCACCGCCAGGGCGAGGCCGGCCAGCAGGATCGTGGCGCGGCGCGAGGTGACGCGCTCGAAGTGCCCGAACAGCGCGATGGCCCAGAAC
>JBIOIA010000159.1:0-5435 GCA_044449445.1 Gemmatimonadales bacterium
ATTTCCGGGCCAGCGCCATGATCGAGGCCAGACACGTGTACGGGATCGTCGTGGCCCGGCGCGCAGCGCGCGCGGGCGATCTCATGGAGCTCCAGGGCATCGCCTTCCGCGAGGCGCTCGCACCCGGCACGCCGGTCGTCACCTCCGGGCTCGGCGGCGTATTCCCGCGCGGTGTTCCGGTGGGGACGGTGGAGGGTGTCCTCAGCGAGTCCGCCGGCTGGGAGCGCACCTACATCCTTAGGCCCGCCGTGCATCCCGCCCAGGTGACGCACGTGATGATCCTCATTCCCACGGCCGAGGACCTCACCGCCGAGTTCGCCGACACGGCGAGCGCCGACACCGTGGTCCGTCCGCCGCGCGTGAGACCTCGCTGAGAGGCGCCGCGTATCAGGCCCGGTTCTGGGCCGTGCTGCTGCTCCTGGTGGCGCTGCACTTCGTGCTGCGGCCTCACCTCGGCGATCCGCGCTTCGCCCCGGACCTCGTCCTCGTCGCCCTGCTGTTCTTCGCGATCCGCGAGCGCCCGGGACTCGGCGCGGTCGCGGGATTCATGGTCGGGCTGACGGCCGACGCGGTCTCGCCCACCACCTTCGGAGCGGGCGCGCTGGCCGGCACGCTGGTCGGGTTCCTGTCCGGATGGGTGAAGGCGATGTTCGTCGCCGACAACGTGCTGATCACCGCGCTGTTCGTGTTCGTCGCGTCCTGGCTGCGTGACGCCGTGGAGGTCCTGGCGGGCAACCAGCTTTCGGTCACGGCCGCCTCCTGGCAGCTGCTCGCCTACACACCGCTCGCGGCCCTCACGACCGCGGCGGTGGCGCTCGTTTTCCTGCTCCTGTTCCGGCCCTGGCTCGACCGGAGGCCGGCGTGAGCGTCGGCCGCCAGGCGTTCCACCCGTTCGTGCTCGCCAGGCGCGCGTCGCTGGCCGGCAAGATCCTCGGCGGGATGTTCGCGCTCCTGATCGCGCAGTTCTTCCGGCTCCAGATCGTCGAGCACGACAAGTACCAGTTGCGGTCGGACACGAACCGGCTGCGGCCGATACCGCTGCCGGCGCCACGCGGCCTCATCCTCGACCGCAAGGGTCAGATCATCGCCGAGAACGTGCCGGGCTACTCGGTGCTGCTCCTGGCCTACAGCGACGACTCGCTGCAGGCCATGCTCGATCGGCTTCGGCCGATCGTCTCGCTCGACTCCGAGTCCATCCGCCGCGTGTTCGCGCACCATCGCGCCGCTCCCTTCGAGCCGGCGCTCGTGGTGAAGGACGCCTCGTTCGACCTGATCGCGCGACTCGAGGAGCACCGCAGCGTGCTGCCGGGGCTGGTGATCCAGGCCGAGCCCAAGCGCTCCTATCCGGACAGCACGGTCGTGGCACACCTGGTGGGCTACGTCGGCGAGGTCACCGAGCCCGAGCTCGCGACGCCGGAGTTCGAGGAGCGACGCCCCGGCTCCATCGTCGGGAAGAGCGGGCTGGAGCGGCAGTACGAGGATTCGCTCAAGGGCTCCGACGGCGTGCGGTTCGTGGAGGTGGACGCGCTGGGCCGGGTGGTGCGCGAGGAGGGCGCGCCGACGCTGACGTCGGTGACCGGGCATGCGCTCCAGACCACGATCGACCTCGACCTGCAGCGCTACGTGGATTCGATCTGGCCGAAACAATACAGCGGCGCGCTCATCGCGATGGAGCCGGCCACCGGCGCCATCCGCGCGTTCTATTCCTATCCCGCCTACAACCCGAACGATTTCGTGGGCGGCATTCCGCGCGCGCTGTGGGCACGGCTCAACGACGACCCGGATCTGCCGCTGCTCAACCGCGCCATCGGCACGCGCTACCCGCCCGGCTCGACGTTCAAGCTGGCCACGGCGATGATCGCCCTCCAGCGCGGCCTGGTGAATTTCTCTACGCACATGGCCCAGCCGTGCCGCGGCGGCTACAGGTTCGGCAACCGCTTCTTCAAGTGCTGGAAGCCCCAGGGGCACGGCTCTCTCGACCTGCTCGGCGCGATCACCAATTCGTGCGACGCCTACTTCTACCAGCTCGGGCGGCTCATCGGCGTCGCGAACTTCGTCCGCGACGGCAGCGCGCTGGGCTTCGACTCGACGACCGGCGTGGACCTGCCGGGCGAGCTGCACTCGGCATTCCCGCCCTCGACCGAGTACTACGATCGGATCTACGGTCGGGGCCGGTGGACGGAAGCCGTTTCGCTCAACCTGGCGATCGGCCAGGGCGAAAACGCCCAGTCGCTCATCAACATGGTCCGCTTCTACGCGGCGCTCGGCAACGGCGGGCGCGTGCCCGTTCCGTACGTCGTCGCGCCACGCCACGCGATCACGACGACCCTGACGCTGCCCGACACGGCGTTTCTCGGCCTGCGCAACGCGCTCATCTCCGTGGTGGAGGAGGGGACGGCGCGCGTCGCCCGGCTCGGCGAGCTGCACCTGGCCGGCAAGACGGGCACCGCGCAGAACACGAACGGAGCCAACCACGGCTGGTTCATCGGCTTCGCGCCCGCGGAGGCGCCGCGCATCGTCGTGGGCGTGATTCTCGAGCACGGGCTGCATGGGACCAATGCGGCGCCAATCGTGGCGCGTGCGGTCGAGCGGTACCTGCTGGGCCCCGATTCCTCGCTCCGACCGCGCGGCCGGCTGCGCGTGAGGGTGCCTGAAGACACGGCCGCCGCGCCGCGCGTTCTCCCGCTGCCGGTGCGGCCGGACACCTCGAAGAAGCCGGCGAGCGCTCCACGCCCGATCGCAAGGGTCGCCGGACGATGATGGGCCTCTCGCGCCTCGATCGGCCGCTTGCGCTCGTCACGCTCGCGCTGGTGGTGTACGGGCTGGTCATCCTGTACTCCGCCGGGCAAACCGACATCCCGACGCCGGCGGCGCACGCATGGGAACGGCAGGTCGTCTGGCTCCTCATCGGCTGCGTCGCGGGGGCGCTCGTGATGCGGATGTCGCCCCGGTTCCTCGAGTGGGTCGCGCCGGTGTGCTACGTGGGCGGACTGCTCGTCCTGATCCTGCTGCTCGTGATCGGCAAGGGAGCGGGCACCGCGGCCTCGAGCAAGTCGTGGCTCGCGATCGGCGGCGTGCGGCTGGGCCAGCCCTCGGAGCTTGCCAAGCTGACCACCGTGCTGATGCTCGCGCGCTACCTCGCAGGCCTCACGCACCCGCCGCAGAACATGCGCGATCTGATGGTGCCGGTCGCGCTGGGCGGCGCCCCGGCGCTGCTCGTCATGCTCCAGCCGGACCTGGGCAGCGCGATCGTGTTCGGCGGGATCCTGTTCTTCATGCTGTTCTGGGCCGGCGTGCGGCTCCCGCTCCTCGTGATGCTCGCCTCGCCCGTGGCCTCCATCGTGTTCGCGTTCTCCTGGTGGTCGTGGGGCGGGTTCTTCGTGCTGCTGTGTGTGCTGCTGGTCCTGTGGCGGCCGTACGTCTGGGAAGGCCTCGCGGTCCTCGGCGTGAACCTCGTCGCCGGGAACGTGGCGCGCCCAATGTGGCTCCACCTCAAGACCTACCAGCAGAACCGGCTCATCTCGTTCCTCAACCCCGATGCGGATCCGCGCGCCACCGGCTGGCACATCGTCCAATCGAAAATCGCCATTGGAAGCGGCGGCGCGCTCGGCAAGGGCTTTCTCATGGGGACGCAGAAGCGGCTGGCGTTCCTGCCGGCGCGGCACACCGACTTCATCTTCACGGTCGCCGGCGAGGAACTCGGCTTCGCAGGCATCCTCATCGCCCTCACGCTGTTTCTCGTGCTGTTGCTCGTCCTGATCCGTATCGCCCGCCGCTGCCCCGATCCGTTCGGCAGCCTGGTCGCCTTCGGCGTGTGCGGCATCCTGACCATCCACATCTTCGAAAACGTCGGGATGACCGCCAATGTGATGCCGATCACAGGGATCCCGCTGCCGTTCTTCTCCTACGGGGGCTCGTTCCTGCTCACCTGCCTGGTCGGGGTCGGCCTGTGCATGCGGCTCGCAAGGGAAGGCAAAGAGCTCGGCTATCGCGAGGCGTGACAACGACTTGGAGGATGGTACTGGCGGCTTGTTCCAGATTCCGACAGATTGGCCCATTCCTTATGTTCCAGGGGCCGCCGGCCCCCGAAGCGTCCCCCGACAAGGCTCATCAAGCGCATGGCGTGGTTCCGCAAAGAGCGGAAGACCCGGACGAGCGAACGTCAGAAGCTCGAGATCCCGGCGGATGTCTGGGACAAGTGCGAGCAGTGCGGCCACGTGGACGTCCGGGAGAATTTCGGCCGTAACCTCGAGGTGTGCCCGAACTGCGGGCATCACCGGCGCATCGAGGCGACCGACTACGTCGCCATCCTGACCGACGAAGGCAGCTTCGAGCCCCACGATCAGAACCTGCGCTCGGTGGATGCGCTCAACTTCGAGTCGTACCGCGACCGGCTGGCGGTCGCCTACAAGAAGGCGGGCACCGACGACGCGGTGATCACGGGGGCCGCGACGCTCGGCGGCCTGCCGCTGAACCTGGCGGTCATGAACTTCAAGTTCATGGGGGGCTCGCTGGGGTCCGTGGTCGGAGAGAAGATCGCGCGGCTCGGCCACAGGAGCCTCGAGCAGAGGATCCCGCTGGTGATCGTCTCCGCATCGGGCGGCGCCCGCATGCAGGAGGGCGTGCTCTCGCTGATGCAGCTGGCCAAGACCTCGGTAGTGGTCGCGCGGCTGCGCGAGGCCGGCGTTCCATTCATCTCGATCCTCACGAACCCGACGACCGGCGGCGTCTCGGCTTCCTACGCGATGCTCGGCGACGTGATCGTGGCCGAGCCCGGCGCTCTGGTGGGCTTTGCGGGACCTCGCGTGATCAAGCAGACGATCGGACAGGATCTGCCCGAGGGTTTCCAGACGGCCGAGTTCCTGCTGGAGCACGGCATGGTGGACGCGGTGGTGCCGCGCGGCAGGCTGGCCGAGACGACGGGGCGGCTGCTCCGACTGCTCCTGAACCAGCCGGCGCTCGAGGGAGAGCCAGCCGCCTGATCCGCAGCTTCGAGGACGCCTGTCGCTTTCTGTTTCCCAGGACAACCGGTGGCATCAAGTGGGGCCTCGAGACGACGAGGGAGCTCCTGGGCGTCCTGGGGAATCCGCAGCGCCATTTCGCCTCGGTGCACGTGGGCGGCACCAACGGCAAGGGCAGCACGGCCGCCTTTCTCGCCGCCATGCTTCAGACGGAGGGCCTGCGCGTCGGGCTCTACACGTCACCGCACCTCGTGTCGTTCACCGAGCGGATACAGGTGGACGGCGTTCCGGTCGCGGCGGCGGCGGTTGCGGCCTGGACGGCCCGCCTGGAGGAGCGCGCCGAGCGGCTCGGGGCCTCGTTCTTCGAGATCACGACGGCCGTCGCGTTCGCCGACTTCGCGGCGCGCGGCGTCGAGATCGCCGTCGTCGAAGTTGGCCTCGGCGGCCGGCTCGATTCGACCAACGTGATCATGC
>JBIOIA010000160.1:0-5408 GCA_044449445.1 Gemmatimonadales bacterium
CCCGCGTTGGGAATCCGCACCGTCGTGACCAGGGAGCGCTTGATCTCCCTGGTGCCCGTCTGGCCGTTGGTCGCGAACGCATACAGGCGGACTGCCCGGATCGAGTCGATCTTCGCCACGGCGCCCGTGTCCGTCAGGCTGCCGTGGATCGGGTTCGAATGCCGCCAGGGCAGCGCCGGATAAATCCCGGACCCGGTCGCGACGACCTGCTGGAGGTTCCCCGCCGAGTCGGTGCGCAGCCACTCGAAGAAGTCATGCCCCGGGTACGCCAGGATGTTCTTCGCGACCTCCTGCGGCGGACTGTTGTTCACCTGGCGCATCAGGTGGTAGTCGTCGGTCCTCGGCGTGGACGTATCCGGCTCGAAGTAGTAGATGATCGTCTCCGCCGCGGAAATGCCGCCCGCCGTGTGGTACGTCGAGTCCGGGTACTGGATCGCCGTCGTCGGGATCGTGAACCTCTGCGCCACCGTCACGGCGTTGGAGGAGTTCGGATCCGCGTCCGGATTGTAGTTCACCGCTGTGGGTGAGCCGGGGTACAGGCTGATCCAGTCCGCGTTGAAGACGACGATGGTCTTGTCGATGTAGACCAGCGTGGGCTGCGAGCTCACGGTTCCCGCCCCCGCATTGCGAAGCAGCAGATCGATCTGCGACAGCCCGAAGCGCAGCTGCTGCATCGCGTCCATCCGGTCGGCGGTTCCGGCGACGGCCGTGTTGACGCTGCGGAACAGCCGCAGCGCGCCGGTCAGCACGATGCTCAGCGTGACCAGGGCGATCATGAGCTCGATGAGCGTAAAGGCGCGTCTGCGTGTCATGGGGACGCCACGATGATGGTTTTCTTGATCGGCGTGATCGGGCCCGGAGGGGTCACCGTCACGGTGATTGTCTTGTAGTCGTTCGTGTACGTCGGCCGCGGCCCGCCCGTGTGCACGATGGTCGTCACACGCGAGTAGCCGGTGAAGCCGGTGATCGTCGCCTCGCTGCCGTTGTAGGTGGTCTCCAGGCCGGAGTAGTTCGGCGAGGAGCGGATTTCCGACAATCGCTGGTCCACCAGGTTGACCGAGATGGTCCGCGCCTCCGACTGCTCGACCGCGCGCGTGAAGTTGAACGCGAACTTCCCCATGCCGAGCAGCACGACCGTGAGGATGACCATCGCGATCATCACTTCGATCAGCGTGACGCCGCGCCGGCCCGGCGCCGCCCGGTTCAGAAGACTCGCTTCCACGCGCCCCCCGAGTACTTGTACCATTCGATCCGCCCCGTCGCCATCACCGTTTCGATCGAGCGCGCGTCCTGCTTGCGTCCCGTGGCTGCCTCGTTCAGCGACGTGATGTAGATGGCCCCGTTCTCCGAGGCGCTGCCGTCGCGCCGGAACACGATCTCCGGCATCCCGTTCTGTTGCCGCGTGAAGGACACCGGCCCAGGCACGTAGGTCCGCGTCGGCGCAGTGCCGACCCCGTACACCACCGCATCGCCCAGCGGGTAGTAGCGGACGCGCTCGTTGTTGTTGATCACGTTGTCGTTGTTCGCGTCCTCATGCACAAACACGCGCTGATTCGTCAGGTCGAACACCACGTTGACGTTGTTCTGGTCGGTGAGCGCGAGGCGCTGGGCGCGCGCCAGCAACGCCGCCAGACCTCGCGCCGAGCCGTCCATCCGGTAGCGCTGGAAGTCGAGCTGCGGCAGCGCCACCGCCGCGATGATCGCAACGATCACCAGCGTCATGATCACCTCGACCAACGAGAAGCCGGCTTCGCGTGACCTGAACACCACATGCCCCTTTGGTTGCTCCCGACCCATACCAAGCAATCCCGGTGCCATTCGCTGCCTCCGATCCAAGCAATTGCTGCAGAATGACTTACAGGCCATCATCCGGCTGACCCAACTGCACGAAGTGCAAGATTCTGCGTTGTCGTACTGCAAAATGCGCGGTATCAGTCCTCAGAGATCTGGAGCGCCTTCAGCTTGTAGAACAGGCTGCGCACCGAGATCCCCAGCAGGTCCGCGGCCCGGCGCCGGTTGCCTTGAGCGGCGCGCAGCGCCGTGCGGATGGTCTCGGCCTCGACCGCGCCGGTGCGTTTGCGCAGGGCCAGCGGCCCGGCGTCGTCCAGCGCGCGGGGCTGCTGCGAGGCCGCCGGACCGGCCAGCACCTGGTGGGGAAGGTCCGAGGCGGCGACGCGGCCGTTCGCGCTCAGGATGAGCGCCCGCTCCAGCGCGTGCGAGAGCTCGCGCACGTTGCCGGGCCAGGCGTAGGCGAGCAAGGCGTGCATCGCCGACGGCTCGATCTCGGGCGCCGGCGTGCCCAATCGCTGCGCGTGGGCGCGGAGCAGGATCCGGATGAGCGGCGGGACGTCCTCCGGCCGCTCGACGAGCGGCGGCAGCCGGACACCCACGACATTGATCCGATAGAACAGGTCTTCGCGAAACCGTCCGTCCCTCACGTCCGCTTCCAGGTTGCGCGCCGTCGCGGCGACTACGCGCGTGTCCACTCGGCGGCTCGTCTTGTCGCCGACACGCCGCACCTCGCCGTCCTGGAGGACCCGCAGCAGCTTGGCCTGGAGCGAGGTCGGAAGATCGCCGATCTCGTCGAGCAGGAGCGTGCTGCCGGAGGCGTGCTCGAACAGGCCGGCGTGCTCGCTCACGGCGCCGGTGAACGCGCCGCGCACGTGCCCGAACAACTCCGACTCCAGCAACGCCTCCGGGATCGCGGCGCAGTTGACCGCGACGAACGGCTGCTCGGCGCGCGGTGACAGGCGGTGCAGCTCGCGGGCCAGCACTTCCTTGCCGGTCCCGCTCGGCCCGGTGATCAGAACCGTCGTCGTGTGTGGGGCGACCTTGGCGATCACCTCGAGCGCGGCGCGCATCGCCGGCGACTCCGCCACGATATCCGGCGCCACGGCCCGCACTCCCAGGGCGGAACGCAACGACTCGACCTCGAGGCGCAGCTTCTCGCGCTCGGCCGCCTTGCGCAGGACGAGCACGACCTCGTCGGCACGGAACGGCTTGGCGATGTAGTCGTACGCGCCTTCCTTCATCGCCGCGATCGCCGCGTCCTCGTTGCCGTACGCGCTCATCATGATCACCAGCGCGCCGCCGCCGGCCGACTTGTAGTGCCGCAGGAACTCGAGCCCGTCCATGCGCGGCATACGAACGTCGGCGAGGATCACGTCGAACGGCTCGGCTGTGGCGCGCGCGAGTGCGGTGACGCCGTCGGCCGCCTCGGCGACCTGGTGACCGTCGTCGGCGAGCAACAGCCGCAGGGACTGCCTGAGCCCCGGCTCGTCGTCCACGAGGAGGAGCTTCACGTCAACGCGCCTCCCCAGGGCGGCAGCGTCACGGCGAATCCCGCGCCGCCCTCGCGGGCCCGGCGCACGTCCACTCGGCCGCCGTGGTCCTCGACGATGCGCTGCACGATGGCGAGGCCCAGCCCGGTGCCCCGGCCCGGCTCCTTCGTGGTGAAGAACGGATCGAAGATGCGCCCGGTCAGCTCCTCGGGGACGCCCGGGCCGCTGTCGGAAACCAGCACCTGCGCGGCGCGAGTCCCGTCGGCCACGCCGGTCAGGTGACGCCCCGTGGGCCGGAGCCGGCGCGTTCCGGCCGCGTTCTGCCCAGGATCGGTAACGCGCTGCGGCAGCAAGCCGTCGGCGCCGAGGACGGCCCCCGCGACCGAGACGACGATGCGACCGCCCTCGCCCGCCGCGTCCACGGCGTTGAGCAGCAGGTTGACCAGCACCTGTTCCAACGCGACCCGGTCGCCGAACACCAGCGGCGGCGGATCGTCCGCGCGGACCTCGATGTCTACCGGGCGCAACACGCCCTGCTTGTGCAGCAGCTCGACGGCGCCCTTCGCCACCGCCGCGAGGTCCACCGGTTCGCGGTTCTCGGCGCCCGGTTTCGCGTACGCCAGCAGGCTGCGGACGATCGCGTCGATCCGACCGGACTCCCGCTCCACCGCCGCGATCATCTCCGGGTCCGCGCCGCGACGACGCAGCACCTCGATGTAATTGCCGATTGCCGACAGAGGGTTGCCCACCTCGTGCGCGATGCCGGCCGCCAGTCGCCCCACCGATGCGAGCTTCTCGGCGCGCACCAGCGCACCCTGCGCGTCCAGGAGCCGATCGGTCATGCGGTTGACCGACTCCGCCAGCCGGTCGAGCTCCCGGGTCGCCGCCTCGGGCGCACGGCGCCGCAGCCCGCCGGCCGCCACGGCCTCGGTGGCTTCGACGAGCTGATCGATGGGACCGGTGATGAGGCGCGCGATGAGATAGCGGCCGAACGCGATGAAGATGGCCAGGTCGGCGACGACCAGCGCCGTGAGAAACAGCGCGCGCTGTTCCCCGCCGCCGAGCAGCGGCGCGAGGAGGGCCGAGGAGACGGCCAGGACCAGCGCCCCCGCCGCCAGGACGGCGATGTTGAGCAGCAGCTCGGTCCGGAGCGACGGCTTGGCCGGCGGCGCAGCAGGCTCGGTTCCTGTCATGAGTGCAACATCTTGCACTCTGGTCCCCGAAAACGCAAAGGGCGGCTCGCGCCGCCCGGTGTCGCTGGCCACGTGGAGATCAAGGGCGCGTCACAGGCACTTGGCTTCGCCCTCGTTGGCGCCCGGTACGGTCGGCGCGGCGGTGCCGTAGAAGATCCCGCAGGTGTGCGTGGTTCCGGTGTTCGCGATGGTCGCGTTCCAGCCGGACATGGTGGCCGTGCCTAACGTGACGGTGGACCCGGACGACGTGTGGTACGTCAGGAGACCAAGGTTGGTCGTGTACGCGGCGTAGTCGAACATGTACGATTCTTCGGCGGTGGCGAGATTGCGCAGGTCCGCCTTCATCGAGGCCAGCGTCGCCTTTTCCTTGGTGCTCGCAAAGCGCGGGATCGCGATCGCGGCGAGGATGCCCATGATCACCACCACGATCAGCAGCTCGATGAGCGTGAATCCCCGGGAGCGCGGCACATCACACCTTTCGGAGAAAGCCCGTCGGCACAAGGGTCCCGACGGTCACATACTCTACAGCGCAACTGGGAGCCGCGCTATCGGCGACTCCCAGTGTGAGGCAAGATGCGTCAGCTGTGCCTTACTGGCACTTCGGCTCGCCCTCGTTCGCCGGAATCGGCGCGGAAGCGCTGCCCACGAAGATGCCGCAGGTGGTCGTCGTGCCGTTGTTCTTCGCCGTCGCGTTCCAACCCGTGCCGTTGGCTGTACCCGGCGTGATCGTGTTCCCGGCCGACACCGAGTAGGCCAGGTTCGCGATCGTCGCGGTGTACGTCACGTTGTCCGCGAAGTACGACTCCTCGGCCGTGACCAGGTTGCGGAGGTCGGCCTTCATCGAGGCGATGTAGGCCTTCTCCTTCGTGCTGCCGAACTTCGGAATCGCGATGGCGGCCAGGATGCCGATGATCACGACCACGATCAGCAGTTC
>JBIOIA010000161.1:0-5371 GCA_044449445.1 Gemmatimonadales bacterium
AATCGGCGAGCCGGTGCTCGCGGCGCTGGCGCACTTCGGTCTCTCGAGCATCTGCAACGTGGTGGCGGCCATCAAGACGGCGAAGCGCCTGGGCCTCGGCCCCCGCGACGCGATCGTCACGGTGGCCACCGACGGCGCGGCCATGTACGCCTCAGAGCGGCCGAAGGCAATCCGCAAGCACTTCGGCGGCACCTTCGACTCGGCGCGCGCCGCCGACGTGCTCGCGCGGCACCTGCTGGCCGCGGACACCGAGCACGTCATGGTGATGGGCCCGGTGGAGCGCGCCCGCGTCTTCAACCTCGGCTACTTCACCTGGGTGGAGCAGCAAGGCGTGTCGCTGGCGGACTTCGAGGCGCGGCGCGACCAGGGTTTCTGGCGCGGCCTGCGCGAGCTGCTCCGCGCGTGGGACGCGATGATCGAGGAGTTCAACGGGCGGACCGGCGTGAAGTGAAACCGACCGCATCCACGCTGGTCTGTGCGGGCTGCGGATGGAACGCCCCGCCCCTCGAACAGAATCGCTACCCCTTCCGCTGCCCGAAGGCCGGCCGCGGCGACACCGATCACGTCGTCACGCGCAAGCTCGACGCGTTCCGCGTCGAATGGCAGAAGGGCGACGACCCCAACCCGTTCATCCGCTATCGCGAGCTGTTCCACGCCTGGCACACGGCGCGGCGGCGGGGGCAGTCCGACGAGAGCTACGTGGAGCTGGTGCGGCGGCTCGACGCCGCGATCACGGCCGTGGACGGCCGCGGCTTCCGCATCACGCCGTTCGGCCCGCACAAGGCGCTGAGCGAGAAACTGGGCATCGAGGTGTGGGCCAAGGACGAGACCGGGAGCGTCGGCGGGTCCCACAAGGCGCGCCACCTGATGGGCATCCTGCTGTACCTCCAGGTCGTGGAGCGGAGCGAGCGGCCGCCGCTGGCGATCGCGTCCTGCGGCAACGCGGCGCTCGCGGCCGCGGTGCTGGCGCGCGCGGTGGAGCGGAAGCTCGAGGTGTTCGTCCCCACCGACGCCGAGCCGGCGGTGCTCGCGCGACTCAAAGCGTTAGGCGCCGAGCTCACGGTCTGCCCGCGGGTGCCGGGCGCCAAGGGCGACCCCTGCGTGCAGCGGTTCCGCGAGGCGCTCGCCCAGGGCGCCCTGCCCTTCTCCTGCCAGGGAAACGAGAACGGCCTGACGATCGAGGGCGGCGAGACGCTCGCGTACGAGATGATCACGGCGTCAGGCGAGACGGATCTCGACCATATCGTCGTCCAGGTTGGAGGCGGCGCGCTCGCCAGCTCCGTCATCCAGGGGCTTCGCTTCGCGCACCGGGCGGGCGTGCTCCGGCAGCTGCCGCGGCTCCACACCGTCCAGACCGAGGGGGCCTGGCCCTTGAAGCGGGCGTGGGACCGGCTCCAGGAGCAGCTGCGCACGCTCGGTGAGCTCGAGGTGCTGGAGCGCGCCACGAAGCACCGCTCGGAGTTCATGTGGCCGTGGGAAGAGACGCCGCGCAGCATCGCGCACGGCATCCTCGACGATGAGACCTACGACTGGCTCGCGATCGTGAAGGGAATGATCGCGTCCCGGGGCACGCCGGTCGTGGTGGACGAAGACACGCTGAAGGAGGCGAACGCGCTGGCGCGCGAGACGACCGGGATAAACGTGGACCACACCGGCTCGGCCGGGCTGGCCGGGCTGCTCCGGCTGCGTCAGGACGGCGTCGTGAAGCCCGGCGAGAAGGTCGCCGTCATTTTCTCGGGCGTCGCTCGCGGGCCCAGCGCGTGAGCAGCGCCGCGGGATCCGCGAACCTCGTCAGCAGGATCAGCGCCGCGACGATGAACGGCTTGTGGCTCGCCTCGCGGTAGGTGTCGAGCCGCGCCTTCTCGAACACCGCCTTGCTCACCTCTCCCGCCGCGCACGAGACGTCCGTCACGTCGGCCGGCAGGCAATGCATGTAGCGCGCCGCGCCGCCCTTCGTCCCGCGCATCAGGGCCTCGTTGCACTCCCAGTCCTTGTGCTTCGCGTTGGTGGCCAGCGCCTGGCGCTCCAGGTCCTTCAGTTTCTGCTGCTCCCCGGCGCGCAGGATGCGGGTGCGCTCGCGCATCACGGCGGCCGGCGCCCAGCTCTTGGGATACACGACGTCGGCGCCCGCGAATGCCGCCGCCATCGAGTCCGTGACCGCGAACGATCCTCCGCTCTCCGCCGCGAACCGCCGCGCCGTGGCCAGCGTGTCGTCCACCAGGTCGTAACCCGGCGGGTGCGCCAGCACCACCTCCATCCCGAACCGCGTCATCAGCGTGATGATGCCCTGCGGAACCGAGAGCGGCTTGCCGTAACTCGGCGAGTAGGCCCAGCTCATGGCCAGCTTCCTGCCGCGCAGCTTGTCGAGCCCGCCGAACACCGTGGCGAGGTGCGCCAGGTCCGCGAGACTCTGCGTCGGGTGGTCCAGGTCCGACTGGAGGTTGATCACGGCGGGCCGCTGCATCAGCACGCCGTCGCGATGGCTCTCCTCCAGCGCGGCCGCGACCTCACGCTGGTAGCGGTCCCCTTCGCCGAGGAACATGTCGTCGCGGATGCCGACCACCTCGGTGAGGAAGCCGATCATCGTCGCGGTCTCGCGCACCGTCTCGCCGTGGGCGATCTGCGAGGTGGACTCGTTCAGTTCCTCCGTCATCAGGCCCAGCAGGTTGCAGCCCGACCGGAACGCGTAGCGGGTGCGGGTGGAGTTGTCGCGGAAGATCGAGACGCCGAGACCGCTCTCGAAGGCGCGGGTCGCCACGCCCGCGCGCGCGAGCCGCTCCAGCTCGAAGGCGATCTCCAGCACGCGACCGATGGTCGCAACGTCGTGCTCCCAGGTCAGCAGGAAGTCGCCGTCGTGCAACTGTTTCATCGCGTCGCCTCCAGGAAGCAGCCCGGGAACGCAGCGTAGAAGCGCGCGGCGACCGTCAGGTCCTGCACCGGGCACTGGTCGTCGGGCGTGTGCGCCCACTTTTCGTCGCTCGGCCCGAAGCCGATGGTCGGCACGCCGAACATCCCGGCGGTGGCGATGCCGTTGGTCGAGAAGCCCCACTTGCCGACGACCGGCGCGCGGCCGAGGGCGCCGGCCGCCGCGCGCACGCCGGCCTGCACCGCGGGGTGCTCCTCGGGAAACAGCCAGGTGGGATAGAACTTCTTGGTCGGGTACACGAGGCCGGTGTACGAGGGCACCGCGTACTCGAGCACGGTGACGGTCGCGCCGGCCCGCTTCACGCTCTCCAGCGCCTGCAGCTCCTTGACGGCGCTCTCCCACGTCTCGCCCTGCGTCAGCCTGCGGTCCACGTGGATCGTCGCGCTGTCGGCCACGGCGCACAGCGAGGGCGACGTGGAGCGGATCGCGGAGATGGTGCACGAGCCCTTGCCCAGGAACGGGTCGGCCGTGGCGGCGAGCCGCTCGTTCAGCTGTTCGATCTCCGCGATGATGGGCGCCATCCGGTACACGGCGTTGATGCCGCGCTCGGGCGCCGAGCCGTGGGCCGAGCGGCCCTGGGTGCGGACCTCGATCTCCATGCGGCCGCGGTGGCCGCGGTACACGCCGAGTTTGGTGGGCTCGGTGATCACCACGACGTCGGGCGCCAGGACCTTCTCGCGCAGGATGTACTGCCAGCACAGGCCGTCGCAGTCCTCTTCCATGACCGTGCCGGTGACCCACAGCTGGCAGTCGTCCGCGGCGCCCAGCTCCTTCCAGATGCGGGCGCCGTACACCGACGCGGCCATCCCGCCCCGCATGTCGCCGGCGCCTCGGCCGTAGATGATGCCGTCCTTCAGATCGCCCTTGTACGGGTCGCGCGTCCAGGTGGAGGGATCGCCGACACCCACCGTGTCGAGGTGCGCGTCGAGCGCGATCACCTTCTTCCCCTTGCCGACGCGCCCCAGGATGTTGCCCATCTTGTCCACCCGGATCTCGTCGAACCCGCAGGCCTCCATTTCGGCCCGCACCCGCTCGATCACGGGCCGTTCGCCTCCGCTCTCGGCGGGGATCAGGATCATCTCGCGCAGGAAGCGCACCATGTCGGGCGTGTAGCGCTCGGCCAGACGCGCGATCTCAGAAACTGGCGCTGACATAATTGACCTCGTTCGGCGCGAGCAGGGCCTCGCGCAGCTGGTTCAGTGTGTCCGCATACTCGGATGGCTCGTCGCCGCGATACTCGACGCCGCCGAAGCGGCCGATCACCGCGTCCTTCTCGATCAGGATCGCGTCGCGCGGCGCGTCCGCCGCCCACCGCGCGCGATCCACGAAGACGCGCGGCTTGAGCAGGTAGGGGCCGCCGTCCTCCGGGCAAAACACGTCGCAGTTGCCGCAGTCGTTGCAGAAGTCGGCGAAGTTGATGAACTGCCGCGGCTCGCCCTTGGGAAGCGCGATCGCGAAGTTGGCGTCGTTGGGGCACACGGCGATGCACTTGTCGCAGCTGATGCAGTCGAACAGCTGGAGTCGCCGGCCGATCTTGCGCGGCACGCGCCGGTTCTTCTCCGCGCGGTACCGCGGGTCGGCGGTGGCTTTCTCCACGTAGCGTTCGGTGTTGTCCAGCTTCGCCGCGGCGAGGTCGGCCGGCCCGCCGACGCTGTACGCGTGCCGGATGAACTCGTCCACCGTGGCCGCGCCCGCTGCATCCATCCGCTTGCCCAGCTCCTCGAAACAGCCGAAGCCGCGGGCGTAGCCGCCGGGCTTGAGCAGGTCGCTGCACGCCGTGACCGGCACCAGGCCGAGTGCGACGGCGTCGGGGAAATTGGCCCGCTCGATCCCGGCCGAGAACGAGATCGGGTACGTGTCGCCGAACGTGCGCCGGAACCGGCGCACCAGGTGCATGGCGAGCACGTGGAGCGGCGGGCCCGACAGGTACATCTCGCGCTCGGCGGCCGGAAAGAACGAGCGGTGGTTTTCGACGATCAGCGTGTTGGTGAACTTGACGCCCAGGCCGAGCCCCAGCGACGCGGCGGTCTGGCCGAGTCGGCCGACGAAGTCCACCGCCTGCTGCCATTTTGTGTCGCGGTCGAAGGCCGTGTCGGGCACCTTGAGCTCGGTGTAGCCGAGGCGGCCCTTGAGCAGGCCGTGCAGCTCCTCCCTGCCGAGCAGCGTCGGATTCAGCTTGATCACGCAGGACAGGTGTCGCGTGCGCAGCAGGAAGTCCACGATCCGTTCGATTTCATCCGGGGGGCAGCCGTGGAATGTGCTGAGCGTGAGCGTGTCGGAGAGTCGCGCCGGTACGTCCACGTCCCGCAGGTGACCGAGCTCTCCGGGAATCTCACGGCGCAGCCGATCGAGGATCGGCGTGGCGTCCGCCATCCCGCCCAGGAACGCCTGGACGCGCTCGTTCCTTATCCCCTCCAGGTCGTACCCGACGCTCATGTCGAACAC
>JBIOIA010000162.1:0-5369 GCA_044449445.1 Gemmatimonadales bacterium
CTCGCGCTGCCTACGAAGATGCCGCACGTGGTCGTCGTGCCGTTGTTCTTCGCCGTCGCGTTCCAGCCGGTGCCGCTGGCTGTCCCCGGCGTGATGGTGTTCCCGGCAGACACCGAGTAGGCCAGGTTCGCGATCGTCGCCGTGTAGGTCACGTTATCCGCGAAGTACGACTCCTCCGCGGTGACCAGGTTGCGGAGGTCGGCCTTCATCGAGGCGATGTAGGCCTTCTCCTTCGTGCTGCCGAACTTCGGGATCGCGATGGCGGCCAGAATGCCGATGATCACCACCACGATCAGAAGCTCGATCAGGGTAAAGCCTCTCGTGTTCCGCACTAGAACCTCCAAGAGTGAGAGGGGCCGGAATGACCCGGCAGGTAGCGAGTACTCCGGAGCCGATAGGAGCAAGGGACGTGCCCGGGGCGACTGTCAATTGGCAAAACGCAGTGCCACAGCGACTTAGGGGAACCGCGCCGGGGCGGCCGGCAGGGGCATCCGGCTTCCAGGACCCGCTTTCTGCAAGCCATCCGGCTCCCCGCAATGCGGGAAACCCCGGTTCGACCCCCGAGGCGAGGGGGAATGTCTTATTGCTGTCGCGACAGTGGATGGCTGGGCTTCGGGATCCTGGCGCGGACAGCGCGCGCGCTGTCCGGGACTCCCAGCGAATCGTAGACGTCCGCCAGGACACTCAGCGATTGGGGATCAGCGAGCTGCGCGGCCCGCAGGTGCCGCAGGGCATCGCGCGCCCTGCCGGCTGTCAGGTCGAGCACGGCCAGTCGGGTCTGGAGATACGGGTCGAGCGGGAAGAGCTCCGCCGCGGTCTCGTACTCACGCAGTGCATCCAGGCGCTGGCCGCGCAGCCACAGGGCGTGCGCCACGGCTTCGTGCACGGCGTAGGACTCGGGCTGCGTCGCGAGGGCGTGGAGCACCAGGCTGCGCGTGCTCTGCCAGACGTCCTCGCGGGTCCACGTGCGCGCGGCGAGCGGGAGCGCCGCAAGCGTGGCCAGGAGCAGCGCCGCGCCGGTCAGGCCGCGCCGGGCCATCGCGTCGACGCCGCACGCCACGAGCAGCACCAGCCCCAGGGACGGGAGGTACAGCGTCCGCTCCGACAGCACGATCCCGGTCGGGAACAGGAAGTTCGACGTCGGCAGCCACGCAACGAGGATGATGAGCAGGCCGAGGGAGGCCGTGCGGTGGCGCCGCCACGCGAGCACAGCGAGCGCGAGCAGCGCCACGAGCACGAGCAGCCCCGACACGCCGACGAGCGTCGGGTGCTCGAGCCGATCAATGACCCGTGGTCGGTAGTCGTAGGACAGGTCCCACGGCCAGACCATGAGGCGCAGGACGACGAAGACCACGGGCAGCATGGTGCAGATCCTGGAGGCCGCGCCCAGCTGGATGAAGGCGGGCGCCACGTTCGCGAACGACGCGCCGCGGTCCACGAAATAGCGCGCGCCCACCCAGATCGCGGTCACGAGGATCACGGCGACGTAGTCGCGCAGCGGAAGTCCGGCGACCTCCCGAGGCCGGGCACGATCGTCGAGCCACAGGAGCGCCACGGCGATCGCCGCGTGCTCCTTGCTCAGGAGCCCGAAGACGACGCATCCGACCAGGCCGATCTCCCGCAGCCAAGTCGAGGACTGCGCGGTGCGGCGCCGCCGCACCGCATGCGCGAACAGCAGCGCGCCAAGCAGGCCGGCGGCGGCGAGCAGCTCGGCGCGGCCGACCAGGTTCGCCACCGCCTCCACGTGCACGGAGTGCACCGCGAACAGAATGCCGCCCACCAGGGCGCCGATCGCCGACACGTAGCGCACCAGGAACAGGACGACCAGCGCCGTGACCAGCGCGTGCAGGAGGATGTTGCCTGCGTGCAGCCATGTCGTGCTCCCACCCGACACCTGCCAATCGAGCGCGAACGAGAGGATGACCGCGGGCCGCCACTGGCCGACGCCATGCTCGGGCGGCCAGTACTGGCTCGCGAAGGCCGCCACCGCCGCCGGGACCGAGTGCGCGGCGGGATTGCGCTCGACGATCTGCACGTCGTCGAGCGCGAACCGGTTGTTGAGCGCCGGCAGGTAGACGAGCACGGCCACCAGCGCCGCGAAGAGCGCCGCGCGCCCGGGGCTCAGGTCACGCCGCACGTCGGTCCCACTCCGATGCGATCCAGCAGCGCGCGCGGCGCCCTGTCACCGGGCGCCAGCTGCGCGGCGCGCTCCGCGCGCATGCGGGCCTCGTAGCAGCGCCCCGCCCGGGCCGCGCCCTCCGCGGCGGCGTACTGGTACTGCCAGGTCAGCGGCGAAACGAACGCGATCCGGCGCCGATAGGTCAGCGCCGGCACCGGTTTGCCCAGCGCGAGATACGCATCGCTGGTAGCCAGCAGCAGGGCGGGCGCGGTGGGGAAGCGGCGCAGCGCATCGATCCCCAGGGCGAGCGCTGAGTCCGGGCGGCCGAGCCGGATGCGGGCGAGCACGGCCTGGATCGCCGCGTCAGTACGGAGCGAATCGACCCGCCAGGCCACGGTGAGGAAGCGATCGGCCGGCGCCCACATCTGGGCCGACACGTAGTGCTCGCCCAGCTCCTGGAGCAGCACGCCGTCGCCAGGGTAGATCCGAATCGCGTTGAGGAGCTCGATCTCGCCCTCGCGCGGGTGCTTGCGCTCGAAGGCCCGAGCCCCGGTCGCCCAGTGGCTGCGGTACGAGTCGGGAGCGTCGTGCACCAGCGCCGTGTAGAATCGTTCCGCGTCACGCCACACCGGCACGCGCGTCAGGGTGCGCGCGGCGAGCAGCACCAGCACCACGGCCGTCACCGGCCAGACGGCGCGGCCCCTCAGCTCCCGCCACAGTGCGCCGAGCGCGAGCGCGACGCCGACCGAGGGGAGATACAGCACGCGCTCGGCGAGCAGCACTCCGGTGGGGAAGATCACGTTCGCCGCGATGGCCGCAGTGAGGAACAGCCACACGATGCCGAACGTCAGCGCGGGCACGCGGCGCCGGAGGTTCCACGCCGCGAAGAGAACCGCGGCGACGAGCGCGGCTCCGGCCGCGTGCGCGAGCGTCAGCGTAGGCTGCGGCACGAAGTGATCGGGCGAATAGTCGGCCGACAGGCGGAGTGGCACGAGCAGCAGGCGCGCCCATACGAGCATGGCCGGCGCCATGACCACCGCGCGGCCCGGCCCGTCGAGGTTCTCGAGTCCGGCGCCGACGCTGCCACCGCCGAACGTCGTGCCGAGCACGGCATGACGCGCGCCCAGGTAGCCGATCGCCACGGCAAGGGCACCGGCCCACGTGATCGCGTGCCGAGCCAGCGCGCGGCGGCTGCCGGCGAGCCCCTCGTTCCGCCCGGCCCACGCATCGGTCAGGATCAAGGCCGCGGGCAGCGTCAGCGCGTGCTCCTTGCCGCCGCAGGCGATCGCCGAGCACCCGAGCACGAGCAACGCGAGCACCGCGCGGCGCGCGCCCGCCGGACGCGCAGCCGCCGCCTCACCCTCCGCCGCGTACGCCAGGACCGCCCCCAGATAGCCGGCGGCGGCCAGCAGCTCGGATCGGCCGACCACGTTCGCCACGACCTCGACATGCAGCGGATGAACCGCGAACCAGAACGCCGCGACCAGCGCGGCCGCCTCGCCTCCGAGCACGCGGCGCGCGAGCATGAACACGAGCAGGCAAACCACAAGGTGCAGGGCCACGTTCGTCACGTGGAACGCCAGGGGCGATCCGCCTCCGGCGGCCCAGTCCATGGCGAACGACGCCGTCGTGATCGGTCGGTAGATGCGGTCCCGGATGTCGTCCTTCCAGTAGGAGATGGTGAGCAGTCCGGACGGGTGCCGCAGCGAGTGGATGCGCGCGTCCTGCTCGACCGCCGGCACGTCGTCGTAGACGAAGCCGTTGCGCAGGCTGGTCACCGATGCGGCCAGCGCGACGGCCAGAAGCACCGCGTACGAGCGGCCGCCCGCGTTCACCAGGAGGGTCCGCTCAGCGGAAAGAAACCCGGCGGGCCGTCAGGCGTCACCGGTGCGTAGCGGAACAGCCTCCGGCCGGCATAGCGCCTGAACAGCGCCGCGTTGCCGGGCCCAAGGTCGCGGGCCCACACGATGTCGCCGTCCAGCGTGGCGCGGTTGAGATACAGGAAGGGAGCGAACTGGTAGTAGCCGCGGCGATCCACCGTGATCTCCTGCGTGCATTCGGCGGGCAGGTCGCCCGGACGAACCCGCAGGTTCTCATCCGCCGTCGCGCCGGCGCGCACGCCGGGCAGCTTGAGCGAGGCGAGTGAGTCGAGGGTCTCGAGCAGGCGCTGGTGCGCCGATGAAGCACGCTCGGCGGCCGAGACCGCGAGCTCGAGCGTGCAGGCATCGATCGCCGCGTACAGCCGCGTCGTACGCCGGACCGAGATCCCCTGAAGCCACATGCGTGCGATGAGCCGCGTAGCCCAGCCATCCGGGATCACCACGACGGCGTGCGTGATGCCGGCGGCCTTCGCATCCCGATCGGGATGCATGCTGAAGATGGGTGTCCCGCGACGGTAGGCGTTCAGCCGTCCCGGCGTGATCCCGATCAGTCCGACCACGATGGCGGCGAGCACAAACATGCTCGCGAGCAGCCCCGCGCGAGCCGCGCCGCGACGCAACAGGACGAGGGCGCGGGCCAGCAGGATGACGTACCACGCCACCGCGCTGTAGAGGAACCGCGGGCCGTAGAACACGTCGCGGTGCCAGTAGAAGAACAGCAGCGCCGAGAGCGCGCCGGCCGCAAGGAACGGCACCGCGTCGCGTGCGGCAAGCTGCCTGCGGCCGATGACGAACGCCGCGGCGACGACGATCAGCATCGGCATGGTGCTGTCGAGCAGGTACATGTTGAGCTGGTGGAAATCCATGCCGGTCCGCGCGATCGCCCGCGTCAGCGTCAGCGGCACGCCGAACGGGACGGCGTGAAAGCCGAGCGAGTGCTGCGGGCCCCACAGCACCGTGTAGCCGAAGGTGTGCCACGAGCCGGTCGTGCGCGTGTTGTACCAGAGTGTCGGCAGCGATCCCGCGATGCCTGCAGCCGCCGTCAGGGCGAGCGCGCGGCGCCGCGGCGCGCACCACCACCACAGGATCGCACCGACCGGCGCCGCGGCGGCGACGGCGTCGAGCGGGCGGAAACTGGTCTCGAGTCCGAGCGCGAGTCCGGCGAGCGCGGCGAATGCGAGCGGCCGCCGCTCGGTGGCAAGGGTCGCGGCGGCAGCCGCGACCATCGCAAGAGTGGCGGCACCGAGGTGGCTCATCTCGCTGCCCGCGACCGCGACGACGAACGGCGAAGCGCACATCAGGATCAGCGTGAAGCGCGCGGTCGCCTCGCCGGCGCACCAGCGCGCAACACGATAGGAGGCGATGGCCAG
>JBIOIA010000163.1:0-5259 GCA_044449445.1 Gemmatimonadales bacterium
GGCAGGTTGCGCACGAAGTAGGCGAGCGGGAGGATCGCCACCGTGCCGACCAGGACGAATCGGCCGGCGAGCGGCTGCTCGACGCCGAACAGGGTCGCGAGCGCGATGGCGAGCACGGTGCCGGGCACCGCCCAGGGCAGCGCGATCAACATCTCGATCACCCTGCGGAGCCGCGCTCGGCGCCTAACGACCAGGTGCCCCGCCCATACCGCCACGCCGAGCGCGGCCGCAGTCGAGACCGTCGCCATCCACAGGGAGTTGAGCATCGGCCGGAGCCGCTCGGCCTCGGTGAACATGCGCCGGTAGTTCACGGTGCTGAGGACCGGCGGCAGCGCCTGCGTGGTCCAGGTGTTCACGGGAACGAACGAGATCAGCAGCAGCGTCGCGTGCGGGAGCAACAGGAAGCCGGCGAGCAGCCACCCGGCGAGCGCGGCGAGGTTGCGTCCGGTCCGGCTCTCGATCACGCGGAGCGCCGGCGGCGTGCCCTTCCCGACCGACGCGACCGACCGGCTCCCCTCGACGCGCTGCACGAAGGCGAAGCCGAGCAATGCGATAGTCGTGAGCGCGGTCGTTTCGAGCATCGCGGCGGGCAGGTCGCCGTTGAGCCGCGTGGCCACGATCTGCGTCGTCATCACGCGGAAGCCGCCGCCGAACAGGTACGGCGCGCTGAAGGAGGCGAGCGCGGTCATGAACGTCAGCAGCGCCGCGCCCACCAGCGCGGGACGCAGCAGCGGCAGCGTCACCAGGCGGAACGTCGCGACGCGGCCCTTGCCCAGCGAGGCCGCGGCCTCGAGCACCGACGCGTCGAGCCGCGCCAGGGCCGCGCGCGTAAACAGGTAGAAGTAGACGTACATCGAGTAGGCGTGGACCAGCAGGATCGCACCGGGCCCCTGGAGCCGCCACGGCGCCTCGTGCGAGCCGGTCAGCGCCTGGATTCCGCGCACCACGAAGCCGCTCTCTCCATAGAGGAAGAGGAAGGCGATCACCCCCACGAGCGGCGGCATCACCGCCGGCAACGCCACCAGCGCGCCCAGCACGCGGCGGCCCGGGAAGTCGTAACGCTCGAAGACGAACGCGAGCGGCACGCCGATCAGCGCCGACAGCGCCACGCTGGCCGCCGAAATCCACAGGCTTCCCCACAGCGCCTGCCATTCCGACGGCTGGCGGACGACGGAAGCGAAGTCGGCATGCAGCGCCTCCCGGCCTACGATGAGGAGCGGGTACACGATCACCCACGCGAGCAGGACCGTGAGAGCAATTTCGGCGCCGCCGAACCTGCGCTTCATGCGGCGCCCCCGTCCGCCTGTCCGCCTGTCCGCCCGTCCGCCTTGAACAGCACCCGGTCCACAGCGACGCGCACCGCGTCACCCACCTTCGCGGCGGTGTGTGGCGCGTATACCTCGAACGTGAGGCCGGACGGCGTCGTCACCGTGAAGAACGCGAAGCCGCCGGCGAAGCGCCGTGCGCTCACCGTACCCGCGATCCGTGCGCCGTCCGCAAACCGCATTGCCTCGGGGCGCACGATCACGAGCGTGCCGGCGGCGCCGCCCACGAGCTCGCCGGGCAGCGTGTTGGCGCGCCCAACGAACGTGGCAACAAATGAGCTGGCGGGCTGGTCGTACAGGACGTCGGCCGTCCCGACCTGCTCGAGCCGTCCCGCGTTCATGACCGCGACGCGGTCGCCGAGGTCGAAGGCCTCTTCCTGCTCGTGCGTGACGAACACGGTCGTGATACCGACGCGCTGGATCGCCTCGCGCAGCTCGCGGCGCGTGCGCTCGCGCAGGGCGGGATCGAGGTTGGAGAGCGGCTCGTCGAGCAGCAGCACGCGCGGCTCCGGCGCGAGCGAGCGAGCGAGCGCGACGCGCTGCTGCTGGCCGCCCGACAGCGCCGCGACGCTGCGCCGCTCGAAGCCCGCGAGGTCCACCATCGCCAGCACTTCCGTCACCCGTTGCGCGCGTGATTCGCGCGGACCGGTGAGCCCGAACGCCACGTTCTCGCCGACGTCGAGGTGCGGGAACAGCGAGTAGTTCTGGAACACCATGCCGAGGCGGCGCTCAGCGGGAGGCAGCCGCGTCACGTCCTCACCGTCCACGAACACGCGTCCGGCGTCCGGTGTCTCGAAGCCCGCGAGCAGCCTGAGCGTGGTGGTCTTGCCGCAGCCCGATGGCCCCAGGAGCGCGAGGATTTCCCCGCGCGCCACGTCCAGCGTGATGCCGTCAACGGCGCGCCGCCCGGGGAAGTCCTTGACCAGCCCCTCGAGTCGCAGATACTCGCTCACCGGCCCTTGCCCCTGACGTTGCGGTCCCAATACGTCATCCACTCACCTCCGTGCGCTTCCAACTGGGCCCAGTCCACGTCGGCGGTCTTCATGCGCGCGCGCACCTCGCGCACCCACGCGGGCAGCGAATCGGCCGGCAGGTCACGCCGAGCCGGCAGGCGCGCGACCAGCCGCGCGGCGAGCAGCTGTGCCTCCGGGCTCCCGATGTACTCGACGAACTCGCGCGCCAGCTCGCGGTGCCGCGCCCCGCGCACCACACCGATCGCGTCGGGAATGACCGGGGCGCCGCTCCGCGGCAGCACGTACGCGAGCTGCATTCCGTCGCGGATGTTGAGCAGGACGTCGGGCAGGTCCCAGATCGAGATCAGTCCCTCCTGCCGGACCAGCTTCTGGTCGAGCAGCGTCCCGTTGAGGACGTATTCCCTGGTATTCGCGTCGAGCCGCCGCAGCCAGTTGAAACCCGCCGCCGTATCGCCCGTCCGCTTCTGCTCGCGCTCGATAATCATGCCCCACACGGCGCGCATCGTGCCGCTGGCGATCGGGTCGCGGATGAGGACCTTTCCGGCCCACTTCGGATCGAGGAGCGCGTCCCAATCCTGCGGCGCCTCGGCGGCCCGCAGCGCATCGCGGGCATAGATGATCACCGCCGGCGTTTCGTAGGCGGCGAAGTAGAGATCGTGCGGGCCGCGCATCGAGCTGTCGATCGCGGTCGCCCACGAGGGACGAAACGCTTCGAGCAGCGAGTCGCGCGCGCCGGCCGCGAAGATCGTGGCCGGCCCGCCGAACCACACGTCGGCCTGCGGATTGATCCGCTCGGCGCGCAGGCGGTCGAGCACTTCCTGCGAGCCCATGTCGAGCCAGCGCACGTCCACGCCCGGATGCGCCGCCTCGAAGCGCTGCTCGAACAAGCCGAGGAGGTAGTTGCCGTGCGGCGAGTAGACGACGAGCGGAGTCTTGCCGCCGCTGCAAGCCGTGAGCAGGAGGGCGACCGTGCACGCCAGCAATCGCGTCACGGCACGCTCGCCGGATCCAGCCCCAGCAGATTGACGAACAGCCGGTATGCTCCGCTCACGCCCGCGGGCAGCTGCCGGAAGAAACTGATTCCCGTGTACACGTAGAGCCCGCGTCCCAGGTGCGCGACCAGCAGGCCGCCCTGGAGGCGATCCCTGGCCTCCTGCCCCGGGGTCGCCTCCGGCGCGCTCGCCCCCGCCGACCCGCGCAGCGCCAGCTCGGCGCCCGTCCCCGCGGCCGCGGACTGCGAGATCGCGGGGTCGCCCATCTCGAGCAACGGCCGGTACGCCGGATCCCAGGTGTGCGCGAAGTAGAGCCCGCGCTCCTGCACCCAGCCGGCCCAGTCGTCCTCGCCGATCCGGTTCGGCGTGTTGAACAGCGGATGATCGGGCGCGAGCAGCCGCACCGGCGCGTTCTCGTCGGTGACGCGGTCGTGCGGGCGCGCGATGGTGAGCGGGAACGGCTCGAAGTTGCCCTGCACGAACTGGTACTGCTGGTATTGAACGATGAGCCGACCGCCGGCGCGAGCGTAGTCGAGCAGCCGGCCGTTGTTGGCGATCAGCGCCGGATCGATCTCGTAGGCGCGGCTCCCGATGACGATGGCGTCGTACTGCGACAAGTCGCCGCGCTCCAGCTCGGCGGCTCCCAGCACCGTGATCGGCAGCCCGATGGCTCGCAGGTTCTCGGGCACCTCGTCGGCGGCCCCACGGACGTAGCCGACGCGCGCCAGGCGTGGCAGCGCGAGCGCGGCCGCCTCGACACGCACCGTCGCGCTCGTGGTGTAGGTCATCGGGCGGATGTGCGGGTAGTCGATCACGACCGTGCCGCGATCGTAGCGCCGCCCGTTCGCCGTCGCGACCGCGTGAATCTCGTACGCGCCGGGCGCGAGACTCTGGGGCGCGCGGACCTCGAAGCGGTAGCTGCGCCGCGTGCCCTCCTCCTCGAGCGCGAAATGCTGCGGCGCGACTTCCGGCCAGCCCCCGGGCAGCTCGAGCCCCAGCTCGCCGCCGGTCGCCGTGCGCGCGCCGTTCGTGAGCTCGACGCTGATCGTGCGCGCTTCCGTCGAGGTCACGGGCCAGACCAGTACGTCGGGGCTGACGTCCACCCAGACGGCCGGCACGACGGCGATCGGCCGCCGCACTTCTCCGCTCGCCTGATCGACGAAGCGCCAGCTCACCTCACGGCGCAGCGTAACCGGGACGCCGCCGACGTCGAGGCGCACGCGCGCCATCAGCAGCGGAGGATCGAGCGGCTCGCCCTTGAGCGAATCCGGCGCGGTCGACCAGTCGTACAGCGCCCCGATGCGCGGCCGCACGAGGAAGTACGGCTCGCTCGCCGGCGCATCCATGGGCGCCGTGACGACGAACCGGCTCGACTCGACGCCCGCCGTCGCGGTGAGCGCCGCGCGGATCGGGTCGCTCTGTCCCTCGGCCGCGCGGGCCGCGGGCGCCACGCTCCATCCGGCCGGCGCCTCGATGGCCGCTTCGAGGATGCGCGAGCGCACCGGGCCCGCGTTCCACACGCTCACCGCCACGTTCAGGGCCTGGCCCGGCGTGATGAGGTTGTCGTCGGCGGCCGCGTCCACCACGATATCCGCCGCGTCGGCGATGGCGCCCTCGAGAATCGGCTCGCGCGAGGCGAGAAAATCGGCCGGCGCGTGCGCGCGCAGCTCACCGAGCGCCCGGCCGAGGATCGGCACGAGCGCGTGCATCGCGCGCGGCCTGAGCGCGCCGCGCGCCGAATCCACCAGCGCCGCGTAGCGCGTGAGACCGGGCGCGAGCGACGTGTCCACACCCTGGAACAGGCCCGTGTCCGCCACCTGCCGCCCGTCACCCACTGCCGCCTGCCGCCCGTCTCCCGCCGTCTCGACCAGATGCAGCCGCAACGCGGACGTCCCCAGTCTCTGGAGCTGGCCCATGTCCTGCGAGCGGTGCAGCGAGCGGCCGGCCATCGCGATCTGGAGATACGAC
>JBIOIA010000164.1:0-5069 GCA_044449445.1 Gemmatimonadales bacterium
CACCGTGCTCGACCAAGACATCATGACCGTCGCGCCCGAGCGCATCCTGGACACGCAGGTGCTGATGACCGTGCTCGGCGGGAACGTCGTCTACCAGAGGCCAGGGCAATGAGAAAGCTGATATTCGCGACGCTGTTGCTGTCCGCCGGTCCGGCCGTCCGCCTGTCCGCCCAATCCGACACGATCGAGGCGCGAAGGGTCTTCGACGCGAACATCGACGCCATCCACACCCGGGACCGCGCGCGCTACCTGTCGCTCTACCTCGACGAGCCGACCTTCGCGCGCAACGGCCCCGGCGGGCTCCAGATGGGATACACGCCGATGGCCGCCTCGCGCGACACGACCTGGCCCGACTCCCTGATCGCGACGGACCTCCGGCTCGTCCCCGTGCGGCCGGGCGTGGTGTACGGGCAGTACCGTTATCGGGTCACCCAGCACGGGATCACGACCAACGGCACGAGCGAGCGGCTGTTCGTGCGCACGCCGGGCGGCTGGAGGATCGCCGTCAGCACGGCGTTCCCGGCCCCCGCGGGCACCCATCCCGCGCCGGTCGTGCTCACAGGAGCGACGCTGGTGGACGGTACGGGTCGGGCGCCGATCGCGAACGCCGTCATCGTCGTGCGCGACGGAAAGATCGCGTGCACCGGCACGCTCGGCAGTTGCCTGACGCCTAACGCTTCCGATCCGATCACGGACACGGTGTCGCTCGGCGGAATGTGGGTGATCCCGGGACTGGTGGACGCGCACGTGCACTTCAGCCAGACCGGCTGGGTGGACGGCCGGCCCGACGCGCTCGACCGCCGCGCCGACTTTCCCTACGATCGCGTGGTCGCGGGGCTCGAGGCGCATCCGGAGCGGTTCTTCCACGCCTACCTCTGCTCGGGCGTCACGGCCGTGTTCGACGTGGGCGGCTACCCCTGGACCTACCGGCTCAAGGACCGCGCGGAGAACGATCTGACCGCGCCGCACGTCGCGGCGGCCGGTCCGCTGCTCTCGACCGTGGATCACTGGATCAACCTGCCGGACTCGAAGCAGATCGTCTTCATCCCGAACGACTCCGCGGCACGCGCGCTGGTGCGCGCCAACCTCGCCCGCGGCGCCGACGCGATCAAGATCTGGTACGTGGTGCGGCCCGATGCCGACACCACCGCGATGAAGGCCTGGGTGCGCGCCGCCGCGGACGAGACGCACCGCCTCGGCTCGCGGCTGCTCGTGCACGCGACGGGACTGTGGGAGGCGAAGGACGCGCTGCGCGCCGGCGCCGACATTCTGGTGCACGGCGTGATGGACCTTCCGGTGGATGACGAGTTCCTCCGGCTGGCTCGTGAACGGAGCGTCATCTACGTGCCCACCATCACCGTCGTGGACGGTTACCGGCAGGTCGCGCTTCGCCATTTCGACCCGCACTACCCGCTCGGGTGCGTGGACTCCGCGACGCTCGCCCACGCGCGAGCGACCGACACCATCCCCGCGGCGGCCGGCGACACGGCGGCCGCGCGCCGCCGCGTGGCGAGCGCCGAGCATCAGATGGCGACCAACATCGGCAACATCGCGGCCGTCCAGCGCGCGGGCATCACCATCGCGATGGGCACCGACGCGGCCAACCCGCTCACGCTGCCCGGTCCCTCGGTCTACTGGGAGATGGAAGAGATGCAGGCGGGCGGCATGAGCCCCATGGACGTGCTCGTCGCCGCGACCAGGAACGGCGCACAAGCGATGGGCAGAGGGCGCGACCTCGGCACGATCGAGCCCGGCAAGGAGGCCGACCTCGTCGTCCTGAGCGCCGATCCGACCGCGGACATCAAGAACGTGCGCGAGGTCCGCTACGTCATGCGCGGCGGGGCGATGAGCATCCCGCGGCTGCTGGCGCCCAGATAGCTATAATTCGCTCCATGCTCGAACGCAGGCGCACCGTCACCGTCGACGTCGGCGGCGTGAAGGTCGGCAGCGACCATCCCATCGTCATCCAGTCGATGACCAACACCGACACCTCCGACGCGGAAGGCACCGCGCGGCAGGTTGCGGCGCTGGCCGCGGCGGGCTCCGAGCTGGTGCGCGTCACCGTCAACAACGACGAAGCCGCCCGCGCCGTCCCCGGCATCATGAGCCGCCTCGCCGATCTCGGCGCCTCTGTCCCGGTCATCGGCGACTTTCACTACAACGGGCACCAGCTGCTCACCAAGTATCCCGAATGCGCGCGCGCCCTCGCCAAGTACCGCATCAACCCCGGTAACGTCGGCGGCAAGCGGCACGACGAGAACTTCCGCGCCATCGCGCTTGTCGCGATCGCCAACGGCAAGCCGGTGCGCATCGGCGTCAACTGGGGCTCGCTCGACCAGGACCTGCTCACCGAGATGATGGACGCCAACGCGAAGGTCAGGGAGCCACTCGACGCGCGCGACGTGACGATGGAGGCGATGATCGAGAGCGCGCTGCGCTCGGCGCAGCTCGCCGAGGCGTCGGGGATGGCGCACGATCGCATCATCATCTCGGCCAAAGTGTCGGGCGTGCAGGACCTGGTGGACGTGTACCGCAAGCTCGCCGCGCGCTGCGACTATCCCCTGCACCTCGGCCTCACCGAGGCCGGGATGGGCAGCAAGGGGATCATCGCCTCGACCGCGGGGCTCTCGATCCTGCTGCAGGAGGGCATCGGCGACACGATCCGGGTCTCGCTCACGCCGAAGCCCGGCGGCGATCGCACCGAAGAGGTGCTGGTCGCGCAGCAGGTGCTGCAGTCGCTGGGCCTGCGCAGCTTCAACCCGCAGGTGACGGCGTGCCCCGGCTGCGGCCGCACCACCAGCACGTACTTCCAGGAGCTGGCGAGCGACATCCAGACCTACCTGCGCGAGCAGATGCCGCGCTGGAAGGCGCGCTACCCGGGCGTCGAGGAGCTGAAAGTCGCGGTGATGGGTTGCGTCGTGAACGGACCCGGCGAGTCGAAGCACGCCAACATCGGCATCTCGCTGCCGGGCACGTTCGAGGAGCCGAAGGCGCCGGTGTACGTGGACGGCCGGCTCATGGTGACGCTGAAGGGCGACGACATCGCGGCGCAGTTCGGGCGGATACTCGACGAGTACGTCGAGTCGCACTACGCGGCGGTGGCGCCGCGGTCCTGAGCGAGTCGCTCAGCGCGGCAGCACGCCGCCGCGCTCCGCCGGGCTGAGCCGCAGCACCGAATCCGCCAGCGCCGCCAGCCGCACGATCACCGGATTCGTCTCCCGGTGCGTCGCCTCCCGGATCAGCTCCTCGTCGCCTCGCGTCCCGGTCCTGAGCAGACCCACGATCGCGATCTCGCGCACCGGCTCCCTTGGAAACGTGATCATGTCCCGCCAGTACGGCGCGAGCTGTTCGAACGGGCACGCGGAGAGCGACGCCAGCGCGCCGTGCCAGATCACCCACTCGCGCAGGTACGGCTTGGCCAGCTCGGTGAGCACCGGAACGGCTTCGCGCGTGCACGGCTTGCCGAGTGCACGAATTGCGCGGGCTCGATCCTGAAGTGACGTGCGGCCACTCGAGTCCGCTGCGACCGCGAGCAGCTGCGCGCGCGTCGCCTCCTGGGCAGGAGCCTGCATCGAGAGGAGGACGGCCGTTAGCGTGGCGAGCATCTAATCCGCCGGCGTCGGCTCGAGCACGGCCGCCGCGATCGGGACCTGGAACGCGAGCACCCCGACGACCGCCATGATGACCGCCGCGATCAGGAACGGCGACGTCGGACCCAGGCCTTGGAACGCTGCGCCGGCCCAGATCGGCCCGATGACCCGCGCCCCGCCACCGAACGCCTGCTGCACGCCCATCATCTGGCCCTGCTCCTTGGGATCGGAACGGTGTGAGCTCAACGCCGTGACCGCGGGGAACAGCAGCGCCTGCCCGATCGGGATGAGCGGGAGCACGACGGCGAACATCGGGATGGTGGCGGGCACGGTGTACAACGCGAGCCCGATCGCGAACACCAGCGCCCCGGTTCGCATGACCCGCGTCTCGCCGAAGCGGTCCACCAGCCTGCCGAGCAGCAGCGCCCGCATCACGACGGCCAGCACCGTGATGTAGAGAAACACGTAGCCGATCGTCTTCTCCGTGACCCCGAAGCGCTCGTTCAGGTAGAGCGCCACGCACGAGGACATCGCGGCGAACGCGCCCATGCCGACCGCGTAGATCCAGATGAGCCTGGGCTGCGGCCCGAATGGATGGCGCAGCACGTGCCACGCCGCCGTGCGGATCGAGCGCCGGGGCGCTCCGAGCTTGGGGCGCGACTCCTCCAGGTAGCGCCACGCGAACGCGACGTTGGCGAAACAGAGCACGGCCGCGAGGTAGCCCGGCGCCGCATGACTGAAGCGCACCGCGAGCGATCCGATCGCGCCGCCGCACGCCACGCCGGCGCTGGTCGCCGAGGACAGCCATCCCAGCGCCTTCGCCCGGTCCTGGGGCGTGGTCGAATCGGCGACGTAGGCCTGCACCACGCCCGTGGTGCCGCCGCCCGCGCCCTGCACCAGCCTGGAGAGCAGCAACAGCCACACACTGCCCGCCAGACCGAACACAATGAAGGCGATCCCCGACGCGACCAGCGCGACGAGCAGCACCGGCCGCCTGCCGTAGTGGTCCGACACGCGACCCCAGATCGGCGCCATCGCCAGCTGCGCGATGGAGAACGACGAGATCAGGATGCCGATGACGAACGGGCTCGCGCCCAGGTCCTTGGCGAAGAACGGCAGCAGCGGGAACACGATCGCGAACCCGAGCATGTCCACGAACGCCGTGGCGGTCAGCACGCCGAGGCCCTTGTTCACCGTCCCGCCCTCGCGCCCACGCCCAGCGCCGCGCCGCTCACCACCATCAGCACCACCCCGAACGCGGCGGCCACGCCGAGCTCGGACATCCGCAGGCTCGAGAGGATCTCGATGGCGATCGGCCGCGTGTCGTACGTGTAGAGCAGAATCGAGACCACGAAATCGCCGAGCGCCGTGACGAACGCGAGTGCGCCGCCCGCCGCGAGCGCGGGCCGGAGCAGCGGCAGCGTCACGTGCCACAGCCGGCGCCAGCGCCCCGCGCCCAGCGATTGCGCGGCCTCATCC
>JBIOIA010000165.1:0-4989 GCA_044449445.1 Gemmatimonadales bacterium
ATGCCGTATCGCCCATCACGATGCGCATCTGGTCCATGCCGACGCGCAGCTCCTCGGCCGCCATCTGCGTCAGGGACGTCACGACGCCCTGGCCCATCTCGATCTTGCCGGAGAACAGCGTGACCTGTCCGTCGGCGGCGATGTGGAGGTACGCGTTGACGTCGGTGGGGTATCCGCGACCCTGTGCGAGGGCCGCATCCGCTGTGGCGAACGAGGGCAGGTTGACGAGCACCAGCACGCCACCGCCCAATGCCTTCACGAAATCGCGGCGGCGCATCCGGGAGAGCGTGCGCTCAGTCATGGGTGCCTCCCTGACCGGACGCGGTCTCGATCGCCGCGACGATCCGCTGGTGCGCGCCGCACCGGCACAGGTTGCCCTCCATGCCCTCCACGATCTCCTGGCGGCTGGGGTGCGGGTTGTGCCGCAGCAGCGCCCAGGAGTGGAGCAGCATGCCCGGCGTGCAGTACCCGCACTGGAAGCCGCCGTGGTCGATGAACGCCTGCTGGAGCGGGTGCAGCCTCCCGCCGCGCCCCAAGCCCTCGACGGTCATGACGTCTTTGCCGCGTACCGAGCCGACGTCCATCTGGCAGGAAGGCATCGCCTGGCCGTCCACGATCACCGTGCAGGCCGCGCACATGCCGATCCCGCAGCCGTACTTGGCGCCCGTCAGGTCGAGATCGGTGCGCAGCACCCACAGCAGCTTGCGCCCGGGATCGGTGTCGAGCGTGACCGGTCGGCCGTTGAGTGTGAAGCGGATGGTTTCGTGCATGGTGCGCTCCGCGCGGCAGGTCCGTCTAGAAAGGCAGGGCCGGGAGGGCCTGTCAAGTGGCGCCGCCCGGGTGAAGCCCCGCACCAGGATCCCCATGCGAGCTTCGTTCGTTCGCTATCTTTCCCACGTGACCCGCTTCGGCATCGTCGCCCTCGCCGGACTGCCTAACGTCGGCAAGTCCACGCTCCTGAACGCGCTCGTCGGCGAACCGCTGTCGATCGTGTCGCCCAAGCCGCAGACCACGCGCGAGCCGGTGAAGGGACTGCTCACCGAGGGCGAGACGCAAATCCTGTTCGTGGATCCCGCCGGCCTGCTCGATCCCGCCTACCCGATGCAGCGCGCGATGCTCGAGTCCGCGATCCACCAGCTCGCCGGCGCCGATCTCGTCCTCCATCTGCACCCGCTCTCCGACGCGCCGGCGCCGTCGCTTCATACGCTGATCGAATCATTGAAGGTGGAGCCGTCGCGGAAGACCGCCGCAGGCATCGAGTCGCGGACCCTCACGGCGTACACCAAGTCCGACATCGCTCCCGCCGGGGCGCGAACCCGCGTCGGCGCGGATGCGCTTGTCGTTTCCGCCACCACGGGGGAGGGAATTCCGGACCTGCTCGCGGCCGTTCGCGCGCGGCTGCCCGAGGGGCCGTTCCATTATGACGCCGACGACGTCGGCACCCAGCCGCTGCGCTTCTTCGCCGCCGAGTTCGTGCGCGAGGCGGCGTTCGCCACTCTGGAACAGGAGCTGCCCTACAGCCTCGCCGTCGTCATCGACGAGTTCCGGGAGGCGGAGACGCCGGTATATATTCGGGCCACGATGGCCGTCGAGCGCGACAGCCAGAAGCCGATCGTGCTCGGCAAGGGCGGTCGCACCATCAAGGCGATCGGAATGGCGGCGCGCACGCGATTGGAGACCCTGCTCGGTCGCCGCGTACGGCTGGAGCTGTGGGTGACCGTGTGGCCGCGCTGGCGCAAGGATCCGGCCGCGCTCGCTCGGCTCGGCCTGCCACTCGGAATGGAGAAGTCATGACGCTCGCGAAGGACCTGCTCGACATCCTGGTGTGCCCCAAGTGCAAGGGCGATCTCGAGCACCGGGTCGCTCCCGCCGAAGAGCTCGTCTGCCACTCCTGCCGCCTGCGCTACGCGGTGGACGACGGCATCCCGATCATGCTCATCGATGAGGCCAAGCCGCTCTAGCGCGCTGATCCTCGTCCTGCTCGCGCTCGCCCCGCTCAGCGGGACGCTGCGCGCGCAGGCGCCGAGCACCGTGGCGGGCGCAGCGTTCCTGCTGCTGCCCGTCGGTGCGCGCGCCACGGCGCTGGGCCAGGCGGCCGTCGCCGAGGGCGGAACCACCGAGGCGCTGTTCTGGAATCCGGCCGGTTTGGCCGACCTCAAGACGAGCGAGGCCGCGCTCCACCACTACGTCGCCTTCTTCGGCACCGGCGACGCGATCGTGGTCGCCGTGCCCACCAACGCGCTCGGCGTCTTCACCGTCGCGGGTTACGTCGTGGACTACGGCGACCTCACCGTCACCACCATCACCGGAGAGCAGGTCGGCACCGTCACGCCGCGCAACGTCGAGCTCGCCGCTTCCTACGCGACGTCCATCGGCGGCCTCAGCGCGGGCATCACGTACAAGCTGATCCAGTTCCGGGTGGACTGTTCCGGCGATTGCTCCACGGTGCCGGCCGCCGTCGGCACAACGCACGCGGTGGACATCGGGCTGCGCTACGCCTTGCCCGGCGCCGTGCCCGTGGTCGTGGGGGTCGCGCTCCGCAACCTCGGCTTCGACCTCCAGGTCAACAACGAGGCGCAGGCCGATCCGCTGCCGACGCGCATCGCTTTCGGCGCGGCGTGGGTGGCGATGAAGCCGCCCGCGGGTGTCGAGGGGCTCGACGTGCGCGTTCTCGCGGACGTGCAGGGCACGGTCGGCACCGGCACGCTCGCGCCCGCCACGCTCATCGGCGTCGAGTCCGGCGTCAAGGAGCTGATCCGGCTGCGCGTCGGCTATTCGTTCCTCGAGGGCAACGCGCACGGGCCCAGTCTCGGCCTCGGCTTCAAGATTGGCCGGGTCGGGCTCGACCTCGCCAAGACCTTCTACGCGACCGACCTGGTGGGGGAGCAAGAGCCGCTGCACGTCTCGTTCCGCGTGAGCTTCTGATGCGCGCAATCGCCTGCGCGCCGCTCGTGCTGCTGCTGCCGGCCGCGCTGCCGCGCGCCGCGGACGGCCAGGCGCTGCGCGCGCTGCCGCCTAACGTCACGGCGCGGCTGCGCGACTCGGCCGCGGCGATCCCGCTGCTCAAGCGGCCGTGGGTGCGCCCGGTCGGCTCGCTGCTGGTGCCGGGCAGCGGCCAGCTCGCGGGCGGCCAGTCGCGCGGCCTCGTCTACCTGGCGGCGGAGCTGTGGATCGTGTCGCGGGCGATCGAGTCCGGCCGCTCCGGCCGGCAGACGGCGAGCCAGTTCCGCACCCTCATCTTCGACGTGGCGCGCAAGCAGTTCACGCCGACCCGCGTGGACGGGCCGTGGGACTACTACGAGGCGGCCGAGAAATTCGTCGAGAGCGGCGTGTACAACGCCAATCCCGGCGGCGCGTTCACGCCCGAGCCGGACACGACGACCTTCAACGGTTCGCTGTGGCTGCTCGCGCGCCGCACGTTCTTCGCCAACCCGGATTCCACGCCCGGGCCGCTGTCGGCACCGTACCAGGCCGCGCTGCGCTTCTACGAGGCCCACGCGGTGCCGGACCAGCTGCGCTACAGCTGGCGCGGCGCCCGGCTCGAGCAGGACGTCTACCGCAGCGAGATCAAGAACAGCGACAACGCGTTCCGGGCCCGCACCAACTTCTACGGCGCGCTGGTCCTCAACCACCTGGTGAGCGCCATCGACGCCCTGATCAGCCTGCGGCTCGGGAACCGGCCTGGGGCGGTCCCGAGGCTCTCGATCGAGCCCGGCCAGGACGGCACCGACGTGCTGGTGTTTGCCTGGAGCCGGCGGTTCTGACCGGGCCGTTTCACCCCCCAAAGCCGTTTTGTTGACACTTGACCGGCAGAGCCCTAACTTGCGGTGTTGTCTTACTTTGCGAGAGGGAGCAGGTGCAGAAGCGGCCTACGGTCATCTTCTTCAGTCCGGCCGGTCGCCCAATGCCACCCCTGGTCTCCGGCTGGCTGACGGGGAAGGGGTTTCCGTCCGTGGCACTCGGCGACGCGGCCCAGATCGAGTCCATGACCATGCGCACGCTGCCGGCCCTGGTGCTGGTGGACGGCAACGGGGCATCGGAGCACGGGCTGTCGCTGTGCCGTCGGCTGAAGGCGGATCCGTATTCGGCGATCGTTCCGATCGCGTTCCTCGAGGATGCCCACGTCGAGAACCGCGTCCACGAGGCGTTCCGCGCCGGCGCGGACGAGGTCCTGACGCCGATCTTCGATCCCGAGGAGCAGCGTTCGAGGCTCGAGGTGCTGATGACGCGCACCGAGCGCAACGTCAGCGTGCATCCCTCGACCCGGCTGCCGGGCACGCGCGAGATCGAGCGCGAGATCCGGCGCCGCATGGACCAGGGTGGTGACTTCGCGGTGTGTTACGCGGACCTCGACCACTTCAAGGAATACAACGACCGGTACTCGTACAACGACGGCGACCGGGTCATCCTGATCCTGTCGCGGATCCTGCACGACGTGTGCAAAGGCCTGTGCGGCCATGACGGGTTCGTGGGGCACATCGGCGGCGACGACTTCATCCTCGTGCTGCCGCTCCCCATGACGGATGCGTGCTGCGGGGAGATCATCACGGTCTTCGATCAGCTGATTCCGTTCCAGTACTCCGACGCGGACCAGCGCGCCGGATACTTCTTCGGCAAGGACCGGCGCGGGCAGCTGCACAAGGTCCCGTTCATGACGCTGTCCATCGGGATCGTGACCAACGAGCGGCGGCACTTCACGCACCCGGCCCAGGTCAGCGAGCTCGCGACCGAAATGAAGAGTTACGCCAAGACGCTGCCCGGCTCGGTGTTCGTCATCGACCGCCGGCACGATCCGATGTCGGAGGGGGACGCCGAGGCATGAACGCGACGTGCCCGACCTGCCAGACCGTGTTCCGCGTCGATCCGGCGAAGGTCCCGCGGGGAGGCGTGCGCGCGCGCTGCTCGGTGTGCCGCACGGTCTTCCCGGTGGGCGTGGACGGAGACGCGTCCCGCGCGGTGAGCGCGGCCTCGGCGGCCCCGGCGGCCCCG
>JBIOIA010000166.1:0-4934 GCA_044449445.1 Gemmatimonadales bacterium
CTCGCTGATCCAGTCCACGCTGGCCGACCTCCAGTTCGTGGCAAACCTGATCTGGACGGACGTGAACGGAAACGGCAAGGTCGACACGACCGACTCCGGGCTGCTGGCGCATGTACCGCAGAGCGAGTTCAAGACCCGGAGCGCAACCACCACGACGCCGTATACGGCGGCCGAGGGCGGACGGTTCAACGTCCAGATGCTCACGACGGACGGCTCGCGTGGCGCGCACAACCCGGCGTATCTGCGCGCGCTGCTGGTCGCGACGTACAACGCGATCAAGACCACGTATAGCCTGAAGGTCTCGCCCGAGGTCCAGGGGCGGGTCGACGCGATCCGCGTGCGGTAACAGCTGAACCAGCGGAACCGAAACGGGCCGGTTTCCTTCGGGGGCCGGCCCGCTTTGCGTCCCGGAACTGAAATGGAGATTGTTAGGTACGCATGCTCGGCGTTCTGAAGTGGATCGCAGGACGATGGATGGCCCTGGCCAGGAAATGGCGGGTAGCCATCGTCGCCGGGTTCTCCCTGATCGTGATGGTGACCTCGGCGGTCGGGTATCGGCAGTGGCACTACATGCAGCACGACAACCGCTTCTGCACCTCGTGCCACCTCATGCAGGACCCGTACGAGCGCTTCACGCGCAGCGCCCATTCGCGGCTCGAGTGCCACAACTGTCACAAGGGCCGCGTCCCCGAACAGATGCACCAGCTGTTCCTGACGCTGGTGTCCCGCCCCACCGCGGTGACGGACCACGCGGAGGTGCCGAACGAGGTGTGCGGCGCCTGCCACATCAAGGGCGACTCCACGCGCTGGAAGGTCATCGCCAACACCGCGGGCCACCGGAAGCACCTCGAATCCACGAACCCGCGGCTGCGCGGGATCCAGTGCACCACGTGCCACGGCGTGTCGGTGCACGAGTTCGCCTCGGTGGACCGGACCTGCGGCCAGTCCGGCTGCCACGCCGACAAGCTCGTGCGGCTCGGCAGGATGGGCAACGTCGCCGAGCTGCACTGCACGACCTGCCACAACTACCTCGCCGACGCGCGGACCGTCGCGTTCGACTCGCTGAGCCAGCCTCTGACGCCCGCCGCGCGGCAATGCGTCGCGTGCCACGCGATGCAGGAGCGGCTCCAGAACCTGGACATCGGGCTCGAGCCGCACCGGGGCGTGTGCGGCGACTGCCACAACCCGCACACGCAGACGAGCGCGCAGCAGGTCACGTGCACGAACGCCTCCTGTCACAGCAACTGGCGCAGCGTGAGCTTCCACATCGGCGTTCCCCACCCCGAGCGCTGCACGGCGTGCCACCAGCCGCACAGCTGGCGCGTCGAGGGCAACAACTGCACCCGGTGCCACGCGCGCGACGTTGCCCGCGTCGCGAGCGCACAGCGGGCCCAGGCGGTGCTGGCTCGCTCGGCGGGCGCCGTGCCGGGCCCGATGCCCTCGCCCGTGCTGCGCACGCTCCCTTCGTTCTCGCACTCGCTGCACCGCGGCCAGACCTGCGCCAGCTGCCACTCCAGCAGCCTGCGCCACGGCCAGCTCATGGTGCGCTCGGCGGCCGACTGCCAGCGCTGCCACCACGCCGCCGCAGGGCGCGACCAATGCGCGACCTGTCACGTCCAGAGCTCGCTGGGCCAGAGCCTCAACAGCCGGCCGCGAATGCTGCGACTCTCCATCAATAGCGCCACCGAGTCCCGGTCCATTGCATTCAACCATGCCCGCCACAGCGGCGTCGCCTGCGTGCAGTGCCATAGCAACCCGGTCAGCCGGGCACCCGAGGAAGGTGTATGCGCCACCTGTCACGACAGCCATCACCGAGCGGCGTCCACGTGCACGACGTGCCACGCGGGCGCCAACGCCCTCGCGAAGCACACGGCGGCGAGCCACACGGCCTGCGCGTCGTGCCACGGCGAGAAGGCGGCCAGGCTGACGCCGACGCGCGAGTTCTGCCTGGTCTGCCACAGCGCCCAGGTGCGGCACCAGCCGGGAAAGGTGTGCGAGACGTGTCACCACGTCGTGACGCCGGGAACCCGATGAGAGTTCTCTCCGCGGCCATCCTCCTCGCGCTCCTCGGGGCAGGACCCCTGGCCGCGCAAGACATGCGCGTGCGCACCATTACCACGATGCAATACGCCGAGCTGCGGCCGATCCACTACGACTCGGCGTCGGGCAGCTACGTCGCCGATCCCGTCGCGAGCGCCGTCCCGCTGACCGAGGACGCCGAGATCTCGTTGTGGGGGCTGGGCGTCGAGGGGCTGCGGGCATACGCTCTGCTCCGTGGCCGTGGCGCGCTCGGTTCCGATCTGGTGTGGCCGCGCTCCGACGACCACTTCGACGCGATGGTCGCCTTCCTTGAGTTCGAGCGGCCGACCTATCGGCTGCGCGCCGGACGCCAGCAGCGCGCTTCCGGCCTGGGCGTGTACTCGTTCGACGGGCTCACGGCGACCTATCGCCCGCTGCCGACCGTCCGGATCGAGGGGTACGGCGGCCGAGGCCTGGCCCGCGGGTTCCTCGAGCCCACCAACAGTCCCGAGCTGACCTCGCTCGACCCGCTGATTCCCGACCAGAGCACCATCCTGCTGGGCACGTCAATCTGGGCGGCACCGACCCCGGGCTCGTCGTTCACGGCCATCTACCAGCGCGAGCTGCTGGCCGACCGCAGCGGGCTGCTGTCCGAGCGCGCGGCGTTCGACGGTCGCGTCACGCTGGGACACGTCGCGCTCTCCGGCTCCGCCGACGCGGACATCGCCGCCCACGAGTGGGGAAAGGCCGACCTCAGCGCCCTGTGGCGCATCGACCGCAAGAGCTTCGCGCAGGTCGAGGTGTTCCGGTACCGGCCACTGCTCGACCTCACGACGATCTGGGGCGTGTTCGCTCCCGAGGCGAACAACGGCGTGTCGGTGAGCGGCAACTATGCGCCGACCAGCCAGCTGTCGTTCAGCTCGTCGTTCACGTACCGGCACTACGAGCCGGTCACGGCCGCCGCGCCGTTCATCACGCTGCAAAATGACGCCGAGCAGCTGATGGTCGGGACTCGCTGGCTTTCCGGCCGCCTCACGGCGCAGGGTGATTACCAGCTCCAGACGGGCTACGGCGGCGGCCAGAGCGGTGGCGACATCTCGCTCTCGTACGCGCTGCCCGAGGGGTGGGGCGGCGGTGTTCAGGCGACCGCGTTCCAGAATGCCGGCGCGTTCCGAGTGACTGATGGCACCGCCTACGGCCTCGGCGCCAACGCGCGCGGTCCCATCGGCGGCCGGATGTTCCTGCGCGGCGAAGTGATGCGGTACCTGCACCGGAAGATGTCGGGTCAGACCGGCGTGGACTGGAACCAGACCCGCGCCTCGCTCAGTCTCGAGATCACGCTCGGCGCGAGCGCCGATCACATCGGAGCCATACGATGATCGCGCGAAGCGCCCTGCTGGCGGCCGTCCTCTGCGCCGCCCATCCGGCCGGACCGCTCGCGGCGCAGCAGCCGGGAGCAGGAGCCGCGGTTGATTCGTTCCCGCACCTGCGCCACCAGCAGCTGTTCACCACCTGCAGCTCGTGCCACGAAGGCATCACCACGGGCGACACCGCCACGGCGCGCCCGACCGCCGAATTCTGCGCGCAATGTCACGACGGCACGACGGCGCGCCGGGTCACCTGGTGGCCGCGGCCGCCGCGGCCGACCAACCTGCGTTTCGACCACCGCCGGCACTATACCGCGCTGCCCGACGTGGACTGCGGCACCTGCCACGCACGCAGCGACTCGCTCGTGATGGACGTCGGCCGCGCCCTGCCCGACAAGTGCATGATGTGTCACGCCGAGGGGGACGCCCCGCACATGGCGCAGCCCTCGTGCAGCCGCTGCCACCGGCCGCTCGCCGAGGCGACCAGGCTCGCGGCCGCCGACATCGCGCGATTCCCCAAGCCGCCCTCGCACGACACCGCCTGGGTGTGGAACCACCAGCGCTCGGCGGACTCGCCGGTCTGCTCCACGTGTCACACGCGCGACTTCTGCGCCACGTGCCACGTCAACGCGCGCGTGGTCGCGCCCATCCAGGCCCTCGCGCTCGACGCGAGGGTCGCCGGGCTGATGCGCGGGCGTCATCCCACGTACCGCGCGCCGGCGTCCCACTCGACGGAGGGCTTCTTCCGGACACACGGGCCCACGGCGCGCGCGACCGGCGTCGCGGAGTGCGCCAACTGCCATGCCCGCGAGTCGTGTCTCGGCTGTCATCGCGCCGAGGAGCGGGTGGCGCCCGTCATGGCCCTGCCCAGCCGCCGCGGCAACACGTTCGGCGTTGATCTCGCGGGCATCCGCCCGCCCGACCACCTGCCCAATCACCAGCTGCACCACCGGGTGCCGGCCGCCGGCGGCGACGCCGCGTGCAGCCGCTGCCATGCGCCGACGTTCTGCGCCAGCTGCCACGACGCCTCGCGCGCGCCGAGCTTCCACGGCGCCAACTTCGTCCAGCGCCACGCCCAGGACGCCTACACCCGCGACCGCGATTGCGCCGCGTGCCACCAGGTCCAGGCGTTCTGCGTGAGCTGTCACCGCGCCACCGGCCAGTCCATCACCGGCGTGCCGCCCGGCAAGTTCCACGACAACCAGCCCAACTGGCAGCTCGGTCACGGCGCCGTGGCGCGCCGCTCGATCGAGTCGTGCCAGAGCTGCCACGTGCAATCGTTCTGCATGCAGTGCCACTCGGCCGCGACGGGCCAGAAGGTGGACCCGCACGGGCCAGGCTTCAATCCCGCGATGGGCAGCAAGAACCCGGCGATGTGCCGGCTGTGTCACCTGAACGGACCGCCGGGATAGGCCGCTGCCCTGAGCCAGGGCTTCCCCGAGGGTCCACCGACTCTCCCGTGTGCCTTGCCGCTGCGGCTGGCACTCAGGACCACGCGTTGGTATGATCGGGCATGCCCTCTCCCGGCTTATACAGCGCGCCCCGCAG
>JBIOIA010000167.1:0-4928 GCA_044449445.1 Gemmatimonadales bacterium
ACAACGCGCTGTCCTCGCACGATTACCGGCTCGTCGAGGTCGGCACGATGCGCGAGGCCCTGGAGCAGGCCGCCGGCCGCCATCCCGACGTCATCCTGCTCGATCTGGGTCTGCCCGACGGCGACGGACTCGATGCCACGAGGCAGATCCGCGAGTGGAGCCGCACGCCGATCGTCGTCCTGTCGGCCAGAGGGCTCGAGAGCGACAAGATCGCGGCGCTCGACGCGGGCGCCGACGATTACCTCACCAAGCCGTTCAGCGTCGGCGAGCTGCTGGCGCGCATCCGGGTCGCGCTCCGGCACTCGGGGGGCCGGGTCGCGCCGACGGTGTTCGAGGTGCGCGGGCTGCGCGTGGACCTGGAGCGGCGCATCGTCGAAGTGGGAGGCGCCGAGGTGCACCTCACGCCGACCGAGTACCGCATCCTGGCCGTGCTGGTGGCGCACGCCGGCAAGGTGCTGACCCACCGCCAGCTGATCGCCGAGGTGTGGGGCGCGCACGTCACGGGACAGACCCCGGCGCTGCGCGTGCACATGAACCAGTTGCGCCACAAGATCGAGCGCGAGCCGGCGCGGCCGCGGTTGCTGATTACCGAGCCGGGTGTAGGCTATCGGTTGAGAGACGAATGAGACAAGGCGCCATCGCCGTCCCCGGCGACAAGTCCATCACGCATCGGGCGCTGCTGCTCGCCGCGCTCACCGACGGTCCGTGCCGGATCACCGGCGCGCTGGTCGCGGGCGACACGCGCGCGAGCGCCGCGTGCCTGCGCGCGCTCGGCGTCAAGGTGAGCCCGCTCAGGGCCGGCGCCGAGGTCGTGGTGCAGGGTGGCGGCCTCACGCCATTCCGCCGTCCCAAGGCGCGGCTCGATTGCGCCAACTCGGGCACGACCGCCCGGCTGCTCATGGGACTGCTCGCGGCCCACCGCTTCAAGGCGACGCTCACCGGCGATGCGAGCCTGCGCCGCCGGCCGATGGCCAGGATCGCCGACCCGCTGCGCGTCATGGGCGCGAAGATCGCGCTCAAGGATGGCCGGCTCCCCGCGACCATCGAGGGCGGCGCGCTCAAGCCGCTCGACTACACGAGCCCGGTGGCCAGCGCGCAGGTCAAGACGGCGATCCTGTTCGCCGGCCTCGCGGGCGGCGTGCGCGTGAGCGTGACCGAGCCGGTGCGCTCGCGCGATCACACCGAGCGGCTCCTCGCGCTGCTCGGCGTGACGTGCATGTCCTCGGGCGTGTTCGTCGCGCTGCATCCGCCGGCATCGCTGCCGGCCTTCGCCGGCCGCGTTCCCGGCGACATTTCCTCGGCGGCATATCTGCTCGCCGCGCGGATGCTGGCGGCGAAGGGCTCGCTCGCGCTGCCGGGCGTCGGCGTCAACCCGACCCGCATCGGTTTCATCCGGGCCGCCCTTCGCATGGGCGCGCGGATCAAGATGGAAGCGATGCGCGAGAGCCTGGGGGAGCCGGTGGCGACGCTGATCGCGCGGCCCGCGCAGCTCAAGGCCCTCGAGGTCGAGCCCGACGAGATCCCGAGCATGGTGGACGAGGTCGTGCTGCTTGCTTGTTTGGCTGCGCGCGCCGTGGGGACGAGCGTGTTCCGCGGAGTGGGCGAGCTGCGGGTGAAGGAGAGCGACCGGCTCGCGCTGGTCGCGAAGAACCTCGCGGGACTCGGCGTGAAGGCGCACAGCGAGGACGACACCCTGTGGGTCGAGGGCACGGACGAGCCGCCGGTCGGCCGCGTCGAGACCGCGGGCGATCACCGCCTCGCGATGGCGTTCGCCGTGCTCGGTACCGTGAAGGGCGCGAAGGTCACGCTCGACGACCGGCGCTGCGTCGCCGTGTCGTATCCGTCGTTCTTCACCGACTTGAAGCGGGCGCTGCGTGCGTAAGCCGATCATCGCGATCGACGGCCCGGCGGGCAGCGGCAAGAGCACGACGGCGAAAGCGGTCGCGAAGGAGCTGGGCTACGTGCACGTGGATTCGGGCGCGGTGTACCGGGCGTGCACGCTGATCGCGCTCGAGCAGGCCAAGCCCCCGGCGTGGTGGAGCGGCGAAGCGATCGTGGAGGCGGCGCGCGCGAAGCCGCTGGTCGTCCGGGCCGAGCGCGGCGCCGTCGAAGTGCTCATCACCGGCCGGAGCGCCGAGCCGGCGATCCGGTCCCCCGAGGTCACCGCCGAGGTCGCCCGCGTCGCCGCCATGGACAAGGTGCGCGAGTACGTCAACGGCCTGCTGCGGGCGGCCGCCGCGCAGGGCGGGGTCGTGATGGACGGCCGTGACATCGGCACCGTGGTGTTCCCGGACGCCGAGGTCAAGGTCTTCATGGTCGCCGAGCCCGACGAGCGGGCGCGGCGCCGGCTCGCGGAGCAGGGCGCGCGCTTCGACCGCCGGTCGGTCGAGCGCGAGCGCAGCCATCTGGAGGCCCGGGACACGCGCGACAGCACGCGGAGCAACTCCCCGCTGGCCATGGCCGAGGGGGCGGTGGTGATCGACACGACCCGCCTGGCCTTCGAGGAGCAGGTGGCAAAGGTGGTCGAGCTGGCGAAGCACGTCGGTTGACCCAACCCTAACTGTCCGCTACTCTTGAAGGCTCGACCGGCCCCGCCACCGTGGCGGCGTCGGACCTTTTCCGGGCGCCCGGATTGGCGCATTGGAGTTCGTCGTCCGCATGCTGACTCAGGACCAGGACGTGCGCGAGGAGAAGCCGCGCAAGCCCGCCCCCGCCCAGAAGATCAACGTCCGCCCGGATCTGTTCGAAGAGAGCTACTCTCCCGAGCAATACGAGCAGATGATGGCCATGTACGAGGGCACCCTCCAGCACATCTCGGAGGGTGAAATCGTGAAGTCGAAGGTGCTGCGCGTCACCGACAACGCCGTGATCCTCGATGTGGGCTTCAAGAGCGAGGGCGCGGTCGCGATCGAGGAGTTCAAGGACGCCAAGTCGCTCAAGGAAGGCGACGAGATCGAGGTGTTCCTCGAGCACCTCGAGGACAACGAGGGCGCGGTCGTCCTGTCGAAGAAGAAGGCCGACTTCATGCGGGTCTGGGAAAAGATCCGCGTCGCGCACGAGAGCGACGAGCCGGTCGAGGGCACGCTGGTCAAGAAGATCAAGGGCGGCGTCGTGGTGGACCTGATGGGCGTGGACGCCTTCCTGCCGGGCTCGCAGATCGCGCTGCGCCGCGTCCCCAACATCGACGAGCTGCTCGGCCAGACCTACGCGTTCAAGATCATCAAGCTCAACAAGCGTCGCCGCAACATCGTCGTCAGCCGCCGCGTGATCCTCGAGGCCGAACGGGCCACCAAGCGCGAGAGGCTCATGAAGGAGCTCGAGGTCGGCCAGGTCCGCAAGGGCGTGGTCAAGAACATCACGGACTTCGGCGCCTTCATCGACCTGGGCGGCGTGGACGGCCTGCTGCACATCACCGACATGAGCTACGGCCGCGTCTCGCACCCCAGCGAAATGGTGAAGTTCGGCCAGGAGCTCGAGGTCAAGATCCTCGACATCGACTGGGAGCGCGAGCGCATCAGCCTCGGCCTCAAGCAGCTCCAGACCTACCCGTGGCAGAACGTCGCGGCCAAGTACCCGGTCGGCACGCGCGTGCAGGGCAAGGTCGTCAGTATCACCAACTACGGCGCCTTCATCGAGCTCGAGCCCGGCATCGAGGGCCTGGTGCACATCAGCGAGATGAGCTGGACGCGCAACGTCCGGCATCCCTCGAAGCTGGTGAGCATCGGCGAGACGATCGAGGCCGTGGTCCTCAAGGTGGACGAGAGCGAGGAGAAGATCTCGCTCGGCATGAAGCAGACCGAGCAGGATCCCTGGATGGTCCTGCCGCTCAAGTACCCGGTCGGCACGCGCATCAACGGCAAAGTGCGCAACCTCACGAGCTTCGGCGCGTTCGTCGAGATCGAGCCGGGCATCGACGGGCTGATCCACATTTCGGACATGAGCTGGACCAAGCGGGTGCAGCACCCGTCCGAAGTGGTGAAGAAGGGCGACGCCGTGGACGTCGTGATCCTGAACATCGACGCCGACAACAAGCGCATCTCGCTCGGCCTCAAGCAGGCCGAGGAGGATCCGTGGCTCGCGATCGGCGAGAAGTACCCGGTCGGCCGCGAGATCAAGGGCCACATCGTGCGCCTGATGGACAAGGGCGTCGTGGTGGACATCGGCAACGACATCGAGGGCTTCGTGCCGATGAGCCAGCTGGGCATCCCCGACATCCAGCAGCCGGCCGACGCGGTGAAGATCGGCCAGGTCGTCGAGCTGAAGGTGCTCGAGGTGGATCCCATCCATCACCGGATCGTGCTCGCCGCCATGAGCTTCCCGGACGAGCCGCTGCGCGAGGTGCCGCAGATCGTGATTCCGGACGACAGCGAGGCGCCTGCGGAGAGCTGAAAGCCGAAAGCCGAAAGTCGAAAGACGAGGCCCCGGGACCTGGTATCCGGGGCCTTCGCTTTCAGCTTTCGACTTTCAGCTTTAAGCTATCTTTCCCCCATGGACGTCGTCACGCTGGCTGCGGAGCTGCTCGCGATTCCCTCGCCGACCAGGGACGAGGGGCGGGCGGTCGAGTTCGTGTCGCGCTGGCTCATCGCGAGGGGCTGGAGCGTGACCGTGCAGGAGGTCTCGCCGGGGCGGGGCATCGTATGGGCCACCCGCGGCCAGGGCGCCGTCACGCTCTCGACCCACCTCGACACGGTGCCGCCCTACACGCCGCCGCGCCTCGAGGGCGACCGGCTCTACGGGCGCGGCGCCTGCGACGCCAAGGGCATCGCCGCCGCGATGATGGTCGCGGCCGAGAACCTCGCGGCGAAAGGCGAGCGCCGCGTGGACCTGCTGTTCGTCGTCGGGGAGGAGAAGGGCTCCGACGGCGCACGGCTCGCCAACCAGCTTCCGGCCACGTCGCGCTTCCTCCTGAACGGCGAGCCGACCGAGAG
>JBIOIA010000168.1:0-4903 GCA_044449445.1 Gemmatimonadales bacterium
CTCGGCGAGCGCGCCGGCGCTGTCGGCGAACGGGACGTCGGGATCGGGCCTGTGGAGCTGGTAGAGGTCGATGCGATCGACGCCGAGGGCCTTGAGCGATGCGTCGCACGCGTTGTGCAGACTCCCCGGACGGGCGTCGACCCCCCACGCCTGCCCGATCGCGTGATCCCGCCCTTGGTGGCGACGATCACGCCCGTCTTGTCGCCGCTCCAGGCGCCGAGCGCCTTCGCAATCAGCCGCTCGTTGTGCCCGATGTCGCGTTCGTCCAGGCAGTACGCGTTCGCCGTGTCGATCAGCGTCATGCCGGCATCGAGCGCCGCATGCAGCGTCCTGATCGCCTGCGGTTCCTCGGGCCGGCCCGGTGTCGAGAGCGGCATCCCTCCGAAGCCGATGACCGTTACCCGGGCGGCGCCGGGGCCGAGCGGAATCATGCGCATGCGGCACGTTGGCCGGGCCCCGATGCCTTGTCAACCGGCCCCGCTTCGCGTTAGCCTCTGTGCCGATGAGCGACACCGCGCGCCTGCTCCAGGCGCTGCATTTCTCCGCCGAAAAGCACCGGAACCAGCGCCGCAAGGACCGTGGCGCGTCCCCGTACATCAACCACCCGATCGAGGTCGCCACCGTGCTCGCCACGGTGGGCGGCGTGAGCGACCTCACCACGCTGATCGCGGCGATCCTCCACGACACGATCGAGGACACCGCCACGACGGCCGAGGAGCTGGAGCTGCGGTTCGGACGTGAAGTACGCCTGCTGGTCGAGGAAATGACCGACGACAAGCGCCTGCCCAAGGTCGAGCGCAAGCGCCTCCAGGTCGAGCACGCGAGGGTCGCGTCGCATCGCGCCAAGCTCATCAAGCTCGGCGACAAGATCTGCAATGTGCGCGATGTGACGCACTCGCCGCCCGAGGGGTGGTCGTCGGAGCGCCGGCGGGAGTACCTGGATTGGACCGAGGAGGTCGTGGCCGGCTGCCGGGGGGCGAGCGCGACGCTCGAGCGCCACTATGACCGCATGCTGACCGAGGGCCGAAGAACGCTTGAGCTATCGGCGCTGAACCAGCAGCCTTCAGCATGACCTCCGGCCTCGACCGGCTTCTCCCTCCGCAGGTCAAGAACGACAGCTTCTACCGCGCCATCATCAAGGTGGCCGCGCGGCCGGACGTGCATACGGTGCTCGAGATCGGAGCCAGCTCCGGCGGCGGAAGCACCGAGGCGCTGATCAACGGCGCGCTCCAGAATCCCGCGGGGCCGCCGGCGATCCACAGTATCGAGGTCTCGAGCGCTCGCTTCGGCGAATTCAACGCGCGCTGGAAGGACTTCCCGTTCGTGCACGGCCACAACGTCTCGTCGGTGCCCTCCGAGAGCTTTCCCACCAAGGACGAGATCACGCGCTTCTACCGCGACGTGCGCTCCAAGCTGCGCAACGTGCGGCTCGAGAAGGTGCTCGGCTGGCTGAAGCAGGACCTCGACTACCTGGCACAGCATCCGGAGCTGTCGGTCCACGGCATCCGGCGCATCAAGGACGCGCACAAGATCGCCCTGTTCGACGCGGTGCTGATCGACGGTTCCGAGTTCACGGGCCGCGTCGAAATGGAGGAGGTCTACGGCGCGCGCATCGTGATGCTGGACGACACCCGCAGCTACAAGAACTGGGACAACCTGAAGCGGCTGGAGCGGGACCCCGCGTACCGGCGGGTGAAGAAGAGCCGCTGGACCCGCAACGGCTGGGCCATCTTCGAGCGGGTGCGTTAGGTGCGCCGCGCTCCCCTGGTCGCGCTCCCTCTGGCCGCCGTGCTGGCCCTGGCCGCGTGCGGCGAGAGCCTGCAGCCGACGAGCGGCGCGTGGACCCAGGTCGTCGCGGGCGACCTGTTCACGTGCGCACTGGCGAGGGACGCTTCGGCGTGGTGCTGGGGGCAGGGCAGCCTCGGACAGCTCGGCAACCACGCGACAATCGCGCAGACCACGCCCGTGCAAGTGGCCGGCGGCATCGCCTTCCGTTCGCTGGCCGCCGGCGACAGTCATGTCTGCGGCGTCTCGGCAGCGGGCGCGGCCTGGTGCTGGGGGTACGACGACTACGGCGAGCTGGGCCTTGAGACCGGCGCCTGCAACAACAACATCCCCTTCTTCCGTTGCAGCGACGTCCCCGTGGCGGTTCCGGGAGCCCCGCCGCTCGATTCGATCGTCGCGGCGGCCTTCACGACGTGCGGCCTCGCGATGGACGGCGCGGCGTGGTGCTGGGGCTTGAACGATCACGGCCAGCTCGGCACGGGAAGCGCCGTGGGAGTCGCGACGGAATCTCCGGCACGCGTCGTCGGCGGCCTGGCGTTCCGGGCGATCACGCTCGACGTCAACCACGCGTGCGCCGTGACGACGGGCGCGGCGCTGTACTGCTGGGGCTCGAACGATTTCGGGCAGCTGGCCGCCGATACGCTTCTGACGCCGCGCTGCGGCGGCGGTGTCGGGTTCTACTGCGCGATCAGTCCGGTCGCGTCGGCCGCCGGCCTGGTCACGGCCGCGGTGAGCGCGGGGAAGACGCACACCTGCGCGCTCGCGCCGGGCGGTGCGGCGTACTGCTGGGGGAGCAATGAATTCGGCGTGCTCGGCAACCCGTCGGCGTCGGGCGGGAGCGCGCCGGTTCGCGTGGCCGGCTCCAGCGTGTTCACGCAGCTCAGCTCCGGGGCAGACCACACCTGTGCCGTCGACACCGCCGGCCAGGCCTGGTGCTGGGGTCTCGACACGTTCGGGCAGCTCGGCAATGCCTCGGTGATGGATGCGTGCCCGGCGTTCGGCAACGTCCAGGTGTGCGCAACGTCGCCCGCACCGGTCCAGGGCGCGCCGGTGTTCTCCGCCATCAGCGCCGGCTCGGGCCACAGCTGCGGTTTGACGCCGGTCGGAGAGATCTGGTGCTGGGGCAGGGGCGCCGAGGGTCAGCTGGGCGACGGCTCCAGCACCTCGAGCGAGGCGCCCGTGCGGGTGGCCCGCCCATAGGGGACTTCAGCTTTCGGCTTTCAACTTCCGGCTGTTAAGTTTCGGAATGGCCGCTCCCGCTCTCCCACAGAAGAAGAAGCTCGACTATCGCGCCGCGTGGTCCGAGGCGCGGGTCATCATCTGGCAGTACCGCTGGCGCCTGGCCCTCGGCATGGCGCTCATGACGGTGAGCCGCCTCGCCGGGCTCGCGCTGCCGGCTTCCTCGAAATTCCTGATCGATGACGTGCTCGGCAAGCACCGCACCGACCTGCTGCCGCTGATCGCGGCCGCGGTGGGTGCGGCGACGATCCTCCAGGCCATAACCGGATTCATCCTCTCGCAGATCCTCGGCGTCGCGGCGCAGCGGGCGATCACCGAGATGAGAAAGCGCGTGCAGGAGCACGTCGCGCGTCTTCCCGTCGCCTATTTCGACGGCACCAAGACGGGCATCCTGATCTCGCGCATCATGAGCGACGCCGAGGGCATCCGGAACCTGGTCGGCACGGGCCTGGTGCAGATGCTCGGCGGGCTGATGACCGCCGCGATCGCGCTCGGCGTGCTGTTCTGGCTCAACTGGCAGCTCACGTCGGTGACGCTCGTCGTGCTCATCATCTTCAGCGGCGGGATGACGAAGGCGTTCGCGCGCATGCGCCCGCTGTTCCGCGACCGCGGCCAGATCAACGCCGAGGTCACGGGGCGGCTGGCCGAGACGCTGGGCGGCATCCGGGTCGTGAAGGCGTACGCGGCGGAGCGGCGCGAGCGCTATGTGTTCGGGAAAGGCGCGCACCGGCTGTTCCGGAACGTGGCGCAGTCGCTGACTACGGTCTCGGCGACCGGCGCGTTCGCCAACGCGATCATCGGCATCATCGGCATCCTGATGATTTCGTGGGGTGGGCGCGCCGTGCTCGCCGGCACGATGACGCCGGGATCGTTCGGCATGTACGTCTTCTTCACCGGCTACATCGCGATTCCGCTGATGCAGATCGCGTCCATCGGCACGCAGATCACGGAGGCGTTCGCCGGGCTGGACCGCATCCGCGACATCCGCTCGATGGCCACGGAGGACCAGGAAGACCTGGCGCGCGAGGGCGCGGCCGACATCCGGGGCGACGTCGCCTTCGAGGGCGTCACGTTCGCGTACACGCCGGGCATCGACGTGCTGAAGCAGGTGTCGTTCACGGCGAGGGCCGGCACGACGACCGCGCTGGTGGGCAGCTCGGGCGGCGGGAAGAGCACGCTGATCGGGCTCGTGATGGCGTTCCACCGCCCGCGCGAGGGCCGTATCACCGTGGACGGCCGCGACCTCGGCCGCCTCCGGCTGCACGATTACCGCCGCGCGCTGGGCGTGGTGCTCCAGGACAACTTCCTGTTCGACGGCACCGTGGCCGAGAACATCGCGTTCGCCCGGCCGCACGCCTCTCGCGCCGAGGTCGAGGCGGTGGCCAGGATCGCGCACGCGGACGAATTCGTGCGCGGCTTCCCCCAGGGCTACGACACGATCGTGGGCGAGCGGGGCATCAAGCTCTCGGGCGGGCAGCGCCAGCGCATCGCGATCGCGCGCGCCGTGCTCGCCGACCCGCGCATCCTGATCCTCGACGAGGCCACGAGCTCGCTCGACAGCGAGAGCGAGGCGCAGATCCAGGACGGCCTCAAGAGCCTGCGGAAGGGGCGCACCACGTTCGTGATCGCGCACCGGCTCTCGACGATCGTCAGCTCGGACCAGATCCTGGTGCTGGAGAAGGGCGAGATTGTCGAGCGCGGCACGCACCGCGAGCTGCTCGCGCTGAACGGCCGCTACCGCCAGCTCTACGACCGCCAGTACAAGGTGGAGATGGACCGCTTCATCAATCCGGGCGAGGACTTCACGCCGGAGCCGGAGGGGGAGCCGGTGAAGGTGGCGGTGAGCCAGAACATCTAGCCGAAAGTCGAAAGTTCAAAG
>JBIOIA010000169.1:0-4900 GCA_044449445.1 Gemmatimonadales bacterium
CCTCAAGCGCGAGCTGGCCGGACGCGCCGAGGATGCCGAGGGCGATCGGCAGGTCGAACGCCGAGCCCTCCTTGCGCACGTCGGCGGGCGCGAGGTTGACGGTGATGCGGGCGAGGGGGAACGTGTAGCCCGCGTTCTGGATCGCGGAGTTGACCCGTTCCTTGCCCTCCTTCACCGCCCCGTGCGGCAAGCCGACCGTCGCGAAGCTCGGCAACCCGCCGGCGATGTCGGTCTCGACGTCCACCAGGTAGGCGTCGATGCCGAGCACGGCGGAGCTGGTGATGCGCGCGAGCACGAGGGACGGTAGGACGGACGGGCGGACGGGCGGTAAGCAAAAGCACGACGGCGAGTAGCCTTGTTACGCCACCCGCCGCCTGCCGCCTGCCCGTTCGCCGCTTCTCATCTCTCGTTCACCCGCACCGGCAGTGTGACCATGGTCTTGCCCACCCACTGCAGGCGCTTCTGGAGCGCCAGCGCGGTCTCGTTGTGCAGGAACTGGTGCCACCATTGCTCCTTCTGGAAGATCATCTTGCCCGCGAAGAACGTCGTCACCGGGAACTCGCGCGCCACGGCGAGACACAGCTCCTCCGCCTCGGCCACGACGTCGGTGCCGATCGCGAACCGCGAGGTCGCCGGGATGCCGAGGCCCTGCGCCAGCTTCACGTACTGCTGGAGCATCTCCTCCACCCGGCGCTTGAGCTCCGGCACCGCGTGCTCGCCCTTGAACTCGCCCGAGTCCACGACGCCCACCGACATGAAGACGAAGTTCCTGAAGAACCCCGGGAACGCGCGATTGATGTTCAGCATCGTGTGGATGCCGATCCCGCCGAAGCTCGCCACCAGGATCGCCGCCGTGGGCAGTTTGGGATCGAGCGGCACCGGCGCCTTGTCGGCGTGGGTGAGCGGCAGGTCGCCCAGCTGCGCGTAGAGCTGCTCGACCGTCCGCTTGGCGTAGCGATAGTGCCTGCGGATCAGGAAGCACAGCGCGATCAGCACCGCCGTCACGACCACCGTGATCCAGCCGCCCTGGCCGAACTTCTCGAAGATGGTGATGACGAGGATCGTCGCGCACAGCGCGAATCCCGCGGCGAACAGCACGGCCCGGCGCGGCCACTCGGGCCGGCGGCGGTGGCGCAGCCAGTAGCGCAGCATCGAGAACATGGACAGCGAGAACGTGAGGAACACGTTGATGCTGTACATGACGATCAGGTGGCTCACGTCGCCGCCGGTGTACAGCAGCGCGGCGAGCGCCGCCGCGCCCATCAGCAGGATCCCGTTCTGCGTCGTGAGCCGATCCGAGAGCGCCGCGAAGCGGTGCGGCACCCAGGAGTCCACCGCCATGTTGGCGAGGACCCGCGGACCGTCGATGAAACCCGCCTGGGCCGCGACCACCAGCAGCGCGCCCTCGGAGAACAGCGTCAGCACGACGAACACGTGGCCGCCCGGCAGGCCGCCCGCCATCCGATCGACGAGCAGGAAGTTCATCGTCTTGCCGGCCACGGGCGCGATGTGCCACAGCAGGTAGCACAGCAGCAGGCCCGAGGCCGTGAAGGCCAGCGAGGTCGCCATGTAGAACATGGTGCGCTTGCCGGTCTGGACCCTGGGCTCGCGCATGATCGGCAGCCCGTTGCTGACCGCCTCGATCCCCGTGTACGTGCCGCCGCCCAGCGAGTACGCCCGCAGGAAGACCAGCGCCACCCCGCCCAGCCCCAGTACGCTGACGCCGTGCCGGTAGCCGGAGCCCACGCTGTGCACCGTGGTGGTCAGCTGGGATGCGTGCGCGGCGATGCCGCCGCCGATCACCAGCACGTGGGTCACGAGGAAGACCAGGAAGATCGGCAGCAGCATCAGGACCGACTCGCGCACGCCACGGATGTTGATCATGACCAGGAACGCGATCGCCAGGATCTCGAAACCGAGCTTGAACGCCAGCAGATCGGGAGGCAGGAAGCTGAAGATCGCGTCCCCCGCCGCGGCGATGGACGTGGTGATCGTGAGCATGTAATCCACGAGCAACGCCGAACCCGACACGACGCCCGCCCGCTCGCCCAGCAGCTTGGTGGCGACGACGTACCCGCCGCCGCCCGTCGGGAACTCCTCGATCAGCCGGCTGTACGCCGCCGAAATGAGCAGCACGGTGGTCGCCATGAGGACCACCAGCCCCACGGCCAGGAAGGTGTGCTCGCCCAGGGCATAGAAGGCCTCCTGGGGGCCGTAGGAGGAGCTCGACAGTCCGTCGGCGCCGAGGCCGACCCACGCCAGGAACGGGATCAGCGCGAGGCGATGGAACAGCCCCGTGTCCTGGAGGTCGCGCGGCTTGCCGAAGACGAAGTACTTCAGCCGCTCGGCCTGGCTCAGGCGCTGGCCGTTACCGGGGTGGTCCGGGCCGGCTGGGGGGGTACTCACGGGCTGGGAATCTAACCGGCCCCCGCCGTGGCGCTTGGCGGGTCGGTTAGGCCTGAACCCAGCTCCTCAGGGCCAGGGTGTTGCGCTCGGAATCGTAGAAGTCCGAGAGCCACAGCTCCTTGCCCGCCATACGAGTGAGCATGTGGGGCTCCGAGCGGAATTCGACCCCGCGGGACTTCAGCGTCTGGTGGGTCGCCTTGATGTCCGCCACGTCGAAATAGAGGATCGAGCTGGCATGATCGAACTCCGGCGCGCTCGGCAGGCTCAGCATCAGCCAGGTGCCGCCGGCATCGAAGAACGCCATCCCGGGAGGCGCCGAGAACAGGAACTTCATGCCCAGCGTGTCACGATAGAAGGCCGTGGCCCGGTCGATGTCCCGCGCGTTGACCGCGATCTGCCCGATCCTGCCCAGCATAGTCATCCCTCCTTGCCGTCCGTCAGGTTCTCCCACGCCGCGAAGGCGCGATCCAGCTCGGCCTTGGTCGCCTCGAGCTGCCGGCCCAGCTCCAGGCTCCGCTTGACGCCTTCCGGAGATCCGTAGAGGTCGGGGTTGCCCAGCTCGACCTGGAGCGCCGCGATCCGCCCCTCCACCTCGGTGATTTTCGCCTCGGCGGCCGCGAGCGCCTGCTTCGCCGCGCGCTTCGCGGCCCGGTCATCCTGCTTCGCCTCCTCGGTGCGGCGGACCTTCTGGCGCTCCTTCAGCTCGCGCACCTTCGCGTCCTCCTGCGCGGCGACCCGCGCCGCGTGCGCGCGCTCGGCGCTCGCCGCCTCCCATTCGCCGAACGTGCCGGGGTAGTCCGTGATCCGGCCCTCGTGCAGGATCCACACCCGCGTGACCAGCGCGCGCAGCAGCGCGCGGTCGTGGCTCACCAGCAGCACCGTGCCGTCGAACTCGTCGATCGCGTCCTCGAGCTCCTCGATGGACTCGACGTCGAGGTGGTTGGTCGGTTCGTCGAACACCAGCAGGTTGGAGCGCTCGAGCTCGAGCATCGCGAGCGCGACGCGCGCCAGCTCGCCACCCGAGAGCGTCGACGCCTTGCGCAGCACGCTGTCGCCCGAGAACCCGAACTTGCCCAGGTGGCCCTGCACCTGGCCGCGCGTCCACTGGGCGCGCAGGTCGTAGATGATGTCGAACAGCGTCTTGTCCCTCGGCACCTCGCCCAGGTCCTGGCGGTAGTAGCCGACGCTGATCGAATCGGGCACGCGCAGCTTGCCGCCCTCGAGCGGCCGCGAGCCGGTGATGGCCTTGAGCAGCGTGGACTTTCCCGTGCCGTTCGCGCCGATCAGGCCGATGACCTCGCCGCGGCGCACGATGTTCGTGAAGTCGTCGAGCAGGACGCGCTCGCCGAACGCGATGTTCGCCTTCTCGACGACGATCACCTGGTCGCCGCCCCGTTCCTTCGTCTCGAACCGCACGGCCATCGCGCCTTCCGTGCCCGGCGGCGGCCCGAGGCGCGGCAGGCGATTGAGGCGCTTGCGGCGGCCCACGGCCTGCGCGGCGTGACGGCCCGCGAGCTTGCGGCGGATGTACTCCTCTTCCTTCGCGATCGCCGTGGCCTGCTTGTCGAACGCGCGCTGCGCGGCGAGCCGGCGCTCGGCACGCAGCGCGACGAACCGCGAGTAACCGCCCTCGTAGGCCACGGCCATCCGGTCCTCGACGTGCAGCATGTGGTCGCACACGTTCTCGAGCAGCGCGCGGTCGTGGCTGATGAGCATCACGGCCTCCGACTGCCCGCGCAGGTACTCCTCGAGCCAGCGCGTGGTGTCGAGGTCCAGGTGATTGGTCGGCTCGTCGAGCAGCAGCATGTCGGCTGGAGCGGCCAGCTGCTGCGCGAGGCCGAGCCGGCCACGCTCGCCGCCCGAGAGCGTCTCCACGAGCTGCGTGCGCGCGGCCTCGGGATCGAAGCCCAGGCCGGCGAGGACCGCGTCTACGCGCGCCGCGATCTCGTAGCCGCCCTCGCTCTGGAACCGGTCGAGGTCGCGTCCGTAGCGCGCCAGCGCGGCCGGCAGCGCGTTCGCGCCCGCCTCCCCGAGCGCCACGGCCTGGTCGTGCAGCGACTGCTCGAGCGCCAGCAGCTCGGCGAACGGCCCGGATGCCGCCTCCCACACCGTCCCGGCGCCGGCGAATTCGCGGTGCTGGTCCATCATCGCGACGCGCAGGCCGCTCCTGCGGACGAGCGTGCCCGCGTCCGGCTCGAGCCGGCCGATCACCAAGTTGAGCAGCGTCGTCTTGCCGGATCCATTGCGCCCGACGATGCCCCAGCGCTCCCCCTCGCCGACCTGGAAGCTGACGTTCTCGAGCAGCGTCCGCGCGCCGAAGCGGACCTCTGCACCGGTCATCGAGATGAGTGTCACGGCGGCGGAATCTAGCTCGGACCGGTAGAATTGAAGGATGCACACCGCCCGACGTATCCACCGCTTCATCGGGCGGCCTGGTGCAGGGCGCAATCGCAGTCCTACAAACCGAAGAGCCCACTTGCGCGGGCTCTTCGAG